>JAJRYF010000126.1 GCA_024275935.1 Gammaproteobacteria bacterium | reverse complement strand
GATGGCTTCAGAGTACTAATTGATGCCTTGACTAAAGTCACGAAATTCATGGTTGCTCTTACCCCAATTGGGGTGTTTGCAATTATTGCGGTTGCCGCCGGGACCATGACTCTGGAAGATATTCGCAAGTTAGAGGTATATTTTGCAGTATATATAGTCGCTGCTCTATATCTGTCTTTATGGGTTATGCCGGTGCTAATAAGCACCCTTACACCCTTCAAGTACCGGGATATATTCCGCTATTCCAAAGATGCGTTAATTACTGCCTTCATTACCCAAAATGTATTTATTATCCTGCCAATGCTAATTGAGGCAAGTCGCCAGCTTTATCGGGATTACGGGCTGATGTCAGATGATGTAGATTCTCTCTCAGAAGTAATCGTACCAGTCACTTTTAACTTCCCAAATGCCGGTAAGTTACTCTCTTTATTGTTCGTGCCATATGTCGCCTGGCAGTCGAGCACGCCAATGGCAGTCTATGAGTACCCATCGTTTCTGCTGACGGGATTGGCGAGTTATTTCGCCAAGGCGCAAGTTGCCCTACCATTCCTGCTCGATCACCAGAAATTACCCCAGGATTTATTCCAGCTATATATCCCCACCGGAATCATCAACGGCAAGTTCGATACCATGGTCTCGGCCATGAACCTGCTGGCATTTTCGGTAATCGGCACTGCTGCCCTGACCGGCCACCTGCGCTTTAATATGTTCAAGATACTCCGGCTGGGGCTTGTGAGCCTGGTGATTTTGTTTGCCTCGGTACTATTAACCAAGGTATTTCTTGCCTACAGTATCGACACCGCTTATACCAAAGACAAAATGATTCTTTCAATGAATTTGGAAGATTCGCTGGTAGAGACCAAGGTTATTCGTGGCCTGCCAGAAGCTCTACCGCGACGGATACTCGACCCACACACCAATGTGATGCAACAAATTTCCGACTCTGGCGTTCTCAGGGTTGGCTATGACTATAAGCGCCTGCCATTTACTTTCTTTAACGACCACGACCAACTGGTGGGCTTCGATGTAGAGCTGGTTTCTGAGCTGGCTTTGGAGTTAGGTGTTAGTCTGGAATTTGTTCCAACCAGCTTTGAGACTCTGCCAGAACAGTTGAGCCGTGGCGAAATCGATTTGATGGGCACAATTCCTCTGTCTATGGAAATGCTAAAAGTTGTGGACCTTTCCGATGCCTACCTTGACGGAGAACTCAGCCTTGTAGTGCTAGACTATCGCAAAAGCGAATTTAATAGCATTGAGTCACTGCGCGAAGTTGGCAAGCTCTCAATTGCCTATACCGGGCCGGTTGAAAACATAAAGCAATCCGTTACCCGGAACTATCCTACACATGCCGTCAACTGGACTAAAATCACTAATTTCCGCGAGTTCTTCGAGCAACAAGACAGTGTCTACGATGCGCTTTTAGTTGAAGTGGAAATTGGGACCGCCTGGACGCTGCTCTATCCGGACTACACCACTGTAATCCCAGCTGGCATGACCCGTAAAAAAATGCCCCTAGGCTTTGCCGTAGCTAAAGGACAACATGATTTTGCCGCCACCCTCGGTCGTTGGCTGGTAGCCAAAAAAGCCACTGGCACAGTTCAGCATGCCTATACCTACTGGATTTTGGGAGAAGGGGCGACACCGCATGTCACCCGCTGGTCAATTATGGATAATCTGCTCAAATGGGGTGATCCACCGACAGAAGATTAACCGCCCGCACGGAGCAACATAACTTCATTACTGCGAATGGTTTTCGGCAGTTGCTCCACCTTAATTTGCTGGCGAAAACCTTTGCCCCACAGAGCGTGATAACTAAACTCTCCATTAACAGCAATATCCATCAACAGAAAACTTGCTGGTGCTTTTTTGCGACTGCCAATCAAAGCTCGCCGACCACTGCCCAATGCGCCCATAGAAAACTGCAGTAACTCGTTATGAATAGCTGGATAAAAAGCGTGGTGGTGGCCGCTGATATAGGCATCTACCCCGTTTTCCAAAAGTAATAACTCTAGCTCTGGATCCTTCAATATACCGCTTTCCCGTCCCTTGGCAAAGGCCCAAATCGGTAAATGGCCGGCGACTACAATAACCTCGCTGGTGGCAGGCTTAAGGCCCCTGAGAGCTTGCACTAACCAATCACGCTGAGCCGTTGGCCTTAGCGGCCCATGCTGGGTGGCATCCACGCCCACAACTGTCAGATTATTAAGCTTCCAGGCCCATTGTAGCGGGGTATTTTTAGCAACCGCCTGGAGCTTTGGTTGGCGTGATTGCCAGTAGTCGTTGAAGGCCTTGCGCTCCCGCTTGAATTTCGGTTCCGCTGAAGCATCGTGATTCCCGGCTACCGCCAGCAGCGGAATACCAGCCTGGCGTAATGGTTTGGCTACTACACGCTCAAAAACCTCCCACATTGCAGTCAACTCCAACTCATTTAGAAGCTTCGAGGGACGCTGACCCGCTACCATATCGCCAGTAATCAATACGAGGTCCGGCTTTAGCTCAAGGATACGCTTAATTGCTGCTGGTACAGTTTGCGGGTATGTAAGACTTCCATAACTGCTATTTAAGTCAGAGATAACCACCAGTCGCACACTGCTAGCCTCGGCCGTTGCACTAACCAATAATAGTAGCGCAAGCCAGTAACAGCGCAGAAATTTATTCACAACTAACTCGCCGCTCCACTGCCGCACCACTCACAGCAAAAGCTGTGGCATCTAAGTCAAAGCGCAACTGACCCGCCACACAGTTTCCACGCAATATTTCCGCCGCAGTCTGGGTATTACTGACAATCTGCTTTAGCTGCCTAGTATTCAAGCCGAAACTGCTGACCAAGTACTGATAGACCTCTCCTTGGTCTCTAAAATCGGCAGCAAGGGACTGAAGTTTGCTGTATAAGTCAGGATTGTAATGACGCTGCTTTTCCAGCATTTTTGCCTTGCGGGTAAAGTTCACATAAGCAACTCTACCACCAGCATCATTATCACTCAGCCAAGTGCGTTTGAGCCGTTGTGGCTTAAACCCAGCCAACTCCTCGGGCACTGTTCTGCTTTTTGACAGGCGATGTTTTAACTCTCCACCTTCAAGCCAATACCAATACCAGCGGTAATCAATATTACCGATGCGGTCTTGCTGGCTGAAAATAAAGTCAAGCAAAGTAATTTCGGTGAGTTCCTGCATCCAAAATGTCATCTGTAGCTCAGAAAAACCCTTACCAATGGCCTTGCGTAATTTACTGTTTTTACTGGCCTGCGACAGACCACTGGCAATTGCTTCCAGCAGCGGCTCCGAACTGCTCAGAGCCAGATATGGCGGAGTTTTCTGAAAATCTAGATTTTGCCCCACACCCCAGCCGGACTCCCTGGTGCCGTTAAACTCGACCCCGTAGCGACTCCCAGGTGAGTTAATCAAAATCCCATAAATGGTATTACGATCGGGGCTAAATAACTCCCCAGCGGGGCGGTAGGATTCCGGATTTTCTTCAGCCTTCTCCATTTTTACCCAGCCCGCATTAATCATTTTTGAGTGCGAGCTCCATTTAACTCCATTGCGCGTGACTCGGCGTAGGTGCTCCTTGCGGTCGATACTGCGCCAAACGCTTGGCGGAATTTTAACCACCGTGTCAAAATAGCGAGAAAAATGGTAATACAGTAAAGATGCTGGAGAAAAAGTCGCGCTGGTTTTAAGACCATTCATAGTGGTCTTGAACTTGACCACTTTCTCAGCCGGTAAATTGCGAGACTTGGTGTTACTACACCACTGCTGCTCGAAAGCTTCCGCCCGCCCTGCAAATTCACCCCCAGCGGTTGAATAGAAAATAGTCCCTGGGCTTGTACTCCAAGTTTTTGGGCACATTGCCACATTTCCTGAATACAAATCATATTGGCAGTACTCAGACTCGCTCTGGCTATCTTTAGATTTGTACTCACCATCAGGAATCGGTGGCAATGCCCGGCAAACCTCTACCACCCCATTCGAAGAAGTAAAAGACTGGTGTACCGGTTTCGCTGCTAGCTGGGTGATGTTTAATACCAGCAACATGGAGCCTATTAGTAGTGGTCTATAAATAAACATATCGAGATCATAAATCAGTTTTATTAAGGCTCATAATAACCCATTTAAGCAGCACCCAGATATGTGGCCCAAGATAGTACTGTCCCGTTAACTATTTTAAGTATGAATTCTTGGCGCGCCCCAAATACAGTAAGGGTTTTAATAGGCACTTCGCAGAAAAACCGTGCCAGTAATTGGAAAATTTATACACACCACCGAGAAATAGAAATAATCAAGCGCTTAGATCATGTATTGATACGTATACTCTCTCTTTACTGTCATATCTATATGATTAATAAAAGATAATTAAATATGCTCAATTTTTGACCATTCTAGCAGAGCACACCCCGCCCCAAGCGCAGAAAGCCTGATAATTAATCTTATTCACAGAGTTATCCACAGGAATTGTGGATAAGCTTTTGCTTGCCCCTGTAGGCCGCAAAGATACGCGGGTAAGTGCTAAAATATGCGTATAACAATATAGAGCTCCATAAAGGAATAACCGTGCGCGCACATCTTGAAGAATTAATCAGCCAATCCCTGCTCCATTTACAGCGGGATGGACAGTTACCCGACAGCCTGGAGCCCAAGGTAGTCCTTGAGCGTACCCGGAATCCAGAACATGGCGACTTCGCCTGTAATATTGCTATGACTCTGGCTAAAGTGGCAAAAAAAGCCCCGCGGGATATTGCCGCAATGATTATCAAACGAATTCCGGAGTCCAGGCATCTGGAAAAAACCGCCATAGCTGGGCCAGGTTTTATCAATTTCTCCCTTACCCCGCATGCCCGCCTAATGGTAGTTAAAGATGTCTTGCATGATAAGGAAAGTTTTGGCTGTAACGAGCCGAACTCTCTGGAGCGGCTAACTGTTGAATTTGTTTCTGCTAACCCAACCGGTCCCCTGCATGTTGGTCATGGGCGGGGGGCTGCTTATGGCGCTACTCTGGCGGCAATATTAAAAACTGCAGGGCATGATGTTCAATGCGAATATTATGTTAACGACAATGGTCGCCAGATGGACATTCTGGCAGCCAGTGTCTGGCTGCGCTATCTGGAGCTTTGCGGCGAACAACTGGATTTTCCTGATAATGGCTATCAGGGCGAATATGTTTACGAAATAGCCCGTGAGGTTCGTAGTGAACACGGCGATAGCATGCGCTTCAAGGCTTTTGAGGTGTTCGATGGTCTGCCTGCCGATGAGTCTGCCGGTGGCAATAAGGAAAAATACATTGATGCCATGATTAACCGTTGCCGGGAATTAATTGGCGAGAATAATTTTCAGACAGTATTTAGCACCGCCCTGATTATTATTCTTGATGGCATCAAAGAAGACCTGGCACAGTTTGGAGTCAATTATGACCTCTGGTTTTCTGAACGCGAATTAGAAAAATCCGGAGCCATAGATCGGGCCATAAGCTACCTGAGGAAAGGTAATCATTTATATGAAAAGGATGGCGCAATCTGGTTCAAGGCATCCGCTTTAGGTGATGAGAAGGATCGTGTAGTTATTCGTGAAAACGGCCGCGGCACTTACTTTGCCTCAGATATCGCCTACTTCCTGGACAAGATGGAACGCAACTTCGACAAGGCTATTTACATTTTTGGGGCCGACCATCACGGCTATATAGCCCGCCTGAAAGCTGCCGCTATTGGTCTTGCCGAAGACCCGGAGAAATTGGAAATTCTTCTGGTGCAGTTTGCAGTGCTCTACCGCGAGGGAGCTAAAGTACAAATGTCTACCCGCTCTGGTCAGTTTGTTACTCTGCGTCAGCTTTGTGAAGAAGTCGGCAATGATGCTGCTCGGTTTTTCTACATAATGCGCTCACACGACCAGCACCTGGATTTTGACCTGGATTTGGCAAAATCACATAGCAACGATAACCCGGTGTACTACATTCAATATGCGCATGCCCGTATCTGTAGTGTTTTCAACGCGGCCGAGCAAAAGGACCTTCGCTATAACTGTGCCATAGGCGAGGCAGCGCTTGACCTATTGACCCAAGAACACGAAGTGGCCCTTTGCCGCTTACTGAGCCGCTATCCGGAAACTATTGAACTAGCTGCACGCTCGCGCTCACCACATATGCTCGCCTATTACTTGCAGGACTTGGCAAATGGCTTTCACTCCTATTACAACGCCCATCAATTCATGGTCGAGGATGAAAACCTGCGAAATGCCAGACTGTCCCTAATTGATGCAACTCGCCAAGTGTTTCGTAACGGTCTGAGGATAATCGGGGTCACTGCACCTGATAGAATGGACTCACAATAAAACAATCTCATGGTACACTCAGAACATGGCAAAAACTCGGCGTAGAACCAGCAGCAAAAAGAAACCACTGCCAGCGTGGCTGTGGCTATTGGTCGGGATTCTAATTGGTCTTGGAGCCTCCACCTGGGCGGTTCTTGAAGGCTATATACCGCAACCAAAGCACAGTGCAAATAACCCAACGCTGCCAACCCCTAATCAAACCAGCAAAATAGACCAACAGGGTTTACTCGAAGACAGTTCCGGCAAGCGACCTAAAAAGCCTGCTTATGATTTCTTTACAGTGCTCGAAGAAGTAGAGGTAGTAGTGCCTGAGCGTGAGATCCGCGAGCAGGCTGCAAGCGAGGCCAGCCAGCCAGTATCCACAGACCCGAAGGTCACGCCAACCGGCAAAGGTTTTGTCATCCAGGTTGGTTCTTTCCGCAACCCCAAAGATGCCGAGGCAATGAAAGCTCAATTAGCCTTTCTTGGCGCTCAGGCACATATCCAGAAAGTTAGTATCGATGGCAACAGCTGGCAACGCGTACGCGCCGGGCCCTATAACAGTGCCCAGGAAGTCGAGACCATGCGTAAGCTGCTGACTAACAGTGGCATTGATTCCCGTGTGTACAAGGTGAAATAAAATGCAAAACAAAAACTGGCAATGCCCAAAATGTGCCAACCGCGAGTTTGAAACAGATCAATTTAGAGCTACTGGTGGTATGTTTGCTAAAATCTTCGATGTACAAAACAAGCGCTTTACCACGGTAACCTGTAGCCGCTGTACTTTCACTGAACTTTACAGAACCAGCAGCAGTAAATTGGGTAATTTTTTCGACTTCTTTACCCAATAACACCCGCTATGGGCCAGCCCCGTTAATAAGCCTGTATATAACTTATAAACATGTAAGATATTTGCCCTTAAGCCTGTCTCTTTTATAAGCACTTCAGGCGCGCCAGCTCGGTCCGAGTTTACGGGATCTTCTGAAACTGTGACACGCTTGCTTGGAGAAAACCAACTATACGGCCAAAGACAATGAAATCTAACCAGATCAAGCCAAGTGAAATCACCGATGAAAGTGTTTATCTCAAGCGCCGGGAGTTTCTGCAATTAACCGGGGCGGCCAGCCTTGGCGCTACGCTCACCGGGTTGCCAGATAGAGCTACTGCAGAAATCAAAAACCTGAATACCATCGCCAGCAAATATAGCACTTCACAGACGCCAAACAGCTGGAAAGATATTACAACTTACAATAACTTTTATGAGTTCGGCCTTGGTAAAGACGACCCTGAGCGTTATGCCAGCAGCCTGATAACCGACCCCTGGAAAGTCACTATCTCTGGTGAATGTGATAAACCCGGTGACTATCTACTGGAAGATATTCTGGCTCCGCATCAACTTGAGGACCGAATTTATCGACTCCGCTGTGTGGAAGCCTGGTCAATGGTAGTCCCCTGGGTGGGCTTCTCATTGGCAGATTTATTGAAACGCTTCAAACCCAACTCTAAGGCCAAATATGTAGCGTTTAAAACCTTACACGACCCTATGCAAATGCCCGGGCAACGCCGTAGGGTTTTGCGCTGGCCATATCGTGAAGGGCTGACTATGAGCGAGGCTATGCATCCACTTACTATTTTGGCAGTAGGGCTGTATGGTAAAACTTTACCCAACCAGAACGGTGCGCCATTACGCCTGGTTGTGCCCTGGAAATATGGCTTTAAAAGCATAAAGTCGATTATAGAAATAAGCTTTAGTAAAAAACAGCCACGCACTTCATGGGAAATGTCAGCTCCGCGAGAATATGGTTTTTACGCCAATGTTAACCCTGAGGTAGACCATCCAAGATGGTCACAAGCACGGGAAAGAGCTATAGGTAAAGGCTTGTTTACCGCCAAGCAGCCGACTTTAATGTTCAATGGCTATAGCGATGAAGTCGCTAGTTTGTATAGCGGGCTGGATTTACGCCGTAATTACTGATTAATGCCCAAAACAAACACTCTCAAACTAGTGGTGCTGCTCACTTGCCTGATCCCTTTTGTGCTATTGGTATTGGCAACTTTCGAGCTGGCTGGGCAATCCCTTGGGGCAAACCCGGTTGAAAAACTAATACATGAGCTTGGCATCTGGGGTTTGCGATTCTTACTCATTACTCTGGCAATCACGCCTTTACGCAAACTTGGCGGGCCAATTTGGTTGCTCAAACTGCGCCGTATGTTTGGCCTGTTTAGTTTCTTTTATATACTCATGCACTTTCTAAGCTACGCAATTTTAGATCAAAGCCTAAACTGGCCAATGATCCTCGAGGATATTCTTAAAAGACCATATATAACCCTTGGAATGCTGGCTTTAATATTGCTAACACCACTGGCGATCACTTCCACCAACGGCTGGATGCGGCGCCTAGGGAAGAACTGGAAAAAATTACATAGACTGATTTACCCAATAGCAATTCTCGGGGTCTGGCATTTTTTCTGGCAAGTTAAACTGGATACCACTGAGGCCTTGGTTTATGCGCTTATACTAATGACACTGCTGGGATATAGGGTGCTCACCAGCCGCAGAATTGCTGACTACTGGCGCCGCCGCAATCATTGAGCCTGAGTAAGGCTGTCGAACAGCTAATTATTCAGGATAAAACGGCGGCAACGAGTTCTGATCTCGCTGCTGGCTTGAATTCTTGGCACGCTCTTTTAACCAGCCTTTTAGCTGTTGCACAAAATTCCTACCATCCCATAAGCTCTGAGCTTCAAGCTGGCTTGAGTATAGATCCCGATTCATAGCATTAATACTAGCTGCAAGCGTAGTGTAGCCATCTTCAGCACAATACTGTGCCAGTCCGCTAAGTCCGTCAGCTATACCCAGCTCGTTTTGGGAGAACTTTCGCAATGCGGTAACCGCTAGCTTCTCTTTACCTTGTTTGCAGGCCCGCTCCAACTCCGCAAAGGCATCGCCGTGACTTACTTCCAACGACTCGCGCTTTGGTTTGTGTTGTCTATTTCTGCGCATCACCAGAAACAAAACTATAGTTAGCAGCCACAGACTAAAACCAGCAACTGCCAGTGTCCGCCAGAAACCAACTTCCCCACTATTAACAGCTGCCGCTGAAACTTCGTTAACGGGATTATTAACCACCGGTGGTATTACTGTAGTTACAGGAGGAGGAGCAGCTGCAACTACGCCATCACGGGCAGGTAAGACTTGCACCCTTTCTGCTGGAACAATTGCGTACTTCAACTTATCTGCTTTGACATCCCACCAGGGAATGCTGATTTCTGGCAATAAAAGCTCACCTTCACGCTCTGGCACAATAGCAAAACCACTGGTTTTCAGGCTAGTCACCCAATTATTTGCTGAGCGGGCAATAGTTTCAGGGGTGTCTGGGTAAACTCTCGCGCCCTCTAGGGCCGGCCAGTTTATATCCGGCAACATGGTGTCCAATAAGCCAGTAGCCCGCATCTGAACAACCCGAGTTAGCGGCTCGCCCACCCGGATTTCGTGACCCGAAGTTTTTAACTCTGAGTTTAGACTCAGTTCTTGCGCCGGTAGCCAGCTTGCGGTCTCTGGATACTGTGCCGGTTTTGGGGCAACTATAATCCGCAAAGCTTCGCTGCTTGCACGCACTCGTCGACCCCGATTTAAGGGCGAGAACAAGCTTCCACTACGCCGGGTTGCTGGGTCGTTTACCCGCCCCCAGAACTCTAATTGAGGAATTGTCAATTCACCACTTCGTTCCGGGAAAACAGCATACACTCGCTCCAATGCACGGTAATTTACCCCATGACGATTTGCATTCATTGGCTTCTCACCTAGCTTGATCACCGCCGCATGGTCTATTTGTGGGTCTGCTAAATTAGCCTCGCTCAAGTTATAGCGGTAGTAAAGCTTCACCGTTAATACCAGTTGAGAATGCACATAGGACTGGCCTTCGCTCAGGCCCACTTCCACAAATACCATTGGTGGCTCACCGTCAATCTCAGCAGGGGCGGGGTTAACTGTTAAATTTATCGCCTTGGTGGTCACGCTCCCAAGACTAAATGCCGGGATTGTTAGCTCCCCGGTTTTTCTAGGCTCCAGTACATACAAAACCCGTACACTGGAAGTCTGTCGGCCATTAACATATTTAACCGTTGACTCGCTACGGGTATCAATAAGTATAAAGTCAGCCGTTAATAAATCTCTATTTATCTCCAGAGTTTGTGCGGTATCTGCGGCTTCCAACACCAGTGTAACTGTCTCGCCCAGACGCAAAGTGTTGCGGTCTACATGCGCATTTACAGTTGCTATTGCTGCTTGCGTAAACAGCCAGAGCAACGCTGCCAGAAGCAGTTTATGAGTAGTTGAGATAGTTGCTGTATAAGTTTTTACCATGGCTGGTTAGTCTCTGCTTGGCGATCCCGGCGCTTATATTCTTGATTCAACTTACGCCGCAACAGACCGCCCGGGTCATCTGGAATTCGGCGTAACCATTGTTCTTTTGCTTGCTCGTCTTCTTCAGTCCATTGCTCTTCCTGGGTCAACTCTACTGGCTCTTCCTCTGCCTGCCCTGGATCTGCCTCTGGCTCTGGCTGTGGTTCTTTTTCTGCCTCTGCTGACTCTTCTTCATTCTCGGCAGCATCGGCGGATTCATCTTCACTCTGCTGCTCTTGATCTTCCTGGTTTTGTTGTTGTTCTTGTTCTTGTTGCTGCTGCTCTTGGTCTTGACTCTGTTCCTGCTCTTGGTTTTCCTCGTCACTTTGCTGCTCGTCGCCTTGTTGGTTTTGTTGCTCTTTGAGCTGCTCCAAAATTTGTTTGTTAGCTTTAGCGTCTTCGTTCTCTGGATCTATCTCCAGGCTACGGGCATAAGCTGCAATGGCATCGTCCAGTTGATTCTGAGCAGCCAGAGAATTGCCTAAATTATAAGCAGCATCCGCTTGTTGCCGGGTATCTGTAGCTGAGTTTTCCAGCCCCTGCCAAAGCTCCTCCGCCTCGGCATATGCGCCACTACGATACAGCGCTTCAGCACGGAAGCGCGCTGAGACTTCACCTTCAAGTACCCGCTCATAAGTCTTGCTATGGAGTGCCTGCTCTGCCCGTTGATCACGGTTCAGCCACAGGCTTTGCCAAAATAATCCAGCAGTCGTTGGTAGCTGCTGCTCAGTCAATTCCGGTTCCTCTGCCGCTACAGTTTGAGCCTCTAGCGGGTCTGCCATATACGGCAACAAAAAGAGTGGCAGCACAAAAATCCAGCCCCGCCGAAACAGTAGCAAACTTAATGGCAGCAGTAGCAGTAGTAGCCAATAGCCTTGGTCCAGCCAGCGGGTATCAAGGGCCGCATCAGCACCTTGAGAGGCTACAAAATCATCTTTATTCTCAGCCAGCAATTCTTCCAGTTCAGAATTATCTGCCCGCAACATAAAGAACTGGCCGCCCCCGGCCTTAGCTAAAGCTTGCAGGCGCTTACGCTCCAGTCTACTAACCACAATCTGGCCAGTATTATCTTTAATAAACCCACGCCCGCTTGGGATTGGCGCACCCTTCTCGCTGCCTATACCCAATACGGAAATACTAAAACCCTGATCTGACAAGCCTGCAGCAACAGTAACCGACTTTGAATTGGCGCTGTCTGCAATCAAAATTATCTTACCAACAGTAAAACCTGCCTGACGGATTAAATCCGCCGCCAGCAAGAGTGCCTCATCGGTACGACTACCGGATACCGGCATAATATCAGGGGCCAAAGACGGCACCAGATTCTTAATAGTTTCCATATCGCTACTCAATGGAGCGATTACAAAAGCTCGCCCGGCATAGGCAACCAGGCCCACCTGACCTTCTTCCACCTTATCTAACAAGTCCATTAACTTAAACTGCGACTGTGCGCTACGATTTGGTTTGATATCTTCCGCCAGCATTGACCTGGACAAGTCCAATACTACCACCCGGGCATGGTGGGCACTAAAGCTACCCGCCGCCGACTTTTCCCAGGCCGGCCCCGCCAATGCCACTAATGCCAATGACAAACAAGTGGCAACCAATAGGCTAAATCCATGCCGGGTATAGCTGCCCTGCTGAGCATCAGCGCCACTGAGAAACTTCAGCAAATGAGGGTCAGTTACTTTAGCCCAGTCACCACCAAGCTGATGCCGACGCCACATCATGACTACTGCTATCCAGACTAACGGCAATAACCACAACCAGGCTGGCCGGAGCCAGTGTAAATTTGCCAACTCCACTAACCCATACCCCCGCGCTGGAACAACACCGAATGCCGTAACAGATTTAATAAACTAGCCAGCAAGCCAAGGATAGTGGCGGCCATCAAGGGCATCCAGAACCATTCTGAAACCGGACGAATCACCACCGCATCTGAGCTAACCGGCTCCAGCTCATCAATAATGGTATAAATTTTCTCCAATCCGGCGGTATCACGGGCGCGAAAATATCTGCCCCCGGTTTTCCCGGCAATAATCTGCATGCTCTTTTCATCCAGAGCAGTGGCCGGATTAACCATCCGTGTACCAAACAAGTCACGCACCAGCATCTCATCGGCGCCAACGCCAATGGTGTATATAGTTAGGCCTTCTTTGGCTGCATATTCCGCCGCCTGAATCGGCGCTACCGCACCTGCGGTGTTGGCACCATCGGTAAGTAGAATCAAAACCCTGTCGGCCTCGCTATCATCACGCAAGCGTTTTAACGCCAGGCCAATAGCATCACCAATCGCAGTTTCCCGCCCAGCCAGGCCAATTTCGGACTCATCCATCAAGCGTGCCGTGGTTTTGGTATCAAAAGTTAGTGGGGTTTGCATATAAGCTTGCGAGCCAAATAGAATCAAACCTACCCGGTCACCGTGGCGGCGCTCAATAAAGTCCGACATCACACTTTTTACCATAGTCAAACGATTTACCACGCGCCCATTTAGCTGCATATCCTGAGTGCTCATACTGCCGGAAACATCAACTGCCATCAGCAAATCACGGCCGCTGATTGGGTACCTCAACGGCTCATCGATCCATTGCGGTCTGGCAGCAGCGGCCAGAAGCAGCACCCAAAGTAACCCCGCCAATATTCGCAAAGCCCACGAACTACCGCCAGCAGCCGTACTGTTATCGCCTAACCAGTGGTAAAAAGGCACGCGCACAGCACCACCCAATCTGGCTTTGGCTCTGGGCAATATGCGCCATACCAGCCATGGTAATGGTAGCAATGCAAACATCCATGGCCAGGCAAATACAAACTCAGCCATGCCGACGCTCCTGCAGGCGAACCCAACGCAGTGCCCAGTCGCGCAAGATTTGGGTATCGAGCTCGGGCACTTCGGCCTGATAGTGAGCACTGGTTAACAACTCAATCTCTACCCTTTCAGCGACTGATGGCGTCACACTACTATCTAGTAGAAACTCTGCCCAGTCTGAGCCAGTAAGGTTGCCGCCAGACTGCCCTAAATACGCCAACCAGCGCTTTAGTAGCTGATTAAGTTCCACCAAAAGCTGGCGGGACTGCTGCGAATAACTACTGAAGATATGCTTAACGGCCGCCTCGGTATGCAATCTAAAGCGATACCTTCGCCAGGCAGCCAGTGCCTTCCTGAGCAACCAGACACCCAAAGCCAGCAGTATTGCTGCCAGTAGCCACCAACCAATTGCAGGCGGCCACCACTCAGCTGCCGCCGAAGGGTGAATGTCTTTTAACAACTTTAGAATATTGTCTTCTGTTTCAGCCACGCAAGCTTATTCCCAGGCCTCGTTCGATTGCCGATAATGGGTCGTCAGTGGTTAATACCTGCATCCAGCGAGCGCCATTTTTTCTGAATAAATTAGCTGGCACTGCCTGATGTTGTTGCTCACGCACCAGCATATTCCTGCGCAGCTGGCGGTTGCGTGTATCCAGGCTGCGGGAGTTTTCGCCATCAGTAACTGGGAATACTCCTGCTGGCATTTCAATTTCTAGCGGATCCAGCAATTGGCAACCCACCAAATCATTATGTTGAGACAAGCGGGATATATGTCGGTTGCAATCCTCATCTAAGCGATAGAAATCGCTCAAAATCACCACCAGACTGCCTGGGCGAACCACATTTCTAAGCCGTTGTAACGAAGCTGCCAAAGGGTCTCGTTGTTGCGGTAAATTACCCGGGTTACACCAGCGCTCAAGCTGCTGAATCATCCGCAAAACCCCACGCCGGCCACCTCTTGGGCGCAATTCATGATGTACCCCACCACCGTAAATTACCGCCCCACTACGGTCGCCACGGCGGGCCGCAGTCCAGGCTAAAGCCGTGGCTATCTTTGCTGCCATTACGGTTTTTAACTGCCCTCTGGTGGCAAAAAACATACTTGGGTTGCGGTCAACTACCAAAATTACCGGGCGTTCGCGTTCTTCCTGAAATATTTTGGTATGCGGTTTGCCAGTGCGTGCGGTTACCCGCCAATCCATATTGCGAATATCATCACCGGGCAAGTAATGGCGTGACTCCAGAAAGTCTACCCCACGGCCACGGAACTTGGACTCATGCGCCCCTGCCAAAGCTGAGCGGGCTGCCCGCCTGGATGACAGGTAACGCCGACTACAACGCCGTTCCAAAGCAATTAATTCTGCTTTGCTGACATGAATACCGTCACCACTAAAAGCCGGCTCTCGGTTCAAGCTGGGCTTGCCCATACGGCTCATGGAACCGGCACGACCTCAAGCAGCCGTTGAATTATCTCATCGCTGCTCACCCCATCAGCCTCAGCTTCATAGGATAATATTAATCTATGCCGTAGAACATCCGCAGCCAAGGCGTGAATATCATCGGGCGAGACAAAGCTTCTGCCAGCCAGCCAGGCATGCGCACGGGCACAGCGGTCCAAGCTTATAGTAGCGCGTGGGCTGCCACCGTAAGAGATCATCCGTGCCATATCCGGGTCATATTTTGCTGGGTCACGAGAAGCTAAAATCAACTGCACGATATAGGTCTCTAATTCTGGCACCATCTCCATATCAAGCACCTGATTCTGGGCCTCAAACACTTGCTTCTGCGAGAGAAAGACCTCAGGGGCTACATGGCTACTCAGCTCCTCACGCGCTTGCTGGCGCGCGAGTTTTAAAATTGCAGTTTCGGCATCGGCATCCGGATAGCCAATAGTGACGTGCATCAAAAACCGATCCAACTGAGCTTCGGGTAAAGGGTATGTGCCTTCCTGTTCAATTGGATTTTGCGTCGCCATAACCAAAAACAACTTGGGCAACTGATAGGTTTCGCTACCTACAGTTACCTGATGTTCGCCCATTGCTTCCAACAGCGCAGACTGCACCTTCGCTGGCGCCCGGTTAACCTCATCGGCAAGGATGAGATTGTGGAACAGGGGGCCTGGCTGGAATTCAAAGTCACCACTCTGTTGGCGATATATTTCAGTACCGGTAAGGTCTGCCGGGAGTAAATCAGGAGTAAATTGAACCCGGTGGAAATCACCCTCAATTCGTTCTGCCAAGACTTTAATTGCAGTCGTTTTAGCCAGCCCGGGCGCACCCTCGACCAGCAAATGACCGTGGGTCAACAAGGCAATCAATAGGCGCTCTACCAGAGCTGTCTGACCGATGATTTTAGTTTCTGCATCAGCCTGTAAGCGATGAAATGCTTCGACTAAAGGGTTCTGCTGTGAGTCTTCTTTAATTAATTCTTCCATAATTCCTGCTACTTGGGATCAATGACTGTCTGATACTGGGATTTATTGGGACAATTTGTGTCTACCAAAGTTCGGCTATTTTGCCATAAACCTGAATCCGTAGGTTCATGACGGCACATAGCACAAGCTCTTGACTCCACAGCGGTTCAAAAAATACCCGCCTAACCTTTGGGTGAGGCTAAGATTTTTTGATTCCACTGTGAAGTCAATATCATGCACTCTATAGCCGCCCTGAACCTACGAATCCTGGTTAAATATAGACGCGCTTACAGTGCAAATGGTCACTATGCATGTTTCTATGTCTGGATTTGGGCAAAATTAACTGGGTAGCCAACCTTAGCCCTTAGTTTACGAGAATTTTCTACTTTTGACTTTGTTTATTTTTGCGGGAGCTACCAAGCCTTATGTGTGTTAAGGCAGTGCTTATTGGTTGCTCCTCGATTCATCTAGGTATTTCCGTGCACCGGCATAGATGCGCCATCAAACTTCCTGATAGAAATTGAAGAAACTTCCTCCAACCGCATGATTCGTGCGTTGATTGCAATTCGGCTATCATCATTCTTTTCAACGCTGGTGTAATGAGTTACACAGCCGCAAGTTTTGCAATGACAGAACTCTATACACTTATCACCCCAAACATAGGTTGATATCGACCCAGGTGAACAAATAACCCGAACTTGTTGCTGGGTGTAATAGGCCCAAAGAACTCCTAATCTATGGCAAATTGAACAGTTACACTCTGTTAGTGATTCCGGATATTCATCAAATTCTATACAAATGGCGCCGCAATGGCAGGAAGCAGATTTCATGGATTGCTCTCCTTTGTTCCTAACGGTTGAGTTATGGGGCACAGCGTAACATGTTCACAAGCCACCAAAAGCGTCATTAAATCTCCTGCGGAGAAATATCAATCGCCCATTGTACTTTTCTGCCACCGGATAATGCTGGCAAACCGGGTAACAAAATTCTTAGGCAAGCATCTAACTCTTTTCTGCTTATAGATTGCAGCAGTAGAACCATCCGTTGCTTGCCTGCCCGCCGGGCCTGAATTGCTGGCATAGGACCGTAAACCTCTAGTTGACTCGCTTGGGCTTTGGCCAACTTGCTGGCTTGGGACGCAAGCTCTGTAAGTGCTGTGTTTAGTGCGACTGGATCTAATGACTCCGCCCGTAGCATCGCTTGATAGCTGTATGGTGGCAATTCAGCCTGGCGCCTCTCGGCCAACATGCTTTTGGCCAGAGATAGATATCCCGCATCTAACAACTGCACTAATTGGGCATGTCTTGGGTGATAGGTTTGTAATACTACTAAGCCTTTTTCCTGTCCACGCCCGGAACGGCCAGCAACCTGGGTTAGTAACTGGCTGAGTTTTTCTATAGCCCGAAAATCGGTGCTAAACAAAGACTGGTCTATATTTAATATTACTGCCAGGGAGACCTTTGGTAAGTGATGTCCTTTCGCTAGCATCTGCGTGCCTACCAAGATACATGGCTTACCTTCGCGCACACCAGTTAAAATATCGGCAGCGGCATTCTTCCGTCGGGTGGTGTCGCGGTCAAAACGAATCACCGGAGTTTGTGGGAACTGCTGCTGTAAAAATTCTGCGACCCGCTCTGTACCTTCTCCAAGTGGGCGTAAATCCAGACTGTCACAGGACGGACATTTTTTCGGTACCCGCTTGCGGGCATCGCAGCGGTGGCAATCAAGGTGGTTTGCCCGCCGATGCCAGGTCATCGGGATATCACAACGCTCACAGTCCGCTTGCCAACCGCACCAATGACACATGATAACCGGCGCATAACCCCGGCGATTCAAAAACACCAAAACTTGTTGCTGGTTTTCTAATGCGGCGCTAATTAGCTCCATGGTTTCCGGTAGCAAACCCTCTGTCACCGACTGCTGGCGCATTTCTAACAGCTGCCAGGCGGGCATCACTTGCTGATTAACCCGTTGTTGTAGCTGTGAGAACTGATAACGGCCGGTTGCAACATTCTGTAATGATTCTAAGGACGGAGTTGCGCTTCCCAACACTACTGGACAATTCTCTAAGTTGGCTCGCTTTACCGCCACATCCCGGGCGCTATAACGCCAATGATCCTGTTGTTTATAGGCACTGTCGTGCTCTTCATCCACAATCACCAGGCCTAGTTTCGGCATCTGGGTAAATAGCCCCGAGCGAGTACCAATTACCACTTTAGCATCACCGGTTGAGGCTCTATACCAGGCACGATAGCGTTGACCTGGACTCTGGGCAGAGTGGACTAATACCGGCTCTAGTCCCAGGCGTTGCTGCACTCTGCGGGCAAGTTGCGGAACCAAACCGATTTCCGGAACCAACATCAGCACTTGTTTACCAGCAGCCAGGGTCTGTACTGCCAATTGCAAATAAACTTCAGTTTTTCCGCTGCCGGTGACCCCGTACAGCAGGTGACAGGCATACTTATCAAGGCTCTGGCCAATCTCTACCACCGCTCGCTCTTGCTCAGAACTTAGGCTTGGCCCAGAAATTGGTGCCGCAGCCTCCACAATGGCCGAAGAGCACGCTTCCACCCAAGCTTTTTTCTCCAAACTGCGTAAAGTTGGTCGCCAGCTAGCGCCAGCAAAATGCTCGGCAAGATGCTCAGCACTAGCTGGTTTAGATAACGCCGCTATTAGCGCAGCTTGTTTTGGGGCGCGCTTGCTTAACTTTTCCAAGTCCTCAGATGCACCCGCCTGAGTTAATCGCCAAGCCTGAGTTTCCGGGGCAAGAGCCGCTTTGAAACCCCTCAGCAGTGGTGGTAGGGCTGTAGCCAAAACCTCGCCCGGCGGGTGGTGGTAATAACTCCAGCACCATTTAAGTAGTTGCCATAATGATGCTGACCAAAGTGGTCGCTCATCAATTACCGCGATTATTGGCAACAATTTAGCTGGCGCAACTTTACTACTATTTGCCTGCGCTACAACCCAGCCAATTTTTGATCTTCCGGAAAAACACACCTCTACCCGACAGCCAGGCTGAGGAGTAGCCATATCAACGGGTAAATAATAATCAAACAATTGATTCAGTGGCACCGCCAGCGCCACCTTGATAATGGTCAAGCTCTTATCTGACATGGCGATTTAAGGTAGTATAAGGACTCACACATAATAACTGAGGAAGCACTATGGGAATGGCAAAAGAATTTAAAGACTTCGCAATGCGCGGTAATGTTGTTGATATGGCAGTTGGTATTATCATCGGCGCGGCATTTGGGAAAATTATTTCATCATTGGTCAAAGATATTATTATGCCACCGATAGGGGTGATGATGGGAGGAGTTAATTTTGCTGACCTGAGAATGGTTATTCAAGATGCAACCGACGGCGTTGAAGCCGTGACCCTTAACTATGGCGCTTTTATACAGAATGTTCTCGACTTTTTAATCGTTGCCTTCGCAATTTTCATGATGATCAAAGTAATGAACAATATGCGTAAAAAAGAAGAAGAAAAACCGGCCGCGCCAGCAGCACCAGGTAAAGAAGAAGTTCTGCTGACAGAAATCAGAGATTTACTCCGCAAAGAATAGCTCGCAAACAACACCCTGGCCCTGACCGGGCCGGGGTTGCTGGTTAATTTACGAGTTCAGGCTTGGTGGTTACTGTTGCCTTGTTGCCAGGGTTCTGTGCCAGCATCGGTTTCTTCGCCGATAAGCGCGCGGCATCGGCTACAATTCTGGCGGTTTCTTCGAGGATTAAATCTGGCAATTCTTCAGCTTCTGCAGCATTAGTTTCAGCACCAGCTTGAGCGTCATTAGTTTCAGTTATTACCTGCCCTTCCGAGTTCGTACTAGCCGCTATTGTGTCAGTATCTTCCTCGTCTTTATCCTCTGGCACTGGTAGACCATGCAAGTGGTAGCGGCGTTCTTTGCGTTGCTTCGCCTGTAGCTTGTTCTCGTCCATCTCCTTGCGTCTTACATCCTCTAGCAAAGTAACGGTTTTCTTGTCCTTTTTTAATTCATACTCGGCAATATCGTCATATATCCAGGAAAACTCTTCACTGCTCTTCAAGCGCTCTTGATAGCGTTTGCTAAGCGCTGGTAACATTGCTGATACTCGGTTAACTGCTTGATAATCTACGGCTGCAATTTGCGTCCATGGTAAGGCATTCTTATATGAGCTTTCACCATATTCTGACGCATCCCCAGGGGATGGGAAACGAATATCTGGAATCACACCACGGTTCTGGGTAGAGCCCCCGTCTACACGAAAAAACTGAGCCATGGTTAACTTCAGGTCGCCCAGCCGCTTTTTATCAACTGGCGCATAATCGTCCAGATTTACTAAATTTTGAACAGTACCCTTGCCATAGGTTGGTTCACCGGCAATCAAGCCGCGTTGGTAGTCCTGGATAGCGGCGGCGAATATTTCTGAAGCCGAGGCGCTATAACGATTCACTAAAACTGCCAGAGGACCGTCCCAAGCCATGCCCGGCTCTTCATCTCTTTCCAATTGTATCCGGCCGCGGGAGTCACGGATTTGTACCACTGGTCCCTGGTCGATAAACAAACCAGTAAGAGTTGTCGCTTCGTGTAAAGAGCCACCACCATTACTACGCAAATCAATAACCAGCGCCTCGATGCCTTCTTGTTTCATTTCAGCAATCAGCTTACGCACATCCCGCGTAGTGCTGCGGTAATCTTTCTTGCCTTCAGCACGGCCAACAAAATCCAGATAAAAAACTGGTAGATCAATAACCCCAACTTTGGTGATTTCATCACCCTGAGGTATTTCAATAATTCGACTTTTCGCCGCTTGCTCTTCCAGTTTTACTTCATTCCTAACAATCTCAATTACTTTACTGGGCCCGTCCGGGCCAGCAGCGTCTGGTAACAACTCCAAGCGAACAACTGAATCTTTCGGGCCGCGAATCAAATTAACTACATCATCCAGTCGCCAACCGATGACATCAACCATTTTGCCCTCGCGGCCCTGGGCAACCCCTATAACTCTATCTTTTACCTTCAAGCGACCATCTTTATTAGCAGGCCCCCCAGGAATAACTCTGGCGATTGAAGTATATTCATTATCTCGCTGTAACAATGCACCGATGCCTTCAAGTGAAAGCTTCATAGAAATATCAAAGTTTTCCGAATTACGTGGCGACATATAAGCAGTATGTGGCTCAACTGCCAGGGTTACTGAATTCATAAAGAACTGGAATACATCGTCAGAATTAAGCTCTGTAATGCGGCGGTCCAGGTTAACAAAGCGCTCATCCAGGGTTTCCCGAATTTTATCTTCTTCTTTATCGGTCAGCTTCAAGCGTAGCCAGTCATTCTTTACCCGCTTGCGCCAGTGGTCATCCAGGCTTTCGACATCCTTAATCCAGGCAGCCTCGGAATGGTCGAACTGGTACTCTTCATCTACGCTGAAATCAAACGGTTGCTTGATTAACTGACGAGCGAAATTGATTCTATTACGCACCCGCAACACATATAGATTAAATATATCAAAAGCCGCACCTAAATCGTCATGACGCAAGGCATCATCTAGCTTAGTGCGCCATTGCTCCATGCCGCTGATATCTGCCTGCAAGAAATATACCCGATTCGGATCCAAGGTCTCTATGTACTGATCTAGTATTTTGCTGGATAATTCATCATTCAGCTGCACATCTTTATAGTGCCAGTTAGTAAGGAAATTAACTGTAAGGTTAGATGCATAACGCTGTGACATGGTTTGCTTTAGCAGCACCTCACTAGACTGTGGGGTGGTTGGCAGTGCCCAGAGGCTGCTGCTGAGAACCAGAGAAAGCAATGGCAGGATTAAATACTTATATTGAAACTTGTTTGACACTATTAGAAACCTCAAGTTTAAGGATAGAAAACCCTACCCATAGATACAATGTAGCATAAGACCGTAAATAACGCATGAGGTTGCATTGAATCATAATCTCACAGCTACTTTAGCAACGCTTCTTTAAACCATGCCACTCGGACTTGTTGACCCTGACTTGTGTAGCCAACCAAATTTAACCCGGTAGTAGGCCAGATCGCTCTGCGAGATATTTCCGAAAGCGCAGGTGACTCAACTATAACTGCCATTCCAGCCGCGCTTGCTGTTGGGTTCTCGGTAGAAAACGCCTCCAGAGTGTTGCGGCAATTAATAGTCAACTGACGGGCTACTGACTTCCGGCGATACTCTGGCAATACCAGGCAGCGGAAGAAATACAGCTCGCAACGCAGAGGCTGATAGTTGGCTTTAAATACCGTGCTAACCCCAATCAGGCGGTCGCCATCGACTGCCAGCGTACACAACTGTTTCAGGCGCGTAGCAAGCTCAGCGCCAGCGGGTAAGGCATTTGACTCAAGCCAGAATTCCTTACTAGCCACCTGCCACTTCTCAGGGCAATCAGGCCAGACATCTATATAATTAATTTCATTTTTTGTCATTTCTTGCTCCAACACTAGAGGGCCTGTTAATTAACCACCACACTCTCCGCCTGCAAATCCGCATGATAGGAAGACCGTACCAAGGGACCACTGGCAACACGCGAAAAGCCCATTTCATCCCCCAGCTTCGCCAAATACTCAAATTCAGCAGGGGTCCAATAGCGCATTACTGGATGATGATGCGGGGTGGGCTGTAAATATTGCCCGATTGTAAGCATATCGACAGCATGAATATTTAGATCAACCAATACTTTCTCTACCTGCTCCAAGTTCTCGCCCAATCCCAACATAATTCCAGATTTAGTTGGGATTTGCGGATGTCTGCGCTTAAATTCCTGGAGCAAATCAAGAGACCACTGATAATCCGCCCCTGGCCGAACATTTCTGTACAGAGGCGCTACCGTTTCCAGGTTATGGTTGAAAATATCCGGTAATGCTGTGTCCAGAATATCCAGGGCTCTTTGCATCCTGCCTTTGCCACGAAAATCAGGCACTAAAATCTCAATTCTAATTGTCGGGCTCAGCGCCCGGATTGCAGTAATACAATCCGCATAATGCTGGGCTCCACCGTCGAGTAAGTCATCCCTGTCAACCGAGGTGATCACCACATATTTAAGCCCCATAGCGGCAATAGTTTCAGCGAGTTTTTGCGGCTCTTCCTGGTTTACCGGCAGCGGCTTACCATGAGCTACATCACAAAATGAACAGCGCCGGGTACATACTTCTCCCAAAATCATGAAAGTGGCCGTACCCTTACCAAAGCACTCATGAATATTAGGGCAGGAAGCTTCCTCACAAACGGTAACCAGGTGCTGATCGCGTAATTTCGACTTTAATTTCGCCACCGCATTGCCTAATGGCAGGCGGACTCGAATCCAGTCAGGCTTGCGCAAAACCTCCGCGGTTTGAAAGTTGGCGGTGTTGCGGCTAATTTTATCCGCACCCAACTCTTTAACAGGCGACTGGCTCGCTGCCAGCGTCTCTAAGGGAATGCTATTACGCTTTAATGTATCTTTACTCATATACCTATTCCGGCCACTAGCTTTTGCAAGCTCGTGTATTGCAGTTGCTCTGCCAACTGTGTAACTAGCACTGCTTTAACTTGGGGTAAATTGATTTCTACAGCACTCATATCTTGCATTTGTGTGACTACTAAACCTTGATAACCACAGGGATTAATTCGCGAAAATGGCTCGATATCCATAGCCACATTAAGTGCCAGACCATGAAAACTACAGCCCTGCCGGATGCGCAAGCCAAGTGATGCAATCTTGCTGTCACCGACATATACTCCTGGCGATTCCTGACGACAGACTGCTTCGATTTCATATGTTGCCAGGGTATTGATTATTGCTCTTTCCAAAGCCTGCACCAAAGCGCGCACCCCCAAAGAGCGGCGCTTAATATCCAGTAGTGGATAAGCAACAATCTGACCCGGGCCATGATAGGTAACCTGGCCGCCACGGTCTACCTGAACTACCGGAATATCGCCCGGTGCCAATAGGTGCTCGGCCTTGCCCGCCTGCCCTTGGGTAAACACTGCTGGATGCTCCAGCAACCAGAGCTCATCAGGGGTGTTTTCATCGCGCTGATCGGTGAATTGCTGCATAGCTTGCCATACTGGCAAATACTCACGCGGGCCCAAATCACGCACCCCAAGGGTATTCATTTCATAAGCTGCAACTGGGCGAGGGATTTCACTCATTAGAATGGTGTTGAGCCCTACAGGGCCATAAGCACTTCATCACAATCGCTCAAGGCATAGTAAATGGCATCCATTTGCAGCCGGGAATCAGCCATTATTCTGATAGTTACTGACACAAAATTGCCAGCCTTACTTGGCTGTGTATCGATAGAAATTAATTTGCCGTCATTAACATGCGGCAATACCAATGATTTTATCTGCGCTTCGAACTGCGGAGTGCTGCGGCCCATTGCCTTGATAGCAAACTCACATGGGAACTGCATTAATTCTGTTTCTTTACCACTGATGCCTTCAGGCTCCAGGTGAGTTGACTCATTCATCGTCATCTCCAAACAAACCCCCAACCCAGAGGCTTATGCCGTCATAACTGCGCCCAAAGAAACCCGCTTCAGCTATATCGTCCATAGCAATCAATGGTCGGCTGGCGATTTCCTGTTGATCTAAGTAAATTTGTAGTTGGCCTAGTTGCTGGCCTTTACTAATTGGTGCTGAAAGCTCAGGATTAATGCTTACCCTGGCATCTAAATCGTCGTAGCGGTTGCGTACAATTGTGACAAATAATTCATCTTCCAGGCCTAGTGAAACTGTGTCTAGCTTGCCTTTCCAAACTTTGGTTTCAGTCAGGCTTTGCCCGGCTTGATAGAGTTGATGGGTTTCAAAGAAGCGAAATCCATAATTCAGCAAAGCCTGAACATCTGCCTCTCTGGCCTTCTGAGACTCAGCACCCATAACCGCAGCCAGCAAGCGCATGCCTTTTTGCTTGGCAGAGGCCACCAGGCAATAGCCAGCAGCTTCAGTATGCCCGGTTTTCAGGCCATCAACCGCCGGATCGCGCCACAATAGGGCGTTGCGATTATGCTGGCGAATCTTGTTAAAGGTAAATTCTTTTTCAGAATACCAAGCATAGTAAATAGGAAATTGGCGAATAATGGCGGCTGATAAAGTAGCCACATCACGCGCGGTTATATAGTGCTCAGGGTCTGGCAGGCCGGTAGCATTCACAAAATGGCTACTACTCAGACCAAGCTGCTCGGCATAGTGATTCATCAGGCTGGCAAAGGCCGCTTCAGTTCCAGCAACATGCTCCGCCAGTGCTACCGAGGCATCATTACCCGACTGAATTACCATGCCTTTAATTAAATCTTCAATTAGTACCTGCTTGCCGACTTCGATAAACATCCTCGAGCCTTCCGTGCGCCAGGCCTTTTCGCTAACGGTAGCCATGTCATCAAGCTTGAGCTTGCCTTGCGCCAGCTCGCTAAATACTACATAGCTGGTCATTAATTTGGTAATGCTGGCTGGATCAACCCGCATATCCGCATTTTTCTCAACCAAAATTCTGCCGCTGGAAAAATCTTGCAAAATATAGCTGCGAGCACCAAGCTGTGGCGCTGCCGGAACTGGCAGGGCTGCCGTTGCAGGCTGCTTTGTTTGTGCCCATAGTTGTGGGCTCATAGTCACCGCTCCAAGAATCAATAAGGAGCTGATCAGCCATGTCCCGCTAAAATATTTATTTTTCATAGGATTAAAGTACACATATATTTCGTTAACGCCCTACACGATGGGGGCGACCGAGCCCTAATTCAATGATTTCCTGCTCTATTCGCCAAGCAGACTCAGTAGTTATTATAGGCCCCACTCTAACCCGCCATAGTTTTTTACCCGCAGAAGATCGACCTTTCTCAAGTTTAACTTGCTTGATTCCAGCGCTTTCAAGTTTATTTACCACCCCTTTGGCAGCACTTTTCTCTGCAAATGCACCAACCTGGTAAGTTATTTTGACCTTGACACTTGAGTGGTCTTCGCTCTTATCAAAGCTAATTACGCGTACATCCACTCGCGCTGTGCCAGTTTCAATTACCCCTAGTTTTACCGCAGCACCATAGGAAAGGTCAATCATTCTATCTGCATGAAACGGTCCGCGATCATTGATTTTAACAATCAATTTGCGTCCATTATCCAAATTGGTCACTTCCGCATAAGCCGGCAGAGGCAATGACTTATGTGCCGCTGTAGGTAAATACATATCGTACAATTCGCCACTGGAAGTCCTACGGCCATGGAATTTCTTGCCATACCAGGAAGCTATTCCCCGCTGGTGATAGCCTTCAGCTGTAGGTAGCACCGTGTAAGTTTTGCCTAAGACCGTATATGGAGATTTATTACCGTAACGAGCCCTAGGCTCCGGGCGCGGCGTAAGCACCACCACTTTATCCGCATCAATGCTTTTCTTAGGCGGCCCATCGTGTGCAATTGGCTGCTTGCTACCACCGCAGGCAGATAGTAGCAACACTGCTGATATTAGCCATAACCACTTCACTTGCCGGCCTTCCTCGCCGCCGCTAATTGCTCGCTCAACTGCTTAACTACCATGGCATACATGGGGCTGCGATTATAGCGAGTAATTACATAGAAATTATGCAGGCTCAACCAGTAGTCATGGCCCTTTTCCTGCTCCAGAACGATCAAATTGACGGCGGTATCTGCTGCCAGCTCGGTCTCGCCAACATAACCCTTACTGGCATACTCCGCTAGCGTTGATGCTGGCTTACCCAATTTCATTCTCAGTGATTCGGCAGCTTCTGTCCGCTTAGCTGGCACTGCAACCTGCTCACCATGGCGCCATTTATGCACTTTAAAGTAATTGGCTACACTGGCAATCGCATCTGCTTTAGAGCCCCACAGGTCACGCCGGCCATCGCCATCTGCATCCACCGCATAAGCACGATAACTGCTAGGCATAAACTGGCCCAAACCCATAGCCCCGGCATAACTTCCCTTAATTTCAGTCAGTGGTAAGTTTTCTTCCTTGCTAAGCAATAAATACTCTAGTAGTTCTTTAGAGAAAAACTCCTGCCGCCGCTTAAAGTGAAAGCCCAAGGTGGTTAGCGTATCTAGTACCCGGTAATTCCCTAAAATTCGGCCGTAATAGGTTTCTATACCGATAATGGCAACAATAATTTCTTCCTCAACAGCGCTTTCCCTGGAGGCTTCAGTAATGGCTTGCTGGTTTTCTCGCCAAAAGACCAGGCCTTCCTGTAAGCGTTGGTCGGTCATAAAAATCGGTCGATAGGTATACCAGGGCTTGGACTCTGCCGTACGCTTATAAATATCCAGAACAGCTTGTTTGTGTACCGCTCCAGCCAAGATAGCGTTTACTTCGGCTGTATTGTATTGCCCAGTTGCAACTACCCGTTTGACGAATTCTGCCTGCCCTGGCCAATTTTCCTTGGCGGTACCTTCAGCCACGCTTAATAACGGCAACTGTAAGCCAATAAAAGTTATTGCTATAATTAAAGCTTTCCTACTCAATTTATTATCTCCAAGTCTTAGTGTGTTTAGCGTATAAACTTTCGATGCCCCCAGGCTGACATAATCAGGCCAAAACCTGCCAGCAAGGTGACTATTGAAGTACCGCCATAACTAATTAATGGCAACGGCACCCCAACTACCGGCAAAATACCGATAATCATGCTGCCATTTACCATCACATATACAAAAAATATCAGTGCCAGACTACCACATAGTAGTCGAGAGAATGTGTCTCTGGCCTGGCTAGCCAGATACAAGCTGCGGCCAATAATAAATATATATAGGCTGAGCAATAACAGTACTCCAATCAAGCCAAACTCTTCAGCAAACACCGCAAAGATGAAATCCGTCGTGTGCTCTGGGATAAACTCCAACTGTGACTGGGTTCCCTGCATCCAGCCCTTACCGCTCAAACCGCCGGAACCTACCGCAATTTTCGATTGAATTATATTCCAGCCCTGCCCCAAAGGGTCAGCCTCAGGGTTGATGAAGGTACGTACCCGGTTGCGTTGATATTCATGCATAAACAACCACAGCAGCGGTGCTGCCGCAACTATAAACCCTAAACCTGCCAGAACCACTCGCCAGCGTATGCCAGCCAGAAATATCCCCCAGACACCGCTCATACCAACCAGCAATGCCGTTCCCAGATCAGGTTGTCTGACAATTAGCATCATTGGAGCCACAATAATAATTATGGCAATAGTTATGGCTTTCCAATTTGGTGGCAATAACTTGCTATGCAGCCACGCCGCTACCGCCATCGGCACCATTAATTTCATAATTTCCGATGGTTGAAAACGCAAAAACCCCAAATCCAGCCAGCGGTTGGCTCCACGCCCCTCTCCTAACCAAGCTGTGGCAAGCAGCAATAGCATCCCTAGAAGATACAACCATGGCGTCCAGGAGCGTAGAATTCGTGGCGGGAAAAGGCTCAACACAAACAGCGCCAAGAAACCCACCCCCAAGCGAACAGCTTGGTTAATGACTACCCGTTGATTACCATCACTAGCGCTATAAAGCACCAATAGACCAAGTATCGAGGTCATAATTAGAGCCACCAACAGTGGGTAATCAAGTCGCGGGCGGCTAACCCAGCCGGGAATCAAGTTCGACCTCACTCGATACTCTCCCCACCAGCAACAATCTTTCCTTTATCGCCACCTAAATGCCCGGCTTCAAGCAGCCAGGTATCCATCAAAATCTTGGCAATCGGCGCTGCCATTGTCGAACCACCACCGTCGGCATGCTCGACTATTACCGCAACTACTATTTTAGGCTCGGCCACCGGAGCCCAGGCCACAAACAGGGCATGATTGCGTAAGCGTCGAATAACCTTGCTGGCATCGTACTCCTCGCCTTCAGCCAGGCCGAATACCTGGGCTGTACCCGATTTACCGGCAATGGTATAAGCTGAATCCACACCTATTGCCCGAGCTGAACCGGTAGCACCGTGCACAACATCTACCATTCCCTCCCTGACCAACTCCCAATCTTGCAAGTTTACTATCGGCACAGAAGAGGCCGCTACTGGTGGCAACCACTGAGTTTCTTCCGCGCCATGCGCCTTTATTCCACGCACTAACCTTGGCACATAGCGTTTCCCATTCATTGCCAGGGCCGCCGTAGAGGTGGCCAATTGCAGTGGTGTAGCCACATTGAACCCCTGCCCAATAGCGGCAATTACTGTCTCCCCGGGATACCACGGTTGATTATTACGCTTGCGCTTCCACTCTCTGGAAGGCAGTACGCCCACCGCTTCACCGAATAAATCTATCCCCGTAGGCGCACCAAACCCAAACTGCTGAATATAATCATGCATCCCATCTATACCCAGCTTAACTCCCAGATCATAAAAATAAGTATTCACAGATTGCGCCAATGCCGGGCGTAAGGTGACCCAGCCATGCCCGCCTTTTTTCCAATCACGGTATGGCCGACTAACCCCAGGCAAGTAAAAATCTCCTGAAGAAAAAATTCGAGTTGAAGCATTTATCAAACCAGCTTCCAACCCTGCCAGTGCAACAAAAGGTTTAAGCGTTGAACCGGGCTCATAACCGCCTTTTAATGCGCGGTTATACAGCGGGCGACCCTCGGCATGTAAGATTCGGTCGTAGGCCGCCTGGCTGATTCCATTAACAAATAAATTGGCATCAAAAGATGGTTTGCTAACCATTGCCAGAACATCGCCATTGCGCGGGTCCAGGGCAATCACCGAGCCGGCATACTCGCCCATAGCCTCCCAGGCAGCCAGCTGCAAACGAGTGTCTATGGCAAGGATTAGATCCTGGCCTGCCTGCGGGTCACTACGCTCTAAAACCCTAATCAGACGCCCCTGAACATTGGTTTCGATCTTCTGATAACCACTGAGCCCGTGTAACAGCTTTTCCCGATAAAGCTCGATGCCGGTTTTGCCAATATGAGTGTTGGCCCGATAATTATCCGTATCTAGACCCACCAGGTCGTTATCATCAATTCGCCCCACATAGCCGGTCAGATGAGTCATTGCCTCGCCACCGGGGTAGTAGCGATTCAGGTAAGGGGTAATCTCAACTCCTGGAAGCTGGTGCCGGTTAACTGCCAACACTCCCACCTCTGCCGCTGTAAGCGACAACCGCAAAGTTATAGCCTGAAATGCTTTGCTTCGCTTCCAGCTATCCAGCAACCGCTGGCGCTGGGTTGGGTTGATCGCAACTAATTTTTCCAGTTTATCCAGAGTCTCCAATAGGGCCTCGTCCATAGATATTCTTGGCTTTCCTGGGCGCTTACGCGATAGCCTTTCGGGAGTAATTTCCAGTCGGTAAGCTGGCTGGTTTTCCGCCAGAGAGACTCCGTTGCGGTCAAAAATCAAGCCTCGGTTGGGGGCCACAACCTGCAGCCGAATACGGTTGTTATCAGACTGTGTCTGCAAACTACTATATTCCCATACTTGCAGGTAGAAAAACCTTGCCGCCAACAACGACATCGCCAAAATAACAATGACCATCGCACTAATGCTGCGCCGCCGAAACAATGACTTTTCAGCGTGCTCATCCTTGATGTGGTGAAGGCTGCGAAACATACGCACAATTCTCAATTACGCCCTTTGAACTGCTCGCGTTGGCGCAAACGACTCATAAGCAAAAATAGCCACGGCCATAATAGTGCCCCCGTCAAAGCGGGCATCCACAGCTGCATGTTGAAAACCTGCTCTCCAGTAAAAATCAATACTATAAGCAGGATCAAGCGCTCGCTCAGGAGCAATAAAAATACAGTAATGGCTTGCTGCCAGATGGGCGCAAAGCGAATCCTCGATGAGTACTGAGTGACCAAAAAGACCAGCAAAACCCATTGCAGGGCATGCAACCCCAACAGACTGCTGAGGAGCACATCCATTAGTAATCCCAGAGAGAATGCCAGCCCTAAAGTTACAGAACGGGGTAATTCAAGCGCCCAATAAATCAATACTAAAGAAATCCACGGGAGCCTGAACGGCTGCAGGTATGCTGGCAATTGTACTAACGACAGCACCAGCCCAAGCGCAAGAAATATATAGAAGATTTTTTTACTTGAGCGTACAGAACTCATTCTGACTCAACCTCGCCGCTATCAGCAGGCAACTCAGTGGCCACATCCTCAATCGATTTATCTATTTCAAGCGGCATCTGTCTAAGCAACAAAGCCTCCTTAGTACGCTCTAACTGCGCCAACGGTAGCGCCCAAACCTTAGCAAATGGGCGCCCAGCACTGCGCTCCACCGACATAACTCTGGCAACTGGATAACCCGCCGGGAAACGCTTGCCCAAGCCTGATGTCAGCAATATATCATCGCGTTTTATATCAGCGTTAATAGACACGCTCGGCAACATAAGCACAGCCGAGTCGCCGGTGCCAAATGCAATTGAGCGCAACCCGGTTCTTGCAAGCTGTACCGGTAGCGCGTGATCAGGGTCTGAAATCAAAACCACCTCCGCACTGCTGGAAGTTACCACATCAACCTGACCCATAATGCCATTAGCATCGAGCATCACCATGCCTGAGTAAACGCCATCATCCAGGCCCCGGTCTACTACTACCCGGTGAGAGAATGGGTCCAGGTCAACCTCCAGAAACTCAACTACCATGGTTTGCTCACGCAAACCCGCACGCGCACCAAGCAAAGAGCGCAGACGCTGGTTTTCGTTGGTGAGTACTTGCAGACGCATCAACTTAACTTTTTGGGTTAACAATTGCTCTGTCAGACCTTGATTATCTGCCAATAATGATTGCTGTTTACGGAAGCCATCGCCAACAAAAGCAGCAACTTTTGCAGGCAATGCGGCCAGCGATTGCACGGGGAGCGCGAGGGTTGCCAATGATTCTTGAACTTTTTGGTTATAGGATCCACGCTGGTCCATAAACATCAATAAAACCGCTGCAACTCCATAGAATATAAGTCGGGCTGGCGAAAACCCGGAGTGAGTAAATAACTTGGAAGAGCTAGCTTTTAGCTGTGCGGGCATTGAAAGAAGCCTCTGGTTTATTCTGGGTGCAGCGAGTTGAACCCATATCTAACTCGCTGCTATCATCGTATGCATTCCCACGCTGAGCATGGGAATGAGAGCAAGCTGAGGATATGTCTATTAATCAGAGCCTTTTTAAAGTGAGAGGAAATCACCGCGATTCTGATCCATCAGCTCCAAAGCACGACCACCACCCCGCGCCACACAGGTAAGCGGGTCTTCAGCGGCCACTACCGGTAATCCGGTCTCCTCTGAAATAAGCTTATCTAAACCCTCAAGTAAAGCCCCACCGCCAGTCACTACAATTCCGGTTTCCGCAACATCTGCACATAATTCAGGTGGCGTTTGCTCAAGTGCGGTTTTCACTGCTACCAAAATTAAGTTCAAAGACTCCCGTAGTGCATCCATCACCTCAGTACTAGTTATGGTGAACCGCTTGGGGATTCCTTCTGCCAAATTTCGCCCAGACACCTGAATTTCTTTTTCCACCTCCAGTGGGGCGGCACAACCAACTTCAATCTTGATTCTTTCAGCAGTGCTTTCACCAATCAAGGTGCCATAATTGCGCCGCACATAGTTGATTATGTCGGCATCAAACTGATCACCACCAACCCGAATGGAATTTGCGTACACCAAGCCATTAAGAGAAATAACAGCAATTTCAGTGGTACCACCACCAATATCAAGCACCATCGAGCCGCGGGCTTCATTAACCGCAATACCAGCACCTATAGCCGCTGCCATAGGCTCTTCAATTAAAAAGACCTCGCGGGCACCTGCGCCCTCCGCAGACTCCTTGATTGCCTTGCGCTCTACCTGAGTAGATCCACAGGGAACACACACCAGCACTCTGGGGCTGGGCCGCAAAAAACGCGAACTATGTACTTTTTTAATAAAGTGCTGAAGCATAGCTTCAGTCATATCAAAATCGGCAATTACTCCGTCCTTCAGTGGCCGGATAGTATGAATATTACCCGGCGTTCGCCCAAGCATCATTTTTGCATCAGTGCCGACAGCGGCCACTACTTGCGGGGTACCTATACCGCGAACTCCACGGGTGGCAACCACAGATGGCTCGTTCAGGATCACTCCTTCTCCACGAACATATATAAGTGTATTTGCTGTACCCAACTCGATTGATAGATCACTTGAGAACATACCGCGAAGGCCTTTAAAAATCATCGGCTTTAATCTTCCCTGAAAAAGGTCTAATCTAGCAGGTATAGCGGGGCTTCCGCAAGCTGTAAACGGAGTTAATTACCCGCTTTAACATAGATTTCACACAATAAGCTAAAAGTACCGGCAAATAAGCCTCTCAGAGCTGATTTCAGCCACTTCTTTCAGCAATTGAGTTAAACTCCCAAACTGTTATTTACCGACTTGGATATAAAAAATGTCAGCTCTGATTTGTGGCTCACTTGCCTACGATACCATCATGGTATTCCCCGACCGTTTCAAGGAGCATATCCTTCCGGACAAAGTTCATATGTTAAATGTGGCTTTTCTGGTGCCGGAAATGCGCCGTGAATTTGGTGGAGTTGCCGGAAACATAGTTTACAACCTGAAATTACTCGGCAGCACCTGCTACCCAATGGCAACTGTAGGCGAAGACTTCGGACCATATCAGGAGCGCCTGGAGAAACTGGGAGTACCGCTTGATTATGTTCAGATAATTGAAGACCAATTCACCCCACAAGCATTTATAACCACCGATCTCGACGACAACCAAATTACTGCCTTCCACCCAGGCGCCATGATGTTCAGCACCCGCAACCAGATTTTGGAAGTTGGAGATGACATTAAGCTCGGCTTGGTAGGACCAGACAGCCGTGAGGGTATGATCCAACACAGCCTGCAATTGGCCCAACGCGGAATCCCGCATATTTTCGACCTCGGGCAAGCAATGCCATTATTTCAGGGAGAAGATTTACGCGCCTTTGTCGACCGCGCCACCTGGGTAATCGTTAATGACTATGAAGCGGAGATAATGCAGGAAAGAACTGGCTGGAGCGCCACCGAAATTGCCGCCCACCTAGATGCTTATATTGTTACCCACGGCCCCAGAGGGTCTACCATCTATACCCAGGCTGGCAGTACCAATGTGAGTACGCCTAGAGTAGAAAATGTAGTTGACCCAACCGGCTGCGGAGATGCCTACCGCGCCGGGCTAATTCACGGCTTACTCAACGATATGGACTTACCGACTGCATGCCGTATCGGCTCATTACTTGGCTCCATCAAAATCAGCCACCAAGGACCACAAAACCACAGCTTTACCAAGACAGAGTTTGAACAGCAGTTTTTGCAGGAATTCGGCTACAGTTTGCAGTTATAATAGGCTTTTAGGGCTTGACAAACACGGGGTAGATGTAGACAATCTCCCGCCCCGATTAAAAATCGGTAAATTGCCTATTTGGCTATGTAGCTCAGCTGGTTAGAGCGCGGCATTCATAATGCTGAGGTCGGTGGTTCAAGTCCACCCATAGCCACCATTATTCGGGTGAACTTCAACCTTTTATCAGTTTTCACAGGTTGCCTGCTTTAGCTGGCACCCCGAATTGTAACTCCATCTTCGTTGAAATTAACCTGTTCTACAAAAAATCCCGAGGATTTAGCTTAGAGTGGCTAAAATACAACAGCGTATATTTCTGTGGGCTTCTAAACTTCGTGGAATAAAAGCATTACGATCTAAGCTTTTGGTTTTGTGGGCTTTGGCGACATATATACGGGCGTATAATTTTAATCACCGGAATTCGTCTGTAGTAGTAATGCAACATATGTAAAGAAACCCTACCATTATTATTGCGGCTATCGCTAACATCCTGTTTTTTGTATTCTTTTCTGCTAAACTACTGGCTAGCCTCAACCTTTGCTAAAGAAGCATAGGGGGACTGCTGGTTTGGAGTGATATAAAATAGTGCGTCAATTTATACTTACATTGTTGCTGTTGATTACGGCGGGGTCGGTTACGGCTGCGCCGATAGCCTATTCTGTTAATTCAAATGGAGTAGATAGTGGTACTTCAGACAGCCTGTATAAAATTGATCTTGCCAATGGCGAAACCACCCGCATTGAAAAAGTACGCCTGAATGAGCCTCGGCTAAATTCTGATATCGAAGGCCTTGCCTTTGCGTCAGATGGCGGCCTCTACGGGGTTGATGATGCAGATGAAACACTGTTAAGAATAAGCACCACTAGCGGGCTTGGGGAGTCAGTCAGTGGTAATCCGTTTAATCTGAAAATCCCCAGCGGTAGTAATTACGACTTCGGTTTAACTTTTACCTGCCAGGGCATCTTGCTTATGGCCTCTGATAACAATCAGATCCTGTACCTGCTAAATAGTGATGATGGATCTGCGACTCCCATTGGCACAGCTAGCCTCAATGCTCCGATTACCGCGCTCGCTGCCTGGGGCACGAAAGTATATGGACTGGGCCAAGGTAGCGCCGACAATCAGCCACTAAATCCCAATCTGTACGAAATAGATATCACCACTGGAAATAGCACTCTGGTGGGGCCGCTAGGTGGGGCCGCTAAACTTTATGCCAATGCTGGCATGGCCTTTGACCTCTCCGGCCAACTCTGGGCCATAACCGATCGCTTCAATATAAACAATCAAGATCGTCCATCGCAAATTCTGAAAATTGATACTGCCACAGGCAAAGCGGAAGCAATCGCAGAAACCAGCGTTATTGGCTTTGAAAGCCTGGCTATTTCCGGCCCCGGGGGTTGCAGTGCGGCCACTAGCAATATAGCTTCTATTCCTACACTTAGCGGCTTCTCTGCTATATTTATGATCTTACTACTACTGCTCGTTGGTGGCTTTAGCATTCGTAACCAGGTTTAACCCTCAAGCTCCGATTTCCAGATAGAAGCTCGTAAGCTGCGAATATCCCCCAAAGACTCCCTAATTTACCTGCCAGTAGCATACAATATGCGCTGTAGCAGATTAATTCTGATAATTGGAGAAGCTTATGTTTGGTGGTATTAGTGTTTGGCAGTTACTTATATTGCTTGCGATAGTGGTGGTTATTTTCGGCACCAAGCGCTTGCGCAATATTGGTGGTGACCTTGGTGGAGCAATTAAAGGTTTCCGCAAGGGCATGGCCGAGGATGAAGATAAGAAACCCAGTGAACAGCTCGATGCCGATGATAAAGCAGCAAGCCAACAGAGCGTTCATGAAAGCACAGTTGCTGACGCTCAAAAAGATAAATAAGCATGTTTGATATCGGTTTTACCGAGCTGGCCTTGTTGATGTTAATTGGCTTGCTGGTATTAGGCCCGGAGCGGCTACCGCGGGCTGCCCGTACAGTAGGTTTGTATCTGCGCAAGGCGCGAAATGCATGGGGCAATATTAAGCAATCAGTTGAAGCGGAGCTGGATGCTGAAGAGTTACGCAAAGCTCTCTCCCAAGTGCAAAGCGAAGTTGAGGGTACCGCCAAAGACTTAAAGGAAACCCTGGAAACAGAAATCCCATTAGTTCCAGAAGCCAACCCCGGGAAAGACAAGTCAGCAAGCCCAGATGCCTAAACTAGAACAGCCCGCAAACCCGGCAACCGAAGAAAACCAGGAAATGAGCTTTATCGGCCATCTGGTTGAGCTGCGCTCACGCCTGCTAAAAGCCTCCCTTGCGGTATTGCTGATTCTGCTGGTGCTGTTACCATTTTCAGGTCAGCTATATGCGCTGCTGGCAGAGCCTTTATTGGCACACCAACCCGCTGGTTCGCAAATGGTGGCTATTGATGTCGCCTCACCCTTTCTGGCACCATTCAAAATGACCCTGATGCTGGCATTATTGCTGGCAATTCCGATTATCACTTACCAGTTGTGGGCATTTGTAGCCCCGGGGCTGTATAAGGCAGAAAAACGCATTACTCGGCCACTGCTATTTTCTTCCACCATCCTGTTTTATGCTGGCTGCGCCTTTGCTTACTATGTAGTCTTTCCATTAATGTTTGGTTTCTTCGCCAGAGTTGCTCCCGAGGGGGTGACGGTAATGACTGACATATCCCGGTATCTGGACTTTGTATTGACTTTATTTCTGGCTTTTGGGCTGGCCTTTGAGGTACCGGTAGCAACTATCATTCTGGTGGCGTTAAAAGTAACCACCCCGGAAAAACTTGCTGCCAAGCGCGGCTATGTGGTGGTTGGTGCATTTGTTTTAGGGATGTTACTAACGCCACCCGACGTGATCTCGCAAACCCTGCTGGCAATCCCGATGTGGATATTATTTGAGATTGGGATAATACTTTCACGGGTATTGGTTACACAGCGCGCTGAACAACCCTAGGCTACTACGCTGGTTTCAGTCTCGGTTTCTGAGTTATTCTTGGATACACCTGCGTCCATCTTCGTCCCTGCTGGCGAAAGTATGTCGCGCCAGCAGATAAACTGCAGCACAAAAATAAAGGCAATCAGGTAAATCACTACAAATACTCCTGGTATCAATACAATCATTCCAACCAGCGGAACTGCTGATAATACATTTAGTAGCATTATCGTCACCATTGTTATAACCAAGAGCGCCACCATAGCTCCTAAGGCTAACCATAACCCCAGCATACTTAATGCCCGCCAGTTCGCTAGCGTAGCCCGAAGTCCCCGCGAAATTGCCGTTACTAGCGAGCCACCACGAAAGGTTATTTCCGGCAAGCCCAACCACAGCGTAACCCCTATCAATGAAACATTTACCGCGATAGCAAATAAGACTTGCTGAAAAGCTTCTACCGGCAAAGTTCCTGCCGCTATACCTTCCTGGAGTAGTTGTAAATCAGCAGCCACCCAGGCAGCAAATAAGAACGAAACCGCAATCAGCGCCAAACCCAGCAACATCAGCGGCTGACGCAACTCAGGGCGCTTCCAGGCATCCAGCAGATTGATTTTCGTGGCCTGCGGACCAGCTTGCCGCATTAGTGCACTCCCTACTCCCAACAATAGGCCAGCGCGAAAAACCGGGTCAAAGACACCTATAATCATGCCCAAAACAGGGATTCTAACCAACGACCAAAGCAAAAATAATAACAGTGTGGCACGGAATAACGACTTACCATGCTCACCCATAAATCCCCAGGCCTCAACCATCCATTGCATACCCTTAGCTGTCTCAACTATCCTAAACTCAGGCTCAGACATTTCGTAAACTCCCGTTAGCGGCAAATGACAAGGCCTCAGCCGACCACGGCACGGTATCGGCAAATGCCTGAGAAAGCTCGGCGGGGCTGGCAATTACCTGCCACATGTCTAAATGCTGTTCTGCCATAAAACCTTCCTCTACAGATTGCTCTAAAAACTCAATTAGGCGATCATAATAATGATTCGTGTTAATCAGTATTATTGGCCCCAGATACTGACCAAGGCGTTTCAGGGTTATCGCCTCAAACAACTCTTCAAAAGTTCCAGAGCCGCCGGGCAAGGCCACTACTGCATCGCCACGCTCCAGCATAAGTTGTTTACGAATACGCATATCACTAACGATTTCTTTGCTGGTCAGTGCTTGATGCCCGTGCTCTATGCCATCAAGAAAACCCGGGATTATCCCATGCACTTTACCACCTGCAGTAAGCGCGGCATCGGCCAGCTTACCCATTAAGCCAATGCCCCCACCACCATAAATAATACCGCAATTAAGGCCAGCGATTACCCCACCTAACTGGGATGCTGCCTGGTCATATACCGGGGCCAGGAGGTTTGAGGCGGACGCGTATACAGTGATCTGGTTAATTTTGTGCATAAAATTTGCCGTAGCTATTGATGAGGCATGTATATGATAATGTATCCCGTGTTATTATCGTAGTTGTTCTATGAACCAATTAACTGAGTCGAGGCTCTTTAACTATGAAAATTAAACTAACACTAACACTGATTCTCGCTTTATTCGTATTGGCAGCTTGTAGCAGCACGCCTGTAATCCATACAGATTATGATCGTTCAGCTAACTTTGCCGATTACAAAACCTATGGATTTTTTGATAATCAGGCGACCGATAAAGCCCAGTACTCAACCCTGACCACCCAGTATTTCAAAGACTCACTGCGACTAGAAATGAACAAGCGGGGTTATATATATACCGAAGCTAAGCCCGACTTGTTAGTAAATTTTAATGCCAAACTGACCGATAAGGTCAAGGTCACCAACTCCCCTTCAGTAGGTGTTGGTGTTGGCATGGGCCACCCTGGCTACTATGGCTACCGTGGTGGACATTATGCCGCATGGGGAAGCTACAACTTCAATACCACTAATGTTTCCCAATATACAGAGGGTACAGTGAATGTTGACCTAGTTGACCCGCGCATGAAACAACTGGTTTGGGAAGGTGTGGTTGTTGGCCGGGTAAATGAAAAGAAAATGGCGGACCTAGAGAATGCAATTGGCCGAGTGGTCGGCGAAATTATGGCGACCTATCCATTCACTGCTGGCAACGCCACGCCTAAAGTTATAGAAAAATAATCTTCCCCAACTAATAACAACAAGCGGTTGCAGATACCCCCTGCAATCGCTTGTGTTTTAAGCCTTATGCAACAATCCAGCTTCAATCTTAAGACCATGCCGCTTACCTGGCTATTAATAGCTGCCAGTGTAATTATTTACCTGTTGCAAAGAACTGGTGCGGGTATGGAATTACTCTACTGGCTGGGTCTTTGGTCAGCAGGCACGCCAGAGGCCTATATCGCGGCTAACTACCCGCAGTTTCAACCTTGGCAAATAGTTACCTACGGGTTTCTGCATGGCTCTACAACTCATCTGTTCTTTAATATGTTCGCGCTGTATATGTTCGGCCTGCCGCTAGAGCAATATTGGGGCAAGAAACGCTTTAGCACCTACTACTTTACCTGCCTGATTGGGGCCGGCCTAATACAGTTACTGGTTACTTGGGGCAGCAGCCCACCGGCACCAACAATTGGTGCCTCTGGAGCAGTATTTGGTTTATTGCTAGCCTTTGGCGCTATGTGGCCACGCCAGCGAATTATGTTGTTAATCCCACCAATACCTATACAAGCTCGTTGGTTTGTGATTATTTATGGTGGCCTGCAATTCTTTCTCGGGGTATACAATCCCAGTTCAAATGTGGCATATTTTGCCCACCTCGGCGGTATGCTATTTGGTGCTATACTTCTATGGCAGTGGGGTTGGCGGCCTTTTCGCAGGTAATTATGAAACTACCTTTCTCTCGTCGCACTCTGGCTTTTATAGTAATCATACTTGCCGTTGCAGTTAGTCGTGGAATAGATAAGTATAGCGACGACTCAAGTAGCTTTAATGCTACCAATAGCGATATTAGCTTGCTCACGCGGGCTTATGCGCAACAACAATCAAACCTGTGGGTTACGATTCAGGCAAAAGTTGTTCGCACTCTCCCGGATGATCGCAAAGGCGACCAACACCAGCGCTTTATTATTGACCCAGGCTTCGGTTTCTCTGTGCTGGTGGCACATAATATAGATATTGCGCCAAGAGTCCCGGTGCGCGCAGGCGACTCGATTACATTGCGTGGGGAGTACGAGTGGACCAATAAGGGTGGAGTTTTACATTGGACCCATCACGACCCTGGTGGACGGCGTCAAGGTGGCTGGATTGAATACCGGGAGCAGCGTTACCAATAGGTGTAAGCTTAACCCGCCATAGACTACCCACTCCCCACTCCCCGGAACGACGGAACTTGCAACGGACGCCTCGGCAACCGCTCCTCGATAATTGCTCCTGCATTATCCTACTACCGCCCATCCATGGACATATGCGTTGCTCTCGGCCTCTGTTCCAGACTCAACCCTACCTTCCCCACCCATGAGGTCGTACTTCCCGCTTCCATGCAGTCGTACGACTAACTCACCCTTGTGTCTTCCACGGCAAGGGATCGTAAGAGGGCTGTAATTCTTTTATTAAGCCTCTAGCCTCAAACCTGGGTCTTGACGATAAAACAAACTTAACTGGCGGTACAGCTC
>JAJRYF010000125.1 GCA_024275935.1 Gammaproteobacteria bacterium | reverse complement strand
GCACCAGCTTCTGCTTGTTTCAATATCGATAGTATTTGTGAATCGCTAAATCTTGATTTTTTCATGTAGAAATCTCCTTCGCTTAGTTTACGAGAAAATTCTACTTTTGAGTTCGATTATTTTACGGGGGGATTACCTAATGATGTACTCCTGGATAAGGAAAAACGGAGATTCGGCAAGCAACATATGCTCTGGTCAGGTGGGGCTTTGCTTTTTCTGGTCATATCTGTAACTCTAATAAGCATTCTGCGCATGCCTGAGACGATATACCAGAAGGTTGTTGTGGGTGATTTTAGCCCAACAATAGCAGCCACTGGCAGGGTTTCCGCTCTGAAACCAAAGTTGGTTTTGACCGGTGTCGCCGGTCGTTTAACATCCATAAATGTACTTGCAGGCCAAGAAGTAACTGAAGGTCAGCTAATCGCAGTATTAGAAAACCCACAGCTGGAACAAGACCTTGAGGAATCAGAGTTAATGCTGCTAAAGTCAGAAAATGCCTATGAGAAAACTGAAATAGAGCAAGAGTTACTAACTATTGGATATCAAAAGAAGCTGAGGCTGGCGGCACAAGATCTGCGAATTTTGGAATTAAAATCTCAATCTAACAACAAATTGCTCGAGAAAAATATTATTTCCAGACTCGACTATCAAATAGCAAACATTAGATATAAACAAGCACAGGAAGACTTAATCCACGCAAAACATGAACTCAAACTACACCAAAACATCCAAGCTAAAGTTTTGCAGTCTGCTTTAAATGGGGTCTTACTCAGTCAAAAGAAACTACGCCGTAGCCAAAAAAGATATGCCGCTCTTAGTGTTGTGGCGCCATCTTCTGGCACTATTCTAGAGTTAACAGATTCTCTGGAAATTGGTGAATCACTAAACCCTGGTGACCTGTTGCTTACATTATTTGACTCTAAAAGCTTATTGGTTAGCATGCGTTTGCCACCTAAAAAGTCCCAGCAGATCGCTATTGGTAACACTGTCGATGTCAATATCGACAAGCTTACCTATAGAGCCGAAATAATAGCTATTGATCAACAAGTAAACCAGGGAACAGTTACCGCACTGGCTCAATTTGCGCAACAGGCCATGAGCGGGCTGCAACCTAATCTTGATGTCCAGGTTAGAATTTATATGGACCCCAAAAGCAATGTGCTCAAATTACCCAAGTTAGACTGGTATCAAGGGCCTGGTACCTATACCGTCAGCAAAGAAGTTAATAACGATGAGCTTATTGAAATTAAAGTTGGGCTGGCAGACACGATATATGCAGAGATTGATTCGGGTCTGTTAGCTGGTGACATGGTTTCAATTACAACACTAAAGGCGAAATAGAATGCCGCCAAGAAGCGACAATATTTTACTTGAGCTACAAGATATAAATAAATCTTTCAGAACCAAGCATATCCAGACCAATGCCCTGAAAAATATATTTCTAAAAATTAACAAAGGTGATTTTCTGGCTATTACCGGCCCATCTGGCGGAGGAAAGTCAACCTTGTTATCTGTCCTTTCTTTATTAGACAAGCCAGATTCTGGCGCCTATCTATACCAGAACAAGCCACTAGGAAACCTGAGCTTTGACCAAATGGCAGCGTTTAGGAATCGGAAATTTGGGATTATTTTTCAAGCATACAACCTAGTTGGTGACCTTACAGTATCCCAAAATATTGCACTGCCCCTAAAATACTCTACCAGTATACCCAAACAAAATTGGACTAAACTTGTTTCAAATGCCCTCCATAGTGTGGATCTGATGCCACGGGCACATCATTACCCTGCTCAATTATCCGGCGGTCAACAACAACGAGCTTCTATTGCTCGTGCATTAGTAACATCCCCATCAGTAATATTCGCTGATGAGCCAACCGGCAATTTGGATTCTGAGAATAAAAACCAAATTATCAGCTTATTCAGGAAGCTGAATGAAGAGGGTATCACCATTTGCATGGTAACCCATGATCTGGAAATTGCGGAGCAGTGTAGGCGACAACTTGTTATCCGCGACGGGGCTTTATTCGATTAGTTATTTTAGTCACTACTAACACTAGAGAGCCGCTGGCTAAAAGCGTCTTTCTTTTAAAGCTTTAGCCACTGGCACTTAAATATGGCACTATACGATCTCTGGCCCACACACGGCCTTCAGTTACAGGGTATAAACTTACATGAAAACCACCTCTATAAAAACACCACTTGCTTGATCGCAATCCTGCTTCTTTCTCTAAGTATTAACGCACACTCAAATGAATCAGGCAATAACGCGGCGACCCTGGAAGATTTTGGCAAACACTGGAAATTTGCTAACTTCCCTGAATTATATGCAGACCACTATGCTGAAATGAAGACTATCAGGGATACTGCAGATAGTGCTGTTATCGTCCTGACAGCAGAAGTTACTGAAGATGGTCGGCTGGTTGATATCCAGGTAGAAAGTGAAACGCCCCCAGGTCAAGGTTATGCAGATATTGTAAAAAGGTTCGTAGCCAAGGGTGTTTATGCGCCAAGGGGTGAGGAAAAGAAATTAGGCCGCTCTAGGATGGTGTATAAATTTGGAGCAGGCCAGCTTCCTGAAGGGCAAAAAGATGAATTTGCGCGAATCAGGGAAGATTACCAGGCTGGGCATAGTAGTCACTGATAAGTTACGCTGGTCTTTGCGTAGGATCACCTTCGGGGCGGGACTGAAGTCCCGATCGGGTAGGAGGCGGGATTGCTCCCGCCGTCCTCCCACACCACCGGGCATACGGTTCCGTACCACGGCGGTTCATGTAACACTGTTGAGCCGATGGTATTGATCCATCAGCGATACCAAACCAAGACGAGCAAAGAACCT
>JAJRYF010000124.1 GCA_024275935.1 Gammaproteobacteria bacterium | reverse complement strand
TAAAGTCGAAATAATGCGGTGGTAGGATTCCCAGTTTCTAGCTGCCCGCCCAGTGCCGCCGTAAACTATTAATTCATCAGGTTTTTCAGCTACATTTGGATCAAGGTTGTTCATCAGCATCCGCATAGCAGCTTCTTGATGCCAGCCTTGGCAACTAAGTTTACTGCCGTGTGGAGCAACGATTTTTCCCGGAGATTTACCTAACATTTATCTATCCTTTTGCCTTTATAGCTTGATTTGCTGGCGGCTTGCATTCATTATCTGATCTTGGATTAAAGTTGACATTATACTCCACCACTCAGGCGGTGAATTGAGTGAATATATCAGACTTTATTGGCTTGAGTATTTGGATGTGACAGGGTGTTTAAATGGCGTGGTTAACGATTAGAAAATGGTTCTTTTTGCTCTTTTTCGGGTGCGTAGGCTTGCTTGCCTATGCAATGTTCTTGCAAGAGGTGGAGATGCTGGATCCTTGCCCTCTATGTATTTTGCAGCGGGTGGCGTTTGCGGCAATAGGTATATTTGCTTTACTCGCAGGTTTACATAATCCTGGGCGGCTAGGTAAATTGATCTATACAGTTTTAATCAGCCTCTCGGCTATGCTCGGTATGGGGATTGCCGGCAGGCATGTATGGTTGCAAAACTTGCCACCTGATTTAGTTCCAGATTGTGGCCCTGGGCTCGGTTATATGCTCGATGTCTTCCCGCTAATGGAAACTTTGGAAGCGGTATTTACCGGCTCCGGTAGTTGTGCCGAAGTAAGCTGGCGTTTTATCGGGCTTTCAATGCCGGAATGGACATTTATAGCCTATACAGTGATGTTGCTTGGTAGCTTGTGGCTGTGGATGCGTAGCCGAGCCAGCGATAATGCCACTTCTTTACCACCTTTTATTGGAACTAAGTAATGTCAGAACCTAAATCGCATCAATGGCAACCAGATAGCTGGCAGCAAAAGCAAGTATCTCAGCAGGCCACCTATCCGGATGCCGAAGCTTTGCAGGCAGCACTGACTCAACTTTCAGTGTTACCGCCCTTGGTAACTTCATGGGAAATAAATACCCTACGCGAACATATCGCCGAAGCCCAGCAGGGCAAAAGATTTATCTTGCAAGGTGGCGATTGCGCGGAAAGTTTTAGCGATTGCACCCCGCCGATTATTACTAACCGGCTGAAAGTATTACTGCAGATGTCTTTGGTGCTATTGCATGGATTGCACCAGCCAGTAACCAGGATTGGTCGTTTTGCCGGGCAATATGCCAAGCCTCGCTCCAGCGATACAGAAACCATAGATGGAGTAAGCCTGCCCAGTTTTCGTGGTGACCTAGTTAATTCGCCAGAATTTAACCTCATCTCAAGAACCCCGGACCCGCAACGATTGCTACAAGGTCACTCTTGTTCAGCACTAACTATGAACTTTGTACGGGCACTGGTAGATGGCGGTTTTGCCGATTTGCACCATCCTGAATATTGGGATCTTGGTTGGGTTCAACACTCGCAGTTAGCCGATGAATTTCGCCGTCTAGCCGACTCTATCGGCTCATCTTTACACTTTGTTGAAGCTATCAGTGGCCGCCAGGCAGGTAGCTTGCGCAGAGCAGACTTCTACACTTCTCACGAAGCCCTGCACCTACCCTATGAGCAAGCCTTAACCCGGCAGGTTCCGCGTCAGGAAGGCTGGTACTGCCTGTCGACACATTTCCCCTGGATAGGTATGCGCACCGCCAACTTAGATGGCGCCCATGTAGAGTTTTTTCGCGGTATTCGCAACCCAATAGGAATAAAAATCGGCCCGAAAATGGACACCGACTGGTTGCAAGAACTAATCAGAGTCTTGAACCCTGAGAATGAAGCAGGGCGCATAGTCCTGATTCACCGCATGGGTGTAGAGAACATAGAAAGCGATTTACCGCCACTAATTGAAGCGGTACAAGCCATGCAAACCCCAGTGCTGTGGATGTCAGACCCAATGCACGGTAACACCGAAACTGTAGCTAATGGAGTTAAAACCAGACGCTTCAGAAAAATTCGTGGCGAGCTTAAAAAGGCCGTAAGAATTCACCGTGATATGGGCACCCACCTGGGTGGCATGCATTTGGAATTAACCGGCGAGAATGTAACCGAATGTACCGGCGGCGCCCGCGACTTGAATGAAGGCGATTTATCCCGTGCCTACAAATCTAGTGTCGATCCTAGGTTGAATTATGAGCAAGCTTTGGAATTGGCTATGCAGTTGGTAAGTATCCAGGCTGGTAAGCGTTAGAAAGTTAAGCAAAGTGGTCAGGTTTACGAGGTGAGCAGGCATTGAAATATCGACACGCTATTTCAATAACTGCTGTATAATGAAATAGCACCTTAGGGCTAATTCAATGAGTGAAATAGGGCAATGAAACGAGATACATCGGGAAAATATGTCACTATCTCGACTGTTGGCGAAACAGCCAAAGCGTTTGTGCCTGCCCAATTGCCCCCACGACCTGATATTGAATGGCTACCAGAACTGCGGCAGCAATTTGAGAAGGCGCATCTGGCTTTGGGACGATTAGACAGTATTTCCAGTTTGCTGCCTGATACTGATATTTTTTTATATATGTATGTGCGCAAAGAAGCAGTTTTATCCTCGATGATAGAAGGCACTCAGTCGTCGTTATCAGATCTTTTGTTGTTCGAGCTGGCGGAGCAGCCGGGTGTGCCGGTAGATGATGTTGAAGAAGTGAGTAATTATGTTGCTGCATTGGAGCATGGATTACGCCGCATGAACGAGGGTTTCCCTATTTCACTTCGTTTGTTAAAAGAGGTTCATGCCATATTATTATCTGGTGGACGGGGTAGTACAAAACAACCCGGGGAATTACGCAAATCACAAAACTGGATTGGTGGAACGCGGCCAGGTAACGCAATATTTGTTCCCCCTCCAGTTAATGAATTAGCCGCTGCCTTGTCGGCGCTGGAGAAGTTTATCCATGACCAAGGGCAAGTAACACCCACTTTACTGAAGGCGGCACTGGTGCATGTGCAGTTTGAAACGATTCATCCTTTTCTGGATGGTAATGGTCGCCTTGGGCGCTTATTAATTACATTGATACTGGTTTCTGAAAACATATTAGAGCAACCATTGCTTTATTTGAGTTTGTATTTTAAAACCCATCGCCAAGAATATTATGAACGCTTGAATCAGGTGCGCCTTAACGGCGATTGGGAGGCGTGGCTTTTATACTTTGCCGAGGCAACAGAACAAACAGCGAATGATGCGGTTGAGACAGCCAGACAGCTTATTGCACAGTCTGAACAGGATGTTACAATTATTCAGAATCAAGGGCGCTACGCAGGAACGCTGAGTCAGATTTATCAGGTTTTGTTACAGCGACCTGTGGTGACAGCGGCCTGGGTAAAAACAAATACTGATCTGGCACCAGCAACCATACAATCAGGGCTGAAAAAACTTGAAAAACTGAATATATTGCAAGAATTAACTGGTAAACAACGGGATAGAGTGTATGCCTATGCTAACTATATTTCGATATTGAATCGGGGTAACGAGTTGCCATAGTTCAGTAAACGCATTCGGCAAATAATGATGAAGCTCTAGAGGTTAAGTTCAGGCATCCCGTAACTATTTTCCAGGTTCTACGCTCCAGCCTATAAATGTGTCACAGTGAGTCGCAAAAGTATTTGAGAGTTCTATTTACAGAGCTTCGTTAAGGCGTTTCCCGCAATGGATCCAGGTGGCCTTTTACCAGCCAGTCTGGGTACCAGTTTTTGAAAAATGGTCGCATCCAGGCCGCAGGTACAAAGGGTTGCCAATCACCCTCAGGCTGTTTAAGCCGGTCAGCCAGTGCGATCAGAACCCTTGGATTAAAACCTAAACCAACATGGGCGCCGCCGACATGAATGTTTTCTACATCTGTGCGCGGGGAAACTTCCACGGTCGATTGCCAGGCTACCATGCCGTCGCCACGCGAATACATAGCGGTGGTGGGTACTGGCGGTGGCTCGAGCATATCGCGCATAAAATGCTCAGGGAGATCGGCATAAGATACTGTACTTATCAAATCAAAAAGCTGGTGGATATTGCTAGAGGAGGGCTGCCCGCGGAATGGGCTACCAAGGGTAACCACTTGCCTGACTAGTTCCGGCATTTCGCGTGCCAGCTCACGGGCGAATACTCCACCCAAAGACCAGCCAACCAGGCTGACCTTCTCGCCGTAACGCCGGTTTAGAGAAACCAGGCGTTGGCGCATGCCATCGTGAAGGCTCTGACTGTAACCGGTGTTGTACCCCAGTTTCCAGCGGTGTGCGCGGTAGCCGAGGTCGGCAATATATTTGCGCAACGGTTTGGTTGAGGTTGAGCTGGCGAGAAAACCTGGCAACACTAGCACCGGATGACCGTCACCTTTGGGTAAAAACCGCTGCATGGCTAGCACTGGCATCATGCCCGCAAAATCGTAGACAGCGCGGCCTTCGAGCAGCATAAGTAGCTTAGATGGGCGTTGTTTGTGACTTGGCAAGCTTAGGTCTGGGTCAATGGGCATGGGCGCTATCATATACCATGTTTACGCAGTGAATCCAGTGCTTCATCCAGCGCACGGGTGGCACTAGCAAATGGACTTTCCTTGCGCACCTCGTTAGCATCAACCGTTGCAACTGGAGGCTCGCTCTGTTCTTGACAAGTGGTAAGTTCCAGATCCTCCAGGGATTGGGCAAAACAGTCGGCCATAAACTCCGGGTCCGGGACTATTTGCTCACAGGAGGTGATTCCGATCGAAATTCTCTGCCGGTAACTCAGCACCACCAGTAACAGCCCTAGCCCATCCAAAATAGGAGCCATACCATGCACTGCATGAATTTTTGCACCGGCCATATAGAGATCTACCGGCGGGCCTGGCACATTGGTAATGGTGACATTAAAAAATGGTCGGTGGCGACCGCCAATCCGAGTACGAGTATATACCCGGGTCGCGGCGGCGAGGGTTTCAGAAGGCATAAAGTCGCTTAACTCGGCAACCGAAACGGCATTGGCATGAATCTTTGAACGGCTGGTGTTCGCCTGTATTTTTAACAACCGTGAGAGTGGGTTATCCACTACGGTTTCCAAATCAACCAGCATGGCCGATACCTTGTTGCCTGCCTGCTTATCGCCTTCCTCTGACCGGACTGAAATTGGTGCCATCGCGACTAGCGATTTTTTCGGTAGGACGGATTTCTCTTGCAGATAATAACGCAAGCCACCGGCACAAATTGCTAGTACGACATCATTGATTGTACAGCCAGGTACCGCTTTACGGATTTTCCGTAAGCGTTGAAAGTCGTAATCCTGTCCCCAGAAGGTTCGGTTAGAACTGAGTGCTTGGTTAAATAGGCTTTTCGGGGCGGTGAGAATTTTAGGTGGCGCCTTCAGTGGTTTTATTTCACTATTGCTATAAAGCCGCGCGGCTGCCATTGCTGTTTTGCTGAGAAAACTTGGCAATCCAAGGGCTTTTCTACCGGCATTAATCCAAGCGTCACTGACAACTTTTAAATTCCCCGGCAAGGACTCGGGCTGCCGGTCATCAGTACCAGGAAGTTGCCGGATTTCGGGGCTGAAATCCATCAGCACGGCCATCATTTCGGCACTCGCCTTGCCATCTACAGCAGCGTGATGAAGCTTGGTAATCATTGCGAATGAGCCTGGAGAAAGACCATCAACCTGATCCAGGTCGGTAACAAATAACATTTCCCATAAAGGCTTATCGCTAGGTAATCGTTGACCCCAGAAATTGGCCGCCAGACTCATCAACTCCGACAAATCGGCCTCACCACCAAGAGTGGCCTGTGGCAGATGCTCGTCGAGATCAAAGTTCGGGGCGCGGATCCAGTAGGGGAAGGATAGATCCCAAGGTACTTTCACCAGACGCTGTCGAAACACTGGCGAGCCGTGCAAACGACTCTGGATAACATCCCGCCAGCTTTGCCAGTTAAAATCGGCCGGCGCATCCTTAGCATCAATCAGATAGAGCCCGCCAATCGCCATCGGACTATAGGCGGTTTCCAGGTAGATAAATGTGGCGTCTAATGGCGACAGTACTTTCATAGGCTAATCCGATCAGAACCTGATGTATTACAGCCTTTCATGCTGCCCAAGTCAAACCAGCGTCTAAACCTCAGCTTTACACTTTCGAGCTGTGTAATAGATTCTGGGCGTGCACAAGACTTGGTATTGTTATCTGGAAGCACTAAACGATTGGTTGCAATTTTCCCTGCACCCATGCTTAGCTAGAGCTTCTGCTTATAATCACACAAATCCCTAATAATGCATTCTTTACAGTTAGGCTTTCTAGCCTTACAGATATACCGGCCATGCAGAATTAACCAATGGTGAGCGTGGAGATGGAATTGTTTTGGAACTAGCCGCAGCAAGCGTTTTTCAACTTCCAATGGGGTTTTGCCTTTAGCTATTCCAGTACGATTGCTGACTCGAAAAATATGTGTGTCTACAGCGATGGTTGCTTGCCCAAAGGCTGTGTTTAAAACCACATTGGCAGTTTTCCTGCCAACCCCGGGCAGGGCTTCTAATGCCTCTCTATTTGCTGGCACTTCACCACCATATTGCGTTACCAGAAGCTGGCAGGTTTTGATGATATTGGCAGCCTTGGCGTTATACAGGCCGATGGTTTTTATATAATTTTTTAGACCATCCTCACCTAGCTGAAAAATATCAGCGGCGGTATTGGCTACAGGAAACAGTCTGCGAGTGGCTTTATTGACACCGATATCAGTAGCCTGGGCGGATAGAATTACCGCAATCAATAACTCAAAAGTACTCTGGTACTCAAGCTCGGTGGTTGGCTGTGGGTCGATCTGACGCCAACGGGAAAAAATTTCTGTGCGTTTGGATTTATTCACTGGCAGGTTGATTAGCTAATAGAAGTTTTGCTGAGCGTGCCTGCATAGCATTTTTTCCTGCTACCAATAAACCCAATATAATAAATGCACCTGGCGGCAAGACTGCCAGTAAAAAGCCACGGTAATCGGGGATTACTACCACGCTTAATGATTTACCCATACTACCGAATAATAATTCGGCATCTTGCATTAGAGTTCCACTGCCGAGTAATTCGCGGGCAGTACCTAATAGTAGTAACACCAGTGCAAAGCCAAGCCCAGTGGCGAAACCATCTAGGGCTGCGGCTAGTGGGCGGTTGCGTGAAGCAAAGGCCTCGGCTCTGCCAATAATGGCGCAATTGGTGACAATTAAGGGGATAAAGATGCCTAAAATATGAAATAACTCATACAGCCAGGCCTCCATTGCCAGTTCAATTACGGTGACTACTGATGCCAGTATCAGTACAAACAGGGGAATTCTGATCTCCGGGCGGATAATGCCGCGCAATAGCGAAACCAGAAGGTTGCATACCACTAAAGTTAACAGTGTTGCCAGTCCTAGTCCCAGGGCATTAACCATAGTGTTGGATACTGCCAGCAGTGGGCACAGGCCGAGTAATTGCACTAGCCCGGCATTGTTATGCCAGACACCATTGGTGAGTATTTCGCGCCAGCCAGGTGCTGTATCCAGACTCGTACTCACTGGACTACTCCGTGATAATTGTCAGTTTGTGGGTGCTCTGGAGCTTCGCTTGGAAGTTGATACAAGCGTTGCCGATTAGTTGCCTCGTATTCCAATGCACGGCGCACGGCTTTAACCACGGCCCGGGGCGATATTGTAGCCCCGGTGAATTGGTCAAAGTAGCCACCATTGCGCTTAACTGTCCAGCCTTTGGAGTCGGGGCTGTTGAGCGAGTGACCAGTAAAATCACTAATCCAATCACTACGGCGGCTATCTATATCGTCTCCCAATCCTGGTGTTTCCCGGTGCTTGGTAACCTGAACCCCGACGATGATTCCATTGGTATCAATATTCACCAGCAGGTCAATATCGCCGTTATAACCTTCGCTAGTGGTAAATTGCAACACTAGCGACACCGGCTGCTCCTGTTTGCGGGCACGGTATACTCTGACCGGGTTTGAGTGCTTGAAGAAACCGGGTGCGCTTATTTCAATATAATCATTGAGGATTAAATTATCATAACTAGTTACCGGTAAGATACGGTTGAGGCTATTGAGCACTGCCTGTTGATGTTGTTGGGCGATTTTATCAGCGGTTAATTTCCAGGTACCGGCAAGCAGAAACACGCAAACTAAGGTAACGAATGCTAAAATCGTGCTGGATTTAAACATACCGACTGCAGTTTTTTCAGACTGGTTTTTCATTTGGGCTGCCCGTAGGCACGGGGGATGGTGTAACGGTCGATTAATGGGGCAAACATATTCATTATCAACACCGCAAATGCTAAGCCATCAGGATAGCCTCCCCATAAGCGGATACTGAGGGTGATCAGGGCGACGCCAAGTCCGAAAATTAATTTCCCCCGGCGCGAGGCACAACCGGTAACTGGGTCGGTAGCAATAAAGAACGCCCCAAGCACCAGCGCCCCTGAGAAAATATGCTGTAAGGGGACAGGGTTTACACTGGGGTCATAAAGCCATGCTGGTAGCGTCAGGAAAATAACAGTTGCTAAAATCGCAACGGGCACATGCCAACTGATCACCCGGCGCCAGAGCAGCCATAAACCACCAAGCGCAAAGAAATTAGCTACCCATTCCCAGCCATGCCCGCCATAGTCACCAAATATTGGGGATTGCCTGATTTCTGAGATCAACAGGTTTTGCTCTACCCCATCTTTGAGCACATCTAGTGGGGTTGCCTGTGAAACCGCATCCCAATTTAGCGGGGCAGGTAAATTACCGAAGAAGACTGCTTGCAGGCTTTGCAATATGCTGGGAATGCTGGTTGCCAGCTCAGTTGGTGGCAACCAACGGGTTAGTTCCAATGGGAAGGCTATAAGCACAACAACATAACCAACCATTGCCGGGTTAAAGACATTATTTCCCAGACCGCCATAAAGATGCTTGGCGATAGCAATGGCAAAAATCATTCCTATCAGGGAAATCCACCACGGAGCTAGCGGTGGAATACACAGCGCGAACAGAACGGCGGTAGTCACGGCGCTATAGTCGCGTAACGCTAAGCCGGGTGGCCGTCCGCGCAGTTTCAGCATTGCCCACTCCAGCGCAAGAGCAAATACTATTGCCAGTATTATTTGTAGTAGCACACCGATACCAAAGAACCAGGTCATGGCTAAAGTTCCCGGAATCAAGGCCAGTAATACTTGTAGCATGATTTTATTAACGCGGGTTTGGGCTGGCAAGTGGGGTGCGCCGCTAGTTGAAAATTCCATCAGCTATCGCTCCCTTCTGGCTGTTGTTTTTTAGCCTTAGCGCGCGCCACCGCAGCTGCAATACTGGTTTGTTTGTCAGCGCTCCCAGCAAGCGCCTGCTTGCGCTTTTGGTGTCTGGCCCTGCGCTCTGTTTGTTGTTTTTCCAGGCGTTGTTCGCGCAGTTCATAGCGTTCTCTGGCGAGGGTGGATTTTTGCTTATCTATAGCTAATTGTTGTAGTTGGTCTTTGCCGTAGCGAAAATAATTTACTAAGGGAATGTGACTAGGGCAGACATAATCACAGCAGCCGCACTCTATGCAGGCTTCTAAGTGTAATGGCTCCAGAGCGGAAAAATTCTCACTGCGAATCATGGTTTGCAAGGTTTGCGGTAGTAGCCCTGCGGGACAAACGCTTACACAGAAGCCGCAGTTTATGCACGGGAACTCTGGCTGCGTGCTGCTAACATCAGCTGAGCTCAGGCCTAGAATACAGTTACTAGCCTTTATCAATGGTAAGCTATCACTATTTAGAGCCAACCCCATTAAGGGGCCACCCATAATTAGCCTGGCTATAGAAGGCGTATAGCCACCGCAAAAATCAACCAGTTCAGATATTGGGGTGCCGAAACTGGCGACCATATTTTGTGGGGCCACGATGCCATTACCGGTTACAGTGACTATTCTCTCAAGCAAAGGTTTGCCGTGAATAATAGCATCGCTAATGGCGGCAACCGTGGCTACATTTTGTACTAACAAGCCCAATGATAGCGGCAGTCCACCAGCGGGTACCTCCTCACCGGTAAGTACCTGAACTAACTGACGCTCGCCACCTTCGGGGTAGAGCATCGGTACTTTTACCACTTTTATCAGAGCTTCCGCCCCGGCTTGTAAAATGGCCTTATCCAAAGACTTCTGGCAATTCTCCATAGGGTCTTCTATGGCGATAATAGCTTGTGGTATAGCCAGTATTTCACAGAGGATTTGCGCCCCTTGAATTATTTTCTCCGGCGCCTGTTGCATTAAAATCTCATCACAGGCTATATACGGCTCACACTCTGCACCGTTCAGAATCAAGGTGTGAATTTTTTCAGTGCCAGCGAGCTTGGTTGCAGTTGGGAAAACTGCCCCACCAAGGCCAACTATTCCAGCGGCGCGGACTTGGGTGATTAGCTCGGTAGCTGTAAGTTCCTGATAATCTGGGCATGGGTTCATCTCTGCCCAACGATCTTCGCCATCGGCTTCCATGATTACGCAGAGTGCTTTTAGCCCGGATTGGTGTGGTACTGGGCGGGCTTCAATTGCCGTAATCAGACCAGATGTAGGTGCATGAATGGCAGCGCCAGTTGCTTGCTCTGAGGATGAAAAGGCAGTACCTTTCAGAACCTTCTGGCCAACCGTAACTATAAGCTTATCTTCTGAGCCTGAATGTTGAGAAACTGGAATTACATACTCGGCTGACAACGGCAGTCGCGGCACCGGCAGGCTTTGCTGACAAGACATGGCCTTGTAGTGCTTGAGCTTCAGGCCGCCAGGAAAGCTATGTAAATATGTGCCAATGGGAGCTAGCATCAGGCTACTTTATCGCTTACTTCAACTGAAATTGGAATGTTTCTGATTGCTGCTGGCTTGGGCCAGCGCCAGCTTTGCAGGTCGATTTTCTCTACCACCATATCAATGCAATCTACCGGGCAGGGTGGAATACATAACTCGCAGCCAGTACATTCAGCGGTGATCACAGTATGCATTAACTTGGCGGCCCCAACAATCGCATCGACCGGACATGCCTGGATGCACTTGGTACAACCAATGCAAGCATCTTCGTGAATGATTGCAACTTCAGGCAGGGCTTTTTCCACCCCGGCACCTTCGTCCAGGGCAAGAATCTCAGTTCCCAGAAGTTCAGCCAGCACCTTGATGCCAGTGTCGCCACCTGGTGGGCAGCGATTAATTTGTTCCGTGCCAGCGGCAATCGCCTCGGCATAGGGGCGGCACCCGGGATAGCCACACTGGCCGCATTGAGTTTGTGGTAGCAGGGCCTCGATTTCATCGGCAATTGGGTTGCCCTGTACCCGGAAGCGAATCGCGGCATAACCTAATGCCAGGCCAAAAGCCAGCGCTAGCAGGGTCAGGCTGATAACTGCCATACTCATAAATTAGCCAGCCCGCTAAAGCCCATAAAAGCGAGAGCCATTAAGCCTGCAGTAATTAGGCCGATGGCTGCTCCCTGAAAGGGAACAGGTACATCTGCCATTGCAATTTTCTCGCGCATAGCAGTAAAGGCAATCAGCACTAGACCGAAACCAAGGGCAGCGCCAAAACCATAAAGTGCCGACTGCAGCAGGTTGTGTTGTTCTTGGACATTTAATAGGGCTACACCTAAGACCGCACAATTGGTGGTGATCAGGGGCAAAAATATACCCAGCACTCTATATAGCAACGGGCTGGTTTTGTGCATAATCATTTCGGTTAGTTGCACCATTACCGCAATGACCAGAATGAAACTTAAGGTAGATAAATATTCTAGCCCGAATGGCTCTAGTAGCCAGGTATACAGCAGGTAGCTGCTAGCTGAGGCGAGGGTTAGTACAAAACTGGTGGCAATTGCCATCCCGATGGCACCCTCAAGCTTATTGGAAACTCCCATAAAAGGGCATAAGCCGAGAAACCGAACCAGCACAAAATTATTTGCCAGTACGGTAGAAACCAAGATAAGCAAATATTCTGTCATCGAAATTGGCGCTACCGGATTCTCAGGCCTGGAACAGAACCGCTATCGGGGCTAAGGATGTAAATATCTTCGCCTCCAGGGCCTGCGGCCAATACCATGCCTTCGGAGACCCCGAAACGCATTTTGCGGGGTTTTAAATTGGCCACAACTACGGTTAAACGCCCGACCAAATCTTCAGACTTATAGGCGGCTTTAATTCCAGCAAACACCTGGCATTGATGATCGCCAACATCCAGCACCAGGCGCAGCAATTTGTCAGCCCCCTCAACTGGTTCTGCGACCAGGATTTTCGCTACCCTAAGGTCAACCTTCAGAAAATCATCAATATTTATTTCAGCAGCTAAAGGCTCTGTTTCAGAGTTTGCTTCAACCGCAGGGTTTACAGTGGCCGAGTTTGTAGTGGTAGTTGTTTTCAGGTTTTCTTTGGAGTCATCCAGTATTTTTTGAAGAAGGTCGGCATCTACTCTGGTTAGTAGAGGTTTAAATGGGTTTATTTTAGTTGTTAGCAAGGGTGTGTCTATGGCATGCCAGTTGTCCAGCTTTACTCCCAGAAACTCGGCGGCTTTATCAGCAGTCGCAGGAATTACCGGCGCCAGCCAGGTCATCAATACCCGGAACATATTCAAGCTCTGGGTGCAAACTAACTGAACTTCAGCCTCACGGCCCTCTTGTTTGATCATTTGCCAGGGTTTATGCTCATCAACATAACGGTTGGCATGATCTGCCATTGCCATAATCTGGCGAATAGCGGCCTGAAAATTACGCGATTCGAATTTCTCCGCAATTTCATCACTGGCTTGCAAGAACTTGTTATACAGATCCATTTCAGGTAATTGGTGAGCCAATTGCCCGCCGAACTTCTTATTTATAAACCCGGCGGTGCGGCTGGCAATGTTAACTACCTTACCAACTAAATCAGAGTTTACCCTGAGTACGAAATCTTCCAGATTAAGGTCAATATCAGCCAGCCCATTACTAAGTTTGGCAGCAAAGTAATAACGCAGGTAATCTGGGTTCAAGTGGTTCAGGTAGGTTCTAGCCTGGATAAATGTACCCCGAGATTTTGACATCTTGGCACCATCTACGGTTAAAAACCCATGTGCGTACACCGCAGTCGGCATCCGCATTCCAGCGCCGTGGAGTTCCGCTGGCCAGAACAGGGTGTGAAAGTAAACTATATCTTTGCCAACAAAATGATATAGCTCGGTTTTGCTATCTTGGCCCCACCATTCATCAAAATCCAGTCCTTCTCGGTCACATAATTCTTTGAAGCTAGAGGCATAGCCCATGGGCGCATCTACCCATACATAAAAGAATTTACCTGGCGCATCTGGTATTTCAAAACCAAAGTAGGGCGCATCGCGAGAAATATCCCAATCACGCAGGCCATCTTCAAACCACTCTGCTAGTTTATTTGTGACCTCAGTTTGTAAGGCACCAGAGTGCAACCACTTTTTAAGTACATCTTCAAAGCTGGAGAGCTTGAAGAAAAAGTGTTCTGATTCGCGTAATATCGGCCGCGCTCCAGAGACTACAGAACGAGGTTCAATTAGGTCTGTAGGGGAATAGGTAGTACCACAGGACTCGCAGTTATCCCCGTATTGGTCAGCTGTGCCACACTTTGGGCAGGTTCCCTGAATAAAGCGGTCGGGTAAAAACATTCCCTCAACTTCATCATAAAGTTGGGTAATAGTGCGGGTAGTAATATGCCCTGCCGCGCACAGCTTGGCATATATCTCCTCGACCATTCCCCGGTTAGATTCGCTATGGGTAGAGGAGAAGTTATCGTAGGAAATCCCGAAATCTTTAAAATCCAGTTGATGTTCGGCATTCATTTTCTCGATCAATTCTTCAGGACTGATCCCATCTTGCTGCGCGCGCAACATGATTGGCGTGCCGTGGGCATCATCTGCCCAGGCAAACCAGACCTCATGGCCCCGTAGTCGCTGGAACCTGACCCAGATGTCGGTCTGTATATATTCCAGCATATGCCCCAGATGGATGGAACCATTGGCGTATGGCAGGGCGCTGGTGACAAGTATTTTTCTTTGTTTTTGCATAATTTTAGATTGTCATAATTATAGATATACTGGGCTAATTATCGCACGGAGTATCAAGCGCATAAACAAATAAAGCAGGTATTTTAATAAACTGTTAAAAAAGGCGACAAAGGAGTGGCGCAATAGCTACAATAACTACTCTTAGTAGTAGCAAGAATAATCAAAATGGCAAGTGAATTTCAGCAGCAAATAGAAACCTCTTTAAGCGGGGTAATTGACCCAAATACAGGCAAAAATTTGCTCGAATCCGGGTTTATCCACTCAATTACCGATGTCGGCGACGGGGTTGAGCTTAGAGTTCGGTTTGCCTACCCGTTAAGCCAGGATGGCCTGGAACAGTGGCAACAAAACATCAAAACCGTACTACAGGAAAGCACTGGCTTGCCGCAAATTGAGATAAAACTTGATTGGAAAGTAGTCTCCCACCGGGTACAGGCTGAGCTAAAGCCCTTAGCCGGGATTAAAAACATTCTGGTGGTCGCATCTGGTAAAGGCGGGGTGGGCAAGTCAACTACCGCAGTTAATTTGGCTGCCGCCTTGCAACTGCAGGGTGCTAGGGTAGGCATGCTGGATGCCGATATTTACGGCCCCTCTTTGCCCCGAATGCTGGGTCTTAGCGGTAAACCACAAGTTAGTAATGAAAAATTTACGCCCAAAAATGCAGCTGGAATGCCAGTAATGTCGATGGGTTTTCTGGTTGATGATGATACCCCGATGGTCTGGCGCGGGCCGATGGTTACCTCGGCACTACAGCAATTATTAAATGAGACCAATTGGCAGGAAGATGGCCAGCCTCTGGACTACCTGATCCTGGATTTACCACCAGGTACAGGCGATATTCAATTAACCTTGGCGCAGAAAGTCCCGGTAGCTGGGGCAATTATTGTGACTACACCTCAGGATATTGCTCTTCAGGATGCGCGCAAGGGTCTGGAAATGTTTAAGCAGGTTAAAGTTCCGGTGCTTGGTATAGTCGAGAATATGAGTCTGCATACTTGCTCTAATTGCGGTCATGAAGAAGCCTTGTTTGGGGCTGGCGGCGGTGCGGGAATGGCAGTTACAACCGAGCTACCGTTGTTGGGACAGCTGCCATTGGATATCAGAATTCGTGAGTTATCTGATGTCGGCCAACCAATTGTTCGCGCTGATCCCCAAAGCCCGGCAGCCCAGGCGTATATAGCGGCAGCACTACGAGCAGTCGGTGAGTTATCTCAGCAGGCCCGCGACCGTTCGTTGGGAATGCCGGAATTTATAGTCCAAAATTAAGGAACTAATATGAGTATTAAGTCAGATCGCTGGATTCGGGAAATGGCCACTAAAAATGGCATGATAGAGCCCTATGCTGAGGGTCAGGTACGCAAAAATGCCGATGGCGATAAAGTTATTTCCTACGGTGTATCCAGCTATGGTTACGATGTGCGGTGCTCTGATGAATTCAAGATATTCACCAACATCAATTCAGCGATGGTGGACCCCAAAAATTTCGATGAGCGCAGCTTTGTAGATATAAAGTCGGATGTCTGTATTATTCCGCCAAACTCCTTTTGCCTTGCAAGAACCGTTGAATACCTTCGGATTCCAAGAGATGTATTAACCATCTGCCTGGGCAAGTCTACCTATGCGCGTTGCGGCATCATAGTTAATGTAACCCCACTGGAACCGGAATGGGAAGGCCATGTAACTCTGGAGTTTTCAAACACTACGCCGTTACCAGCCAAGATTTACGCTAATGAGGGTGTAGCCCAGTTTCTGTTCCTGCAATCAGATGAAGTTTGCGAAGTTTCATACGCAGACCGGGCCGGGAAATACATGAAACAGCGCGGAGTAACGCTACCAACTGCATAGTCCCGTAACTGTATATGTGGGTGCCCCAAAACTTCGTCATTCCGGGGCGGCGAGTAGCCGAACCCGGAAACCATGGTGGGGTATTGAGTAGCTGGTCTTAATATCTAAGGTTGACTCTAGTCGAGGCCTTGCCACCGCGTAGCAGGTATTGGTTATATCTTTCTGGTGTTAGAGCTTAAAATTTCGGTGAGGCGATAGAGTAAATCTAATGCATCTTTTGCGGTTAGTTCATCGGGATTGGTAGCGGCGAGTAAGTTCAGGGCATCTTTTTCAGCTGGATCAGGGCCTGGGTCAGCTAATTCGGTGGTGGTATCAAATAAACTCGGTTGTATCGCATCGGTATGGACGGCTTGATTTTCAAGTTGTCGCAGAATTTTCCGTGCCTGGGTCAGAACTGCGGCAGGTACTCCAGCTAGGGCGGCTACCTGCAGGCCGTAACTTTGATTGGCGGGGCCTTCTCTTAGGCTGTGCAAAAAGACAATTCGATCCTTATGTTCAACTGCATCCAGATGCACATTCACTACCCCTTCCACCTCCTCAGGCAGTTGGGTTAGTTCAAAGTAGTGAGTGGCAAACAAAGTCATCGAACGGGATCTAGATGCCAAGTGCAGGGCGGCAGCCCAGGCCAGTGACAGACCATCATAGGTGCTGGTGCCGCGACCAACTTCATCCATCAATACTAGCGACTCGGGGGTAGCATTATTGAGAATATTGGCAGTCTCTACCATTTCCACCATAAAAGTTGATTGCCCACGGGTAAGGTCATCGCCCGCCCCAATGCGGGTAAAGATACGGTCCAGAGGGCCGAACCTAGCGCTTTTAGCCGGTACCCAGCAGCCGCAGTGGGCCAATAGGGCGATTAGTGCGGTCTGGCGCATATAAGTAGATTTACCGCCCATATTGGGGCCGGTAATAATCAGCATTCTGCGGTGCTCATCCAGCCGCGAGTCATTGGCTATAAATGCCTGCTCCTGTACTTGCTCGACTACCGGATGGCGGCCAGCAATAATTTCCAGGCCTATCGCGTCGCTAAATTCCGGGCAACTGAAATTCAGGGCTATGGCTCTTTCGGCAAGATTAGCAATTACATCGAGCCGCGCCAGTCCTGTGGCAAAGCGACTGAGGTCTTGTTGCTGTTGTTGCAGCTTTGCCAACAAATCCTCATAGCAGTATTTTTCCCGATTCATGGCGCGTTCGCGGGCGGAAAGCACTTTCTCTTCAAACTGTTTGAGCTCTTCAGTAATGTAGCGTTCAGCGGCTTTCAGGGTTTGCCTGCGGGTATAGTGGGTTGGAACTTTATCGTGGTGGAGTTTGCTGATTTCGATGTAGTAACCATGCACCCGGTTATAGCCGACCTTCAAATTGGCAATACCGCTTTGTTCGCGCTCACGAGTTTCTAGATCTAGCAGAAATTGGTTGGCGTTTTCGCTCAAATGGCGTAGCTCATCGAGCTCCTGATCGTAACCTGCGGCAATAACATTGCCGTCTCGAGCCAGCACCGGTGGCGACTCTGCTAAGGCGGATTCAAGTAAATCACGGGTTGCAGGTAAATCCTGCAGGTCTTTAGCAATTGCCGCCAGCCAAGGCTGTTGCTCCGCGTCAATTAGTTGCGCTAGGGCTGGTAATTGCTGTAATCCCGAACGCAGGCTGGTGAGGTCTCGCGGGCGGGCGCTGCCCAGTGCAATTCGGGCTACAATGCGCTCGATATCGCCAACTCCCTTGAGCTGCTCACGAATGGCCTCAAAGCCTCTGTTACTTACCAGGCTATCAATTGACTGATGCCGTTGGCGCAGAATATGTCGATCGCGGATTGGTGAGTTTAACCATTGGCGTAGTAGTCTTGAACCCATTGGGGTGATACTACGATCCATTAAGCCAACCAGAGTATGCTCACGCCGCCCGCCCGGGTTGTATTCAATTTCCAGGTTTCTGCGGGTAGCCGCATCTAAGGTTAAGTAGCCCTCAGCCTGTTCCAGCTTTAAACTACTTACTTGCGGCAGTTGGTCGCGGCAGGTTTGTTGCACAAACTGTAGCAGTGCCCCGGCGGCAGCCAGTGCTGGATGTTGGCTTTCAATGCCAAAGCCTTCTAAATCTTTAGTGCCGAAATGGCGAAGAAGTAAATCAAAGGCCGCTGTTTGTTCAAAATGCCAAGGTGGTTGTTGCCGGATTTTACTGCGAGCAGAACCGTGATTGCCCAGTTGCTCAATAGTCTCGCTGGGTAATTCCTCATTGAGCAATAGTTCAACCACCTGCAGCCGTTCCAGCTCTGCTTCCAGATCAGCTGTGTCATTGCACAAGCGCATGGCAAACTGACCGGTACTAATTTCCATCCATGCCAGCGCCCAGACCTGTTTTAGCTGTTGTGCAGCGGCGAGAATATTATCGTGACGGTCAGGTAACAATGCTTCTTCGGTAATAGTTCCGGGGGTAATGACCCGAACTACCTTCCGCTCAACCAGACCTTTGCCAGTGGGCTCACTGACTTGCTCACAAATGGCAGCCGACTCGCCCATGCGAATTAGGCGGCCTAAATAGTTATCAACCGCATGATAGGGAACACCCGCCATCGGGATTGGTTGGCCAGCGGACTGGCCGCGAGTAGTAAGGGCAATATCCAATAACTGGGTTACCCGCCGGGCATCGGCATAAAATAGCTCATAGAAATCCCCCATCCTGAAAAACAGCAAAGTATCTGGGTAGTCTGCCTTAATCCCAAGATACTGCTGCATCAAAGGAGTGTGTTGCGGTTTTTGAGTGGGGCTTGCTTTCGCCATTGTATAAGTTTTAATATTGACCGGATGTGGCAGTTTACCGTATTGTCACTAGGTACAAAAGCTGAATTTACTGTACCTTAGTGCTTGGTATTTTTAAACAGAATACATAGTGGTTCTCAGGTTTTGAGAATCACCGGCTCTAGAATACACTCGTATCTGATCAATTGGTCAGATGTGTGTAGGTATTAAGCGCAAATGTTTGTCAGGTGGGTATAGTTAAGCACTAGCCTGTGTGATAATGGCAATAACTGAAAAATTGAATTAACTGGAGTAATAAAATCGTGGATGACAACAAAAAACGCGCGCTGACCGCAGCCCTGTCGCAGATTGAGAAGCAGTTTGGCAAAGGCTCAGTAATGCGTATGGGTGAGGGTAACCGCCAGGACATCGCAACTGTTCCCACCGGCTCTCTGGCTCTGGATATCGCACTTGGAGTTGGCGGCCTGCCGCGGGGCAGGGTGGTTGAAATTTATGGTCCTGAGTCCAGTGGTAAAACCACTCTAACGCTGCATGTTATAGCTGAAATTCAGAAGCTTGGAGGCACGGCTGCGTTTGTAGATGCAGAGCATGCTTTGGACCCGGAGTATGCCGAAAGACTCGGAGTCAATATCGAAGAAATGCTGGTATCGCAGCCCGATACTGGCGAGCAAGCTCTAGAAATAACCGATATGCTGGTACGCTCCGGTGCGGTTGATATTGTAGTAATTGATTCAGTCGCGGCTTTAACCCCAAGAGCTGAAATTGAAGGTGATATGGGAGATTCTCATATGGGCCTACAAGCACGGTTAATGTCTCAGGCATTGCGTAAATTAACTGCCAATATTCAGCGTTCAGGCTGCATGGTGGTGTTCATTAATCAAATTCGGCATAAAATTGGGGTTATGTTTGGCTCGCCAGAAACCACTACCGGTGGTAATGCACTTAAGTTTTATGCTTCGGTGCGCTTGGATATTAGACGAATTGGTGCAATCAAACGAGGGGATGAAATTGTTGGCAACGAAACCAGAGTTAAAGTGGTCAAAAATAAAGTTGCACCACCATTCAAACAAGCGTTGTTTGAGATTATTTATGGTGAGGGCATTTCCAGAGAAGGTGAGCTAATTGAGTTGGGCGTGGCTAATGATCTAATCAAGAAAGCTGGCTCCTGGTACTCCTACGGTGAAGACCGTATCGGCCAAGGTAAGGAAAATGTGCGTAAGTTCCTGTTGGATAATCCCGATATTGCTAATACCATCGAAACTCAGCTAAGAACCAAGTTGATGCCTACGCGCGAGCAAAAAGCAGCAGCACAGAGTGAAGCTGAAAATAGCACCGAGTCTTAGTCCTTAATTGAGTTGATGTGAAAGAAAATTTTGATCCAACAGCCTGGTCAGCAGCAGTTGCCCAGGCTGTACGCCTATTATCTGGGCGCGAGCATTCGCAATTCGAGTTACGCCAAAAATTAACCAAAAAAGCGTATGCGCCTGAGCTAATAGAGGCAGTGCTTGAGGATTTGCATAGCCGTGATTATCAGTCTGACAACCGTTTCACAGCAGCATTTGTGCGTAGTCGTGTCACTCGCTCACAGGGTCCGTTGAAAATCTTGGCACAGCTTTCACAGCGAGGAATTCGCCTGAGTGATTTAAATGAATATTTACCAGCAGATCACGACTGGGAAGAATTAGCTAAGGAATCTCTTAGTCGAGGCGCGCCTATTAGGGCAGTAGATGCCCACAAGTTTAGAGAAAAAGCTTACCGCCGCTTAGCCAGTAGGGGTTTTTCTCACAGTCAGGCAATGGCGGCAATAAAAGACTTGTCGTTTGAATAATCAGGCACAATAGAAGTTACAGCCCTTATATAATATGCAGATGAAAACTACAGCCGAAATTCGCCAAACCTTTCTTGATTACTTTGCAGAGCGCGGCCATAAAGTCGTAGCCAGTAGCTCTCTGGTACCAGGAAACGACCCAACTTTATTATTTACCAATGCCGGAATGGTGCAGTTTAAGGATTTATTTCTGGGTGCCGAGAAGCTAAGTTATCAACGCGCAACCAGTTCACAGCGATGTGTGCGGGCTGGTGGTAAGCATAACGACCTTGAAAATGTTGGCTATACCGCCAGACACCATACTTTTTTCGAGATGTTGGGTAATTTCAGTTTTGGTGATTATTTCAAACAAGAAGCAATTGAATACGCCTGGGATTTCCTTACTAATGTGGTCGGTCTACCAGAGGATAAGCTCTGGGTAACAGTATTTGAAGAAGATGATGAAGCTGCCGCAATCTGGCTGGATAAGATCGGGGTCAAACCTGAGCGTTTATCCAGAATTGGGGCTAAGGATAACTTCTGGTCGATGGGTGATACCGGACCTTGTGGGCCATGTACCGAAATATTTTACGACCACGGTGAGCATATCGCCGGTGGTCCTCCTGGAAGTCCGGAAGAAGATGGTGATCGATACATCGAGATCTGGAATCTGGTGTTTATGCAGTTTGATCGAGCTGCGGATGGAAGCATGGTGGCTTTGCCTGCCCCGTCTGTGGATACAGGTATGGGCCTGGAGCGACTTGCGGCAGTTATGCAGGGTGTTCATAGTAACTATGAGATAGACCTGTTCCAGGCATTAATTCACAAAGCTGCAGAACTTACCAATTGCAAAGACCTGGAGAAAGACTCCCTCAAAGTAATTGCCGATCATATCCGTGCCTGTGCTTTTTTGGTGGTCGATGGTGTGATTCCGGGAAACGAGGGTCGAGGTTATGTGGTGCGAAGAATTATTCGTCGCGCAATTCGGCATGGTTACAAGCTGGGACAAAAGCAGCCTTTCTTTGCTGATATGGTTCCGGCGTTGGTAGAGCAAATGGGTGCAGCATACCCAGAACTGATACACAAGGCTGACACAGTTCAGCAAGTTTTGCTGAAAGAAGAAGTACGCTTTGCGGAAACCCTGGAACAGGGGATGCGCTTGTTAAACACTGTATTGGCGGATTTATCCGGTACTGAGATACCAGGTGATGCGGTATTCAAATTATATGATACCTATGGTTTCCCGCTGGACTTAACTGCTGATATAGCCCGTGAAAAGGGTCTTACAGTAGATCAGGCAGGTTTTGATACAGCAATGCAAGCGCAGCGTGAGCGAGCCCGTGCGGCAGGGAAATTTGGCGCGACCCAGAGCATTGCCGCAGATGTAGTTAAAGACTTGCCAGCGACAGAGTTTACTGGTTATCAAAACACCAGTGCGGAAACCACTAAAGTTTTGGCAATTCTTATAGACGGACAGCTACAATCGCAATTGCGTGCTGGGCAAAAAGCCACCTTAATTCTAGACCAAACTCCGTTCTACGCTGAAGCTGGTGGGCAAATAGGTGATTGCGGTCAATTATCTGCTGATGGAGTGAGGTTTGCGGTAGCAGATACTCAGAAATTGGCGGGTGTATACCATGCCCATGAAGGTGAGTTACAGTTTGGTGAAATTCAGGCTGGTAGCGTATTTTGCGCTGAGGTTGATGCCTCGCGGCGACAAGCCATTCGTCGTCACCATTCTGCTACTCATTTACTACACGCGGCGTTACGGCAAATACTGGGTGAGCATGTGGAGCAAAAAGGCTCATTGGTGAGCGCGGAAAAATTGCGCTTCGATTTTACCCATTCCGGTCCATTGACCGACCAGCAGCTACAGGAAGTAGAGACACTGGTAAATAACAAAGTACTGGAAAACATAGCCGCTGTTAGCGCGGAAATGAGTTATGAGGATGCCCTTAAAGCTGGCGCTATAGCACTATTTGGTGAAAAGTACGGTGATACAGTCAGGGTGCTTAGCTTTGCCGACTTTTCGGTGGAATTATGCGGCGGTATCCATGTAGATAGAAGTGGGGATATTGGCTTGATAAAACTACTTTCTGAAGCAGGTATAGCATCAGGTATTCGCCGGATCGAGGCGGTGGTGGGAGAGCAGGCGGTTAGCTGGGTACAGCAACAAAGTCTGCAAGCAGCTGCTTTGGCAGATATGTTAAAAACAGCAACGGAAGGCGTGCCGGATAAAGTATCACAACTGATGCAGAGGCTTAAAGCCGCTGAAAAAGAAAACCTTCGGTTGGAAACCAAGCTGACTTCATCGTCAAGTCAGTCGTTAACAGACAATACAGTTGAGGTGAATGGGGTCACAGTTCTTGCTACTCAACTACCAAGCGGAGATATGAAGGTGTTGCGTACCACCATGGATCAATTGAAATCCAATCTAGATAATGCCGTTATCTTACTGGCAGGTGTAGATGGCAATAAAGTTAGACTGGTAGCAGGTGTAAGTAAAGGCCTAACCAGCACTTACAAAGCCGGTGATTTGGTGAATTTTATTGCCGAGCAAGTTGGTGGTCGCGGTGGTGGCAGAGCCGATTTAGCTCAAGCGGGTGGTACAAAACCAGAGAGATTAACTCAGGCAATCAGTAGCGTGACTGACTGGGTTGGCGATATTCAAGATAAAACATAAGGAAATAAAGTCGAAATTGTTGTACTATTAAGTATGTTACTGTTGTCATGGTAGCCGTAGGCGACTCAGGGAAATAGAGTCAGGAAGACGACATAGGCTTTTAAGGGGTTTTAGAAGCCATGTTCCGCAGTTGCGATGTTGGTTTATATAGAGTAAACAAAATATTGCGACATGGATTAGCGATACAGGGAGTAATATTATGCTGATTTTAACAAGACGCGTGGGAGAGAAACTGATCATCGGTGACGATGTTGAAGTGACAGTGCTTGGTGTTAAAGGTAACCAGGTCAGGATAGGAATTAGCGCCCCGCGGGAAGTGCAAGTTCATCGCGAAGAGATTTTCAATAAAATCCATAACAAAACCAATGGGGCGATATCAGGTACAGACTAAATTCTTACCTCCAGCCCCTTTACCATTACCTCAGAAAGATGTATCCTTTGCGCCCTCGAGGCGTAGGGGTTTTTATGCTTCTGGATAGATTAATATTTTAGATATAATTAAAGAATACTTCGATCAGGCCGAGTGGCTGACCAGTTTGCCTGGAGCAAACTGGAACGCAGAGCGAAGCGAGGCGGCCCGAAGGGCGAAGGGCATGGATGCCCGGAGTAACGCGCTCCCCTTGAAACTCGAAGAGTTTCTGGAGCAGTCGGTTAACTCATAGATTAATATTTTAGATATAATTAAAGAATACTT
>JAJRYF010000123.1 GCA_024275935.1 Gammaproteobacteria bacterium | reverse complement strand
CGCTTGCGCACATAATCTGCAACGGCTTCGGAAAGTACGCCGGCAATACTCTGATTTGACTCATGCGCAATCGCCTGCAGCGCCTGCCATTCTCGTTGCTCTACTTTTGAACTGATTTTGATTTTGGCCATTTATGCATGCTATCAGGACACGTCATGACAAGTCAAGACTTTGTTATTTACTTACTCACCGCTATTGGCCCAAATATAATCCTGCTATTGGCGGCAAAATCAATAATGGTAGCCCGCGCAGCTACATTCTGTGCCAGGCTTTCTGGGTCAATTTTATCCAAAGTGTCATTATCGGTGTGATGCCAGTCAAAGTACTTACTACCATCTTGGCCCACATCTACCACCGGCACGCCGACTGCTCGCAGGCGGCCAATATCTGCGCTGCCGCTGGCTTTTCTTGTAAGGTCTAACTCAATCCCCAAAGGCGCCAGTTGTCTGGCCAGTTCCGCTATAGCTGGCAGAGCCTCTGAGCGTACATTCACCCGCAGGCTATAAGCTCGACCTGCGCCAAAGTCAGCTTCATTACCTAATACAAAGCGATCCAATTCATGTGCGTGGGCTTTGGCGAAGGCTTTAGCGCCATACAGACCTTGCTCTTCATTGGCAAAGGCAACCACCCAGATACTGCGCTGTGGGCGTTGTTGGTCGGCGACTAATCTGGCAGCAGCGGTGGTAATGGCGATGCCTGAGGCGTCATCATTGGCACCGGTACCCATATCCCATGAATCTAAATGACCGCCCACAATTACCACTTCATGCGGGGCCCGCGTACCAGTAATTTCAGCAATCACATTATATGAGGTGTAGTTGCCTTGATAACCAGAAGCAATATCCAGCAATAGTTCGACCGGCTTACCCCGAGCCAGAGTCAGGCTCAAAAGATCTGCATCCGGGTTGGAGATCGCCACTGCGGGCACTGGCTGGGTGCTTTGCGAGCCACTGATACTACCGGTGTGTGGAAAGCGCGTATCATCTGTACCAATTGAGCGAATCACTAATGCCACCGCGCCTTTTTCTGCCGCCACAAATGGTCCCAACGAACGGGCATTACGAGCAGGGCCATAACCAGAGCCATCTGGCTGGCGCTGCATTCGGTAACTTATATAGGCAATCTTCCCATCTAAACTACCTGCGGCAACCGCCTGCAAGTCTTTCAGAGTTTTAAACTCCTGCACCTCAGCCCGAATTTCACCCTGGGTAGATGGGCTACCACCCAATGCCGTGACTGGAAGTACATGGGTAAATGGTGAGAGCATTTCCAAGCGCTCCTTACCCCGCACCCAATTTGGAAATGTTACCGGCTCTAACCAAACTTTATCAAAGCCCAACTGCTTAAACTTGCTTTGCATCCAGGCCACAGCCTCAGCGTCTTTAGCGGTGCCTGGCATCCGCGCACCGACTTCGGTGGTAAGTGATTCCAGAATTTCCCAGGCAAGTTCGCTTTTAAGGGCGGTATCTTGAAGCTCTGATAATTGCAGTGGTGTATCTTTTTCTACTTCTGTAGTGGCGCAGCCGGTTAGCAGAATATATAGCAGGCCGGTAAAACAAAATATAATTAAACGCATAATAAAACTTCCTTGGATATTCTATACAAAAGTGATCGCCAAGATTATTCTTAGCTGTGGTTTTTCAGAAACCCGGCAACGCCATCAAGAAACATTTGCACAGCGATTGCTACCAACAACATTCCCATCAATCTCTCCATTGCTACCAAGCCTCGTTGACCCAGCACCTTCTTTAACCAGGCGGCTGGAAACAAAATAATTGCTGTGCCTAGCCAGGCAATAACTACAGCTATAGTCCAATCCAACATCCGCTCTGGTTGGTCGTTGCTGATAATGAGCAAGATTGCTATGGCGGATGGCCCAGCGATCATTGGGATAGCTAATGGAACCAATAGTGGCTCGCCCTCAATATCTTCTTCAACCCGGGCGGCGCGAGGCACGGGAAAGAGCATTTTTATTGCTATTAGGAACAAAATGATGCCGCCAGCAACCTGTATAGACTCCTGCGATAGATTCATGGCCGAAAGGATATTGCTGCCAAAGTACAAAAACAGTAATAAAATCACTAAAGCCAGCAACAGTTCACGCAATACCACTTTGGTTCGACGCTCAGGGGCTACTTTTTCCAGCACTGACAAAAACACTGGGATATTACCCAGTGGGTCCATGGTCAGAAATAATAAGGTTGCCGCAGCCAGTATATCCATGCGCTAGGTCTCGACTTTGCGCGTAGCCAAGTGGGGTTCGAAGTGTTGTAACGCGCGCCTATAAACATCGCGCTTAAAGGAGATAACATTTTTCATTGGATACCAGTAATCAACCCAGCGAAAACAATCAAACTCAGGCTCTTCCGCGCAATCTAATTGCAGATGCTCATCATCACCAAGAAATCTAAGTAAAAACCAGACCTGTTTCTGACCAATACACAAAGGCTTGGACTGGCGGCGCAGGTAACGGCTAGGCAATTTGTAACGCAACCAGCCAGGGGTGGCGCTAACTAGCTCGACATGCTCTGGCATCAGACCGGTTTCTTCCTGCAGTTCCCGATACATCGCCTCTTCCGGGGTTTCATCGGTATTCATTCCGCCTTGCGGAAACTGCCAGCCATTTTTGCGCACCCGCCGACCCCAGAACAAGCGCTGGTCGGACTCCCGATAGATAATAATCCCTACATTCGGGCGGTAGCCATCCGGGTCAATCATTTACTGCCTCTATCTGGGGGTTGAGGTGCTACCCAAATTATTGTGTTATGTAATCTCATAAGCTATATGCTAATGTGAATGCTCACCTATACGCAATAGATATTTTATATGTCCATTAAACTATGTCACGATTTCAACCCATAACTATACTCTCAAGCCTTGGCGTACTCTGCTTTTTGAGCTTATTGGTAGCTCTTAAAGTTGGCTCGGTTGCGGTTAGCTGGAATGATTTATGGCTAATCATCAGCGCCGCTGAGAACCCGTGGAAAGATTTGGTACTACAGTTACGCCTACCCCGCGCATTGGCAGCTTTTGCCACCGGAGGCATGTTGGCACTGGCTGGTTGCCTGATGCAGGTTTTATTACGCAACCCCTTGGCCGACCCTTATATTATGGGCATTTCAGGCGGCGCCGCCTGCGCTGCACTTAGTGCTATGTTACTGGGTCTAGCAGCCAGCCTGATCCCAGTGGCAGCCTTTATTGGCGCTATGGCTTCGATGCTATTAGTATTTGCGCTGGCGCGTGGTGACGGCCCCTGGAGCAGTACTCGTATGCTGTTGAGCGGGGTGGTTCTGGCGGCAGGTTGGGGCGCACTAATCAGCCTTATTCTTGCTCTGGGGCCGGACAACTCCTTGCGCGGAATGTTGTTCTGGTTAATGGGCGATCTTAGTAATGCTTCTGTACCGAGCGTGGTTTGGGTAGCCTTTCCGGGTTTGTTTCTGATTGCCATGTTACGGGCCCGAAGCTTGAATATTCTCAGCCTGGGTGAAGTTACAGCCGCAGCTCTAGGTGAAAACACCAACCGACTAAGTTGGCTGATATATCTATTGGCCTCAATATTGACTGCAATGGCAGTAGCAATTGCCGGCAGCATAGGTTTTGTGGGATTAATTATTCCCCACGCTATGCGCCTAATAATTGGTAGCGATCATCGACTCTTGTTGCCAGCGGCAGTGATGGCTGGTGCCAGTTTCCTGACTCTAGCCGATACCCTGGCCCGCACAGTTGTCAATCCACTACAGTTGCCGGTTGGTATTATTACCGCCTTAACCGGTGTGCCGTTATTCCTTTATCTTTTATACCGAGCAAAACTGCAGTCATGAGTACCACCCCTTTACTACAAACCACTGACTTGGGACTAAAGATCCCCGGAAGGTGTCTGCTCGAAGAACTAAATTGGCAGATCCATGCCGGTGAGATGTGGGCCTTGATTGGGCGTAATGGCAGTGGAAAGACCACTTTATTGCACACCCTGGCAGGCTTACGCAAGCCCTGCTGCGGTCATATTGAGTTGGCCCAACAACAGCAGTTACTCAAACTTGAGTTACTAAGTAGAAAGCAAATTGCCCTGCGACTAGCTTTACTGCAGCAGCATGTAAGCCACTCCTTTGAAGCCACGGTATTGCAAATGGTGCTTTCTGGTAGGCACCCACACCTGGGTTTATGGCAACGCGAAACGGCCGCTGACTACCAACTGGCCCGTGCTGCGCTAGTGGCAATGGATCTAGCAGATATGGAGCAACGCATTGTCAGCAGCTTATCTGGTGGTGAAAGTCGCCGCCTGGCTTTCGCCACCATGTTGGTTCAGGAAACCAAGCTATTATTACTGGATGAACCCAGCAACCACTTAGACCTTGGTCATCAAGTTCTGATTATGGAGAAGCTACAAGAACTGGTTTTCAAACAGCAACATGGGGCATTAATCGCTATTCACGATCTCAACTTGGCTGCCCGCTACTGCAGCCATGTATTGATGCTTTTTGGTGATGGCAGATATCTGGCTGGCCCGCTTGATGATGTTCTCAGTAGCGCCCGCCTTTCTGAGCTTTACCAGCATCCCATCGAGCAAATGATTTGGGACCAAGGTAGCTACTTCTCGCCCGGCCCCACAACTCCCAGATAAACCAGAGGCTCCCTATGGCAGCTCTGATCTATTCAAACTGATCCGCAAACACCAAATCACTTATAACTCCAGAACCGTCAGTAATGCGAATATTGTCGAAATAAGCAGAGTCATTAAAGGAACCCAAACCAACTTTTCCTGTCGTAAAAATACCGTCAGGAACTTGCAGCACTGTATTGCCACCGAAGCTAACCTCTATAGCTTCCCCTACACGAGTCATTGTTACCGTATTATAGTCATCATTAGTTAACCAACCTGTGGCTGTTGCTATTATTTGCCTTTCTCCATTCACCACACGATGTAACTGCGTATTAGTCGGAGTTCTATTAAACATCATATAATAGTAATTATTGCCATTCTCGAAACCAAAAATCAAGGCATAATCTGCATTGGTGTTGCCAGCGGATTCGTTGGTTTTTACATCAACGGTAAAAGTAAAATCAGCATAGTTATCGGGCGAGATAATATGTTCCCCCAACCGGCCAACAGGTAATGCTTGGTAGTTTGTTGTATTCAAGAACAGCGCATTATTGCCATTTTCTATAACTACCGACCATCTGGAGGCAGTAAGCGGAGTCCAACCAAACGGTAATTCGCCATTATCAAAGCCCATCGATGGTGTATATACAACCTCTATAGTACTTCCAGGCGCAATTTCATTTGCAGCAGTAGAGGCATCCTGGATGCTGCTTACCGCCAGCGTGTAAACCGTATCTGGCGTAAGAGTATCGGTTTGTAAGTGAACCGTTTTATTATTAGCATTCAGCACTGCGCTCACAACCTGGATGCCAGCGCTAATTTGATAGTTTGTAACTATTTGAGCACTTGCCAATGTAATCTCTTCATTGAATATGATATCAATGCTGGTTGCGTCGCCAGCAAGCGCAGAGCTTATTACTGGTGGCAGGGTATCAACTTCTATAGTTAAAATTGCCTCATTGCTGGTCAAACTGCCACTGGTATCAGTTACGATGACATCAAACGCAGCACCTTGGTCGGCCAGATTAACTACCGTGAAGCTATAACTGGCCATGGTAGCACCATCGATGGGGTCACCATTTTTACGCCATTGATAACTAAGCGCACTGCCAACAGCCCCAACACTAAAGCTTGCCGTCTGGCCTTCAGGCACAGTCACTGAGGCGGGTTGTACAGTTATATCTAAATCAGGGTCTACTCCAGGGGAATGTTTGTATAAATGTACTTTACAGTTAGTGTCGCTTTTAACCGAGACGATAAAAATAACGCCGTAGTCGTAAAGCGGAACCGCAACCGTATCCATAGCGCAATAAAGGCTGGATAGCCGCTGTTCTCCAGTTTGTCGCCATGTGTTAGTGTCTAAGTCGTACTCCCAAATGGGGTACGGTGCATTGTTTGGCAGACAGGTACGATCATCTGACGCTCCCTGAAACACCACCAAATTACCAGTATTAGGGTCTATGGTTTGTACGGGGCCGGCACCAGTCTGGCCAAGAAAAGTCGGGGGGGCGGCTAACTTGGTCACAACCTTATTGCTATCGATCATGCTAAACTGCCGCAACTCATCAATATCCTCTGTTGGATCCGGTATCGTGCCGCCAGCAGAATAGTGGAAGCCCCCACCGAAAAACATTATTCCACGATCTTGGTTGTACTCGCTAAAATGAGAAATTCCACCAAATGATGCCTCTCTACTAATGGTAACGGGGCTTTCCCAGGACTCTACTGCCGGGTCGGGGTTATAGAAGGCATACTTGGATTCCCCTGGCTCCTTTCCATCAAAAAACACCATTCTGTCAAGTTCAGGAAAAAACTCCAATGCACTGAACTGCCCAGATTCTATCGGTGCATTATCTAGTTGCTGCCATATATTAGTGGTCAAGTCCATTCGCCAGACTATGCGAGACTGGCCTATCCGCGACCAGTAAAAGTGCCCGCGTGAAACATCCATGGCAGCATTATCATAACCATGTGCACCAACACCAAAAGGTGGTAAATCCAGAATTGTCCAACTATTGGTCGCTTCGGTGTATTTCACAAAGCCTTGATCCCATCTTTGGTATGGTCTTCTGGTGCCCATAATATAAACTTCACGAGTTTCCGGATACCACAGGGCTTCATCTGTGAACTCAAGAATATTGCCATAGTAATCCAGCCTTGATGGCGGATAAGGGTCCCATTCAGTGATAAAGGTATGGTCATGATCTGGATCCGGAACCAGAGTCCCTGTCGGTGTCTGTGTCGGCAAGGGTTGCACCATCGCATCACAGGTCGACACTGAGCCACTTATTTCGAGTTCTACAAATTCACCCGGTGCAAGGTTAGCAGCGAGATCACTTAGAACACTGGCAATTCCGAGTAT
>JAJRYF010000122.1 GCA_024275935.1 Gammaproteobacteria bacterium | reverse complement strand
TGATATTGCCAGCTTGACTCGGGGCGTATCATTCACTGCGGTAAACCAGGCCACAGCCACCTGACTGCCGTGCGCTGCAACTGAAGGGCCATTTACAGGGCAACCAGCGATTTTCCAATCATCATTGTGAATGGCTACCGGTGCAGTCCAGGCGCCATCAATAAATCTTGTAATGTAAATATCCCGAATTTCATCTTCAGTACGATTACGGTATACCACAAGCGGTCCAAGGGAAGACATTGCAGAGCTGGTTTGACAACAATCACAAACACTTCCATCCAGCACCCACTCGCTGATGGTATCTCCATTTTGGCTAAATACCCCGGCTCGTATGGTCATTGCGCCAGCAACATCTTGCTTGCTTTTTGACCCGTCTGCAGCCTGATAACCACCGCGTGTTTCACGCCCATCCAACCATGTAATAAAGGTACGGCCGTCGTTCATTGGGAGCATGGATACAAAACCATGTTCAGCACTGATTTCATCCTTGTGTATCTTGATGGCCTTGCCCCAGCGCTGATTTTTGGGGTTGTAAAAGGAAGCTTCGACATTGTAGTCATAAGTGCCTTTTGCGCTTTTTCGCAGCCAGAGGGCAGCCATGTTGTCCCCGTTTACGGATAGAAACGGAAAATCCGCCCAGTTTTTAAACCAGTCATCACCTGTGCTTATCACCTCAGGCGGACTCCAGTTGCCTTTGTCTAGCCTGGAATAATTCAGGCTTAGCATCGAGCCATCCTGGCTTACCCAGGACAAATACAGTCGGCCTTTGCGATCTGCCACAACTCTTGACAGGCTGCTGTTTGCAGTTGCAGGTGATGTTATTAATTCAATCTCGGTTTGACCGGCAAACGCAGTTGTAGTTTGCACCGACAGGCCGATACAAAATGCGAATATTACTTTCATAGACCCAGCACTCATTAAGCTCTTCATAAGAATCAATTACCTGTTTGTTTCGTGGAAACCTGGTTTGTTTTAACTGGCAGGTTAAGCAGGGCCAGTTGTTTCAATATATCCTCTGCACTTTGCTCACCGAGCAATTTCGCCATCACTTCATTTTTTGGCGACAGAATATAGGTTGTTGGTAATACAATTGGTGCCTTCAAGTTCAGGATATTAACCTCTTCCATCGTCAGCGTGGGGAAATCTACGCCCATTTTTTCGGCAATTTTTAGGGTCTCATCTCTGGAATCCTCATCAAAGTTAACACCAACAATTGTCACATTGCTAGCTGCCAGTTGCTGGTTAAGTTTGTTGAACATCGGGATTTCTTTGCGGCATGGCGCACACCATTCTGACCAGTAATTCACGATTGTCCATGTTCCTTCCGCTGGTGCTGTTTTCTCTGACTCAGTTGCGCCCAAGCTCATAGAGACCAGCATTGATACCAGAATCACATAGTAAGTAATTTTCAATTTAGTAATTTTCAATTTAGTAGTTTTCAATTTAGTAATTTCAACGCTGTGTGTTGGGGCGTCAGTATAACAAAGAATGTGGTTGTCCGTGTTCTGCCGCTACATTTTGGTTTGTGGATGTCCTTGATTGGTTACCGATAACACTGTTGATCTCCGCTATCAGTTTGTCCTCGAGAGTGGCTATAAAGACCATGAAAATGAGAGAGATGAAATCTTAAGCGACATATGCCAAACTTGGGGCGCAGCTTTGCTGCCAGATCCACTGGGCGGAGTAAGTCAGTTATTCGGCAATGTTAACTAACATATAGCCACGCCTTAAACCGGCGATGCAACGGTTTCTCTAGTTTAATATAGTGCAACACACTAATGGCTACCATTAGCAATGCGTATATCGAAAACAGGCTTTGTACTTTCCATGGAGGCAGGTCGGTTAGTGCGCTGTTTAAGCCGAGTTTCATCGATATCGCAAGAAAAATTGTATGGCTTAGGTACAGGGCGTAGGAAGCTCCGCCAGTTGCTAAGCTAAACTTGTATGGTGCTCTAATTTGATTTTTTTCCAATTGCACCAGCCCCATAAGTATTAGTAAC
>JAJRYF010000121.1 GCA_024275935.1 Gammaproteobacteria bacterium | reverse complement strand
GTTCTGGTTCTGGTTCTGGTTCTGGTTCTGGTTCTGGTTCTGGTTCTGGTTCTGGTTCTGGTTCTGGTTCTGGTTCTGGTTCTGGTTCTGGTTCTGGTTCTGGTTCTGGTTCTGGTTCTGGTTCTGGTTCTGATTCTAACTTTTCCTTTTCCCCTGCTGTGCTTACTTCGCTGGCTTCTAAAATTGCAATCAAATCACCCGTAGTGACCTGATCCCCCAGAGCTACTTCCAGGCTAATAATTGTGCCTGCCTGCGGCGCTGGAACCTCCATAGTAGCTTTGTCGCTTTCCAGAGTAATCAAGGATTGCTCGGCGCTAATTTTATCGCCCGCGGAGACCAAAACCTCAATAATCGGAATACTGTCAAAATCACCGATATCCGGGACTCTAATTTCAATTTTATCTTGCATTTTAATTCCTTTCCGGCGTAGTGTTAGAGACCGGCGTTAACCGTAATTCATCTTGGGTACGGCTCCAACTCAAATGCCGCAAAAAGCTCATGCCCAGTAAAACTTAACCACCTAAACCATCACTTATTACCGCACTGACATTACTCACCTGGATTGTACCCAGCCTTACTTGATCTATCCGGGTCAGGTAACCCCGGCCAATGCCATTAGCTGTTTGTAGCTGCACTTCAGGGCCGCGCCGTAAGCCTAATTGTTCAGCCAAAGCCGCCGGTACTGCTACGCTGGTAGCACCGGTATCTAGCAAAAAATCAACACTATGACCATTTATTTCACCTGGTGCCCGATAGTGCCCGGCACGATCGGCAGTAATACTAACCGCAGTACCGCTGACTCTTAACTGCTGAGACTTGCCCCCAGCGCCTAATAAATCAAACAACCAGGTAAGACTACCCAAGAGTACCGCCATCGCCAACCAAAGCATAACTCTGGATGATTTACGCATTACATTTGCGGCTGGCTCCAAGCTTTGCCCCTACAGCATTACACGACGAATATCTGCCAACATATCTGCCAGATAGCGGGTAAAGCGTGCCGCTGAGGCGCCATCAATTACCCTGTGGTCGTAAGATAACGATAGTGGCATCATCATTCGCGGCCGGAATTCCATGCCATTCCAAATGGGTTTCATAAATGCGCGTGAAACCCCCAAAATAGCGACTTCCGGAGCATTAATGATAGGCGTAAAGGCAGTCCCGCCAATGCCGCCCAGACTGGAGATAGAAAAACACCCGCCTTGCAAATCTCTTGGCGTAAGCCTGCCATCCCGCGCCCGCTGAGAAACCTCAGCTAATTCTGCGGCTAGCTCCAGCAAGCCTTTTTGTTCACAATTTCGCAATACCGGGACTACCAGACCGTTTGGAGTATCTACTGCAACTCCAATATGGAAATAGTTTTTCAGCACCAGGCTTTCACCATCGTTGCTAAGGGATGAATTAAACCGCGGAAACTCTTTTAAGGCTGCCACGCTGGCTTTAATTAAAAATGCCAATGGAGTCAACTTAGTGCCCCGTTGTTTAGCCAGCTCCTGATTAGTCTTGCGGAAAGTCTCCATTTCGGTAATGTCGGCCTCATCGAACTGGGTAACATGCGGAATGGTAATCCAATTACGCGCCAGCACTGGCCCGGAAATTTTCTGAATCCGGGTCAGAGCCTGGGTTTCAATTTCACCAAATTTACTAAAATCAAGCTCACGCATTGGTGGCAGATTTAAGTTCAAACCACCAGTAGTAGATGACTGCGCGCCACCTTGCAAAGATTGTTTTACAAAAGCTTTAACATCATCACGAGTGATTCGACCAGCTTTGGCAGTACCCGCTATCCGGGTCAAATCTGCTCCCAACTCGCGGGCAAAACGGCGCACAGACGGGCTGGCGTAAGGCAGTACCCCACCGCTTGTGTTCGGCTCAGGCTGTACTTTGGCGACCGGTGCTGGCTCGCGAACTGGTTCTGCTTCTGGTGCCTTGCTTGGCTCCGGTTCTTTATCTGGCTCTACCGCTGCCTCTGTCGGCTCAGTTACTTCGGCATCAGCACTGCCTGCAGTCAGTTCTAAAATAGCCACCACATCGTGCTCTTTAACCACATCACCCATGCCCACCCTGACTTCTTTAATTATGCCGTTCTCAGGCGATGGGATTTCCATGGTGGCTTTATCGCTTTCCAAAGTCAGCAAGGAGTCTTCCTTGCGAACCTCCAGGCCTTCACTCATTAGCACTTCAATAACATCCACGCCATCGAAGTCGCCAATATCAGGAATTTTGATTTCTAATAACTCGCTCATCTCAAACTCCAGCCTCTCACACAGTCCATGGATGTGGTGCATCCGGTTTAATTCCAAGTTTTTCACGAGCAGCCAGGATTTCAGTCTGCGATACCGCGCCCTGACGATAAAGTGCAAATAATGCCGCATAAGCCACATGGAAACGGTCAACTTCAAAGAATTGGCGCAATTTTTCACGCCTGTCAGAGCGCCCGAAACCATCCGTACCCAGAACTACAAAGTCCTTCTGCGGCACAAAGGCCCGAATCTGATCAGCATAATTTCTGACATAATCTGTGGCCGCAATTAACGGGCCTTCAGCATCATTCAAACACTGGGTTACCCACGGCATACGGGGTTCTTTTTCTGGATTGAGACGATTCACCCGAACAGCTTCAAAGCCATCACGGCGGAGCTCGTTGAAACTGGTGGCTGACCAAATGTCAGCTGCCACATTAAATTCCTGCTCCAAAATCGAAGCTGCTGCTATCACCTCACGCAAAATGGAACCACTGCCCATAAGCTGTACCCGATGTTGTCCTCCGCTAGCCTGGCGGAACAAATACAGGCCTTTGCGGATACCCTCCTCAGCACCTTCTGGCATTGCCGGGTGTGAGTAATTTTCGTTCAAAACTGTAATATAATAAAACTTGTCTTCGCGCTCCTGATACATCCGCCGCATACCATCTTGAAGAATTACTGCCAGTTCGTAAGCAAAAGTCGGATCATAAGAAACGCAATTAGGGTTAGTCCCCGCCAATATATGCGAATGACCATCTTCATGCTGCAAGCCTTCGCCATTAAGTGTGGTTCTGCCGGATGTGCCGCCAATTAAAAACCCACGGGCGCGCATATCACCAGCCGCCCAGGCCAAATCACCAAAGCGTTGAAATCCAAACATCGAGTAATAAATAAAGAATGGAATCATCTGCTGCTGATTGGTTGCATGCGAAGTTGCCGCTGCCAGCCAAGATGAAAAAGCACCAGCCTCAGTTATGCCTTCTTGCAAAATTTGCCCAGTCACTTCTTCTTTATAAAACATCAGTTGGTCTGAATCTACTGGCTCATACAATTGCCCTACTGAAGAATATATCCCCAGCTGCCGGAACATGCCTTCCATGCCGAAGGTGCGGGCCTCGTCCGCAACAATTGGGACTATAAAATCTTTTAGTGTCGGGTCGCGCAAGATAATTGCCAACAGCCTGACAAAAGCCATAGTCGTGGATATTTCCCGCTCCCCGCTGGCTTTCATCACCGATTCAAATGCCGATAGCTTAGGCGCCGGCAGTGCTGGGGCGTTATCTATCCGCTTGGGTAAGTGCCCACCGAGGGCCGCCCGCCGGGCTTGCATATATTCAACTTCCGGACTATCTTCGCCCGGATGATAAAAAGGTACCGACTCCAGCTCTTCGTCACTTATGGGCACATTGAAGCGGTCGCGGAATTGCCGAACTGAATCAATATCCATTTTCTTTTGTTGATGGGTGGCATTTAATGCCTCACCGGACTTACCCATACCGTAGCCTTTGACTGTTTTCGCCAAAATAACAGTTGGCTGCCCGCTATGATTGATTGCCTGATGGTAAGCTGCATACACTTTATACGGGTCATGGCCGCCTCTATTCAAGCGCCAGATGTCATCATCTGACATCTGCGCCACCATTTCTTTTAACTCCGGGTATTTACCAAAAAAGTGCTCGCGAGTATAAGCGCCGCCTTTGGCTTTGTAATTTTGATACTCGCCATCTACCGCTTCTGCCATGCGTTTATGCAACAAGCCATCAACATCCCGTGCTAATAATGGATCCCAATATGAACCCCAAATTACTTTAAGCACATTCCACTGGGAGCCGCGGAAAGCACCTTCCAGTTCTTGAATAATTTTACTATTGCCGCGCACTGGGCCATCTAAGCGTTGTAAATTACAATTGATTACAAAGATCAGGTTATCCAGTTTTTCCCGACCAGCTAGAGAAATCGCACCTAGCGATTCCGGCTCATCGGTCTCACCGTCACCGATAAAACACCATACTTTCCGATCACTGGTGTCTGCCAGGCCACGATTGTGTAAATATTTCAGGAACCGAGCCTGATAGATAGCCATAATTGGCCCCAGACCCATAGAAACCACCGGAAACTGCCAGAAATCTGGCATCAGCCATGGATGCGGATAAGAAGACAGGCCCTTGCCATCAACTTCTTCCCGATACAAATTCATTTGCGCTTCTGAAATCCGTCCTTCAAGGTAGGCACGCGCATAGATACCAGGGGAGGAATGCCCTTGCAGATAAAGCAAATCTCCGCCACCGGCATGCTCCGCACCACGAAAAATATGATTAAAACCGACATCGTAAAGGGTTGCCGCCGAAGCAAAACTGGCAATATGCCCACCTAGCTCACCGCCGCGCTTACTGGCGCGTAACACTATTGCCATTGCATTCCAGCGAATAATAGAGCGAATACGGCGCTCCATTTCCGCATCTCCTGGCAGTGGCTCCTGATTGTTGGTAGGGATAGTATTAATATACGCAGTGGTCGCATCATAGGGCAAATGACCGCCAGAGCGACGAGTCTTATCTACCAATTTCTCAATAATAAAATGCGCCCGCTCCGGCCCGTGCTTACTAATCAGGGCTTCAAGTGCATCCAGCCACTCATTAGTTTCTTGCTGGTCGATATCGCGTGTTTGTGAGTTTTCAGTATTGCTCATTGATAATTCCCTGTACCTATCCTGACTACTATTTTGCAGGCGGCTATATTTTTAATTGTGGCTGGCATCCCGGCGTGGCCATGCCAAACTGCTGGGCTTCGACTACTGCAATTGCAGTCATATTAACCAATCTGCGAACAGTTGCTGATGGTGATAATACATGCGCTGGCTTACCACCACCCATTAAAATTGGCCCAATGGTGACCCCTTCAGTTAGCACTCTGGCAAGATTAAAAGCTATATGGGCTGAGTCCAGATTCGGCATAACCAATAAATTAGCCCGCCCATGCAGGCTGCTTTCGGGCAATACCAGTTTACGATAAAATTCCGACAAAGCCATATCTGCCGGCATCTCGCCATCAATCTCCAACTCAGGATCGCGCTGCCGAATAAGCTCCAGCGCCTTACTCATTTTAGTGGCACTGGTATCGGTGTGGGAGCCAAAGGCTGAATGAGAGATCAGTGCTACCTTGGGCTTGATTCCAAACAGGCGAACTTTCTCAGCCGCCATCAGGGTTATATCAGCTATGGTTTCTGCATCCGGGTCTTCATTTACATGAGTATCAGTTATGAAAATCGAGCCGTGGTCTGTGCTTAAAACCGCCATTGAACCCAAAGTGGCGCAGCCTGGAAAACGCCCAATTACATCAATTACATATTCCAGCTTCTTGCGATAACGACCCACTACTCCGGTAATCAAAGCATCTGCTTCACCACACTCAACCATCAACGCGGCAATTACGCTATTGCGGGTACGGACTATAGCTTTGGCAGTATCTGGGGAAATGCCCTTGCGAGCATTTATCCGGTGGTAGGTTTGCCAATATTGACGAAAGCGCGGATCAGATTCCGGGTTGGTTATCTCAAAATCTTCACCCGGCGTAATCCGCAAGCCTAGTCTTTCTATTCGGTTGGTGATTACGCTGGGCCGACCTACTAATATTGGCACTGCCAGACCATCATCAACTATAGTTTGTACAGCCCGCAGTACTACGGTTTCTTCACCTTCGGCAAAAACCACCCGTTTTGGGTCGGCCTTGGCGGCATCGAAAATCGGCTTCATCAATAAGCCGGTGCGATACACAAACTGATTGAGTTTCTCATTATAAGCTGCCATATCCGCTATTGGTCTGGTAGCCACGCCGCTATCCATAGCCGCCTGGGCTACCGCTGGCGCTAAATGCGCCAGTAACCGCGGGTCAAAGGGCTTTGGAATCAAATAATCAGGGCCAAAAGATAAATTTTCATTGCCATAGGCTGCACCCAGGTCTCCTGCCTCTTTGCGTGCCAGTTCCGCCAGCGCATACACACAGGCCAGTTCCATTTCAGTATTTATTGCAGTTGCGCCAACATCCAGCGCACCTCTGAACAAGAAGGGGAAACATAAAACATTATTTACTTGATTAGGATAGTCAGAACGCCCAGTTGCCATAATTGCAGCCGGCCTTACTTGCATCGCATCTTCTGGGCGAATTTCGGGGCTGGGGTTAGCCATGGCAAATATTATTGGTCTCTCAACCATGGTAGCAACCATTTCTTTGCTCAACACCCCGCCTACAGATACGCCCAGGAATACTTCCGCACCAACGATGGCCTCGGCAAGCGTTTTTACTGCATCAGTTGGGCGCGCAAATGCTTCCTTGCGCGGCTCTATATCTTTATCCCGCCCCTTATAGATCACGCCGTGGTGGTCACAGACGGTAATATTTTCGTGACGCAAACCTAAAGATACCAACATCTCCAAACAAGCTATTCCGGCCGCGCCAGCGCCAGATGCAACCAGGGTTACATCTTCAATCGACTTGTCCAGAATATGTAATGCATTAATCATTGCAGCGGCGGTAATAATTGCGGTACCGTGCTGATCATCATGAAACACCGGGATTTGCATCCTCTGTTTAAGCGCGGCTTCTACTTTAAAGCACTCTGGGGCTTTGATGTCTTCTAGGTTGATACCCCCAAAGGTAGGCTCTAGCGAGGCAATTATATCAATCAATTTTTGTGGGTCTTTTTCATCAATCTCGATATCAAAAACATCAATACCGGCAAATTTCTTGAATAACACCCCTTTGCCCTCCATTACCGGCTTGGCTGCCAGTGGGCCGATATCTCCCAGGCCCAGCACCGCAGTGCCGTTGGTAATTACCGCCACCAAATTACCGCGAGCGGTCATATTGCTGACCTCAAGCGGGTCTGCGGCAATTAACTCGCTAGCGGCTGCTACCCCGGGGGAATACGCCAGAGATAAATCTTTTTTGGTAGTAAGTGCTTTAGTTGCCACCACCTGAATCTTGCCCGGTACTGGATAGCGGTGATACTCGAGCGCAGCTTCCCGTAATGCAGTATCGGCACCCGCATCAGTTGCATCTGATTTCTTATCACTCATTTATCTATCACCTGCCAGCCAAACACTGCTTTACTCAGTTTCCATACCGGAGTCATATTCACCCGTTGTCGCCAAACCATTCATGCGCGCGCGGTGCGCCAACTTGGCCTGCGCACTACTGATATTAGCGGCCGGGTCTTTACCCCATTCAGCCAACGGCGGGGCCTGCAAGGCACGCCCGTATGAGAAACTCAGCGGCCAAGGGAATACACCCAGTTTGTTCATCGCATCTAAGTGTACAGTAGCTTCTTCATCGCCCTGCCCACCAGAGAGGAAAACCACCCCAGCCAGAGATGCAGGTACAGTCTGCAGCAAACAATCTACGGTGGCCTCGGCTACTTCATTGTAACCAGCACGCTCAGTTGCAGCATCACCGGAAATTACCATACTGGCTTTGAGAATTGTGCCTTCCAGCAATACATTCTGGTCATACAGCTGCTCAAACAAGCGTCGTAGTACCAGCACTGTCACTTCATAGCAATCTTCCAGCGAGTGATCACCGGTAATCAACACCTCTGGTTCTACCATCGGCACCAGACCTGCTTCCTGGCACAAACCGGCATAACGAGCCAGGGCGTGAGTGTTGGCATTGATGCAAGCATCTGAAGGCGTAGCTTCGCTGATGCTGATAACTGCCCGCCACTTGGCAAAGCGTGCACCCATGCTGGCATATTCTTTCAGTCTGGCGCGCAAACCGTCCAGGCCTTCAGTAACTAGTTCACCGGGGTGGTTGGCTAAGGGGTGAGCGCCAGTATCTACTTTAATCCCCGGAATAATTCCGGCCTCATTCATTAGCTCAACCAAAAGCTTGCCGTCCGCCGTCGACTGGCGCAGGGTTTCATCGAACAAAATCGCACCTGAAATGCGCTCGCCCAAGCCCGGCGTTGACAAAAGCATGGCCCGGTAGTCACGTCGATTTTCTTCAGTACACTCAACCCCAATGGAATCAAAGCGTTTTTTAATAGTGCCATGACTTTCATCAATGGCTAAAATCCCCTTACCATCGGCAACCATGGCCTGGGCAGTTGATACAAGTGAGGTAACATCCATAAAATATCTCCGACTAATTATTGAAAGATTGCAAAGCAACCCGGCTAGCCAGTTATTTTAGGCGTTTATGAAGAAATTATCTATATCCCCGAGTGTACTCGAGCTGACTCATATTATTGGCAACCGAAATCCGAAACTATTTAGACGACCTCTGGCTACCTTGGCTCTGCTGGTTTTATTCCATTACTCAAAATTTACCAGGGCGCAACTATTAATTACCCTGCGCAACAACTACGCCCGCATCAAGTAGCGGACACTTATTGAAATCTGCAAACCTTTGTAGTTCGGCGCTTAACGCAGGGAAAAACTCATCACGATTGAGCTTGTCATCCTCCAAGTTAAAGCTTAAAACCTCAAGACGCTGGTCGGCTCGATACGCCTTACAGTCAATTCTACCGATGAGCTTGTCGCCATACAGAATTGGTAGGCAAAAATAACCGAACACGCGCTTAGGCGCAGGGACATAGCATTCAATCCTGTAGTCAAAGCCGAACAGCATACTCAAGCGATCACGATGAATCACCAAGTTATCGAATGGGGATAGTACCTTTAGCGCGCTTCCAGTTATC
>JAJRYF010000120.1 GCA_024275935.1 Gammaproteobacteria bacterium | reverse complement strand
GGGTGCAAGCTCAGCCAAAATACCGATATTATTATTGTTTTCTTTGCGCTTCTTGGTCATTTTTGTCTGGTTATCGCTATGCATGACTGATGCATAGACTGAAAGCCCTAGCACCCTCTCAAGTTCATTCGGATCTTCCACACCACCTTTGAATGACCGTAATATGAGTGCCATGAGAATCCCGCCTAGCAAGCCAGTCATAAATGCAATAGTAACAATCAACTGCTTCTTGGGCTTAATCGGGTTGGGTGCAGCAGCATAGTCGATAATCCGTACATTCCCAACCATGCCCGCTTTCGCGACCCTTAGCTCCTGGGAGGTATTCAGTAGTTTGGTATAAAGCGCAGTATTGACTTTCACATCTCTGGACAGACGCAAAATATCCTGCTGAGTATTGGGTAATTTATCAGCCTGTTTCTCCAACACGCTCTTTTGCTTTTGCAGCTGTTCTATATTCTTATCCAGGGTCAGAATGGTAGGGTGGATCTCTTTAAATCTTTGCCGCAATTCATCCCGTTTTTGCTGCAGTGAAGATAACTCAGAATCAAGGCCCACCAACCCCGTTAGCACCGCGCTGGTTTCATAGGCCAAGTCAATAGAACCATGTTCAATACGATAAGCATTGTAGGCATCCTCTGCCGCATTCACGCGCTCCTTAAGCGGTGGCAGCTGTTTGGCCAGAAAGAACAGCGATTTTTCGGCTTCAGCAGAATTGTGTTCTACATTTTGACGCACATAAATATCGGCAATGGTATTGAGTACGGTGGGAAGTTGCACTTTATCTGCACCGGTGTAAACAAGGCTTAAAATACCGGAATTCTTACCCTTGGCTGAGACCGAAAAGCCACTTTTCAAAGCCCTAACCGCCGTACTTGGCGCATTTCGTTTGATGATGCAGTGGGACCCTGGGCGGGCTTTCAGGTTGGAAACAAACAAACGAAACGGATTTTCATCACCCAGGCGCGCTTCTGCCCGAGCACCTACCTGACCATCGAGAAAATGCTGACCCGCGCTGTCTAAAATTTGATAACTGCCTGCAGACCCGGCCACCAACGTCAACGCTTGTCCTATCATATTTTCTGGCATCTCTAGCGTTTCAACGTTAATTTTCTCACCACCCCAGGCATACTCTTTTTGCCCTAACCACGGTTTGGCGACGCCAATGGCTCCATCAAAACGACGGGCAATGCCTCGGCCAATATAAGGGAAATACTTGGGTTTAGCACTGATTTCCAGCCCTAATTTTGTAACAGCACCGCCTAACACCATGCGAGAACGAAGAATCTCTATCTCATCGGTGGTGGAGACCTCGCCTTCAAATAGCCCCGTCACATCGCTCAAGGCAGCCATCCCTAAAGATTGTTTTTCATCTACCTGTAGCAAAACATCGGTTTGATAAATTGGCACCGACAGTGCGGCAAAAAAACCGCCTCCTAACGTCGACAGTATGGTCAGTATGAGGATCAGCCACTTATACTCAAGCAACACACCGATATAGTCGGCTAGATTGACGCTACTGTCTAACAAAGTGCCGGCACTCATGGCCTGCTGGCTCGGCAAAGGTGTTGGAGCCTGTTGATGGTCTGACGTATGATTCTGTGACTGATTCATTACCACTTTACACTCTATGATTGATGACTGTTTGTGGTGCCCTGGGTTATCGCAGGAAACAACAAGCAAATAATTAACACTGCCAAGCCCGCCCAAAAGCCATTCGAAGTAATGGCCTGCTAAACGCTATTGACCACCATTAAACAACGG
>JAJRYF010000119.1 GCA_024275935.1 Gammaproteobacteria bacterium | reverse complement strand
CAAAAATAACCGAACACGCGCTTAGGCGCAGGGACATAGCATTCAATCCTGTAGTCAAAGCCGAACAGCATACTCAAGCGATCACGATGAATCACCAAGTTATCGAATGGGGATAGTACCTTTAGCGCGCTTCCAGTTATCGGGACTTGTTCGAGTGCCTGAATATCCACATAGGCAGTTGGCGCACTAACCTTGCCTAGTGCTTTCACCACCCCAGCTTCGATACGCTCATCTAGAATTTTAGCCATCGCCTGGCGCAAAGGTTTACCCGTTTTCAGGTGCAATAGTTGCTTCCAGGTGAAAATGCCGTGCGCCCTAAGTGTGGTGTCGAATAAATAAGATGCATATTCAATCTGCGTAGGTAGGCTCAAGTCGATGTCATCCGGCAAACAGCGCTCGGCGAGGTCATAGATCTTCTCCATGCCATTGCGGCGGCATATCATCAGGTCGCCCTGCATAAAAAGTTTTTCCAGGGCGCGCTTAACCGGCCCCATATGCCACCAACCACCCTTGGGCTTGTTTCCCTTGTCGAGATCACGCAACCGTAATGGCCCCTCAGCACTCACGCGGGCGAGGATCTCCTTCATCAGGCGTTTGTCGACATTGTTATAGTAGCGGTTTTCACCATTACGTATCGACAGCATATGCGGCAGCGCATAACGATAATCGCGCATTGGTAGATACGCCGCAGCATGATACCAATACTCAAAAATGTGCTGCTCACTGATCAGCTGATTCAAGTGGGTTAGCTCGTAGCCCGGCACCCGACTCCACAATACATGGTGATGAGCTCTCTCTACCACTGAGATCGTATCAATTTGCACATAGCCAAGGTGTTCGATTGCGCTACGCGTCCCCGATAGGCCGGTGCCAAACTGCTGCTGCGAGGACAGGCCTTGCCTAGACAATGCCAGACTTCTCCACTGTGATTTCAGCACCTAATCAGGCCCAGCGGGGTTTAGTGATACAGATAGCAGAAGCCTTTTTAGTCAAATCAAGGAATTCCATTTTTCAACTTTTTATTTTTATATGCAATTGCTATTACGGCTGGATACACCAACCAGAAACCTGAAGCAGGCATTAAAATTACGCCAATTGTAGTTAATATAAAAAGCAACACAGCAATTGAATTTGGTATTTCTAGTGCATCGTGTTTTTCAATAAAAAACATAAGCAGGCTGGTTATAAATAACAGCATCCCAAACAATAAAAACCATGCTGCGGCAGCAGTTATTTCAGAATTTACAGTAGCGAACAAGCCGGCCGAAATCATTTCCATGTAAATAGCACCAAATAACATTACTGCCACAACAGTATGACCCGCTGATACAAACATTAGCCATTTACTAATCCATGTTTTCATATGTATCCCTTGCTTGATTAAGGCCCGATTTTGAGCAACTATACAGAGCTATCCTGGCGGAATAGTTTAGCGCAAGTCCAATTCCGGGTGATACTCCGGTGCCCCTTGTGTACCAACTTTCAGCAAACGCAATGTGTTAGTACCACCTTGCATACCTAATTCCTCACCCATGGTAAATACTACTCTTTGGCCTGCAGTTAAAACACCATCTTCAAATAATCGCTGAATCGCATCCTGGGCTATCTGAGAGTTATTGAAACCCTCTGGCCAGCTGTGGTCAATGGGGTAAACATTTTTGAACATCGCCATCTTCCGGCGACTCTGCGAGTTTGGTGAAAGGGCAAATATTGGTACTGAGCTACTGACTCTGGATAACCACTGAGCAGTAGAGCCTGATTCGGTTAACGAGACAATCGCCTGAACCGGGACATTCTGCACCGTAAACATAACTGCCATAGCAATGGCCTGGTCGATACGCTCAAAGCGAACATTGAGCTTATCATGCGAGGCAACCGAGGCTACATGCCGCTCCGCACCCAGACAGACTCGGTGCATGGCTTCTACAGCTTTAACTGGATACTTCCCAACTGCAGTTTCAGCCGACAGCATCACCGCATCGCTGCCATCAATCACTGCATTGGCAATATCCAAAACTTCTGCCCGAGTAGGTACCGGGTTATCAATCATTGACTGTAACATTTGGGTAGCGGTGATAACCACCTGGTTCTGGTTCAGTGACATCTGGATTATTTTTTTCTGTAAGCCGGGCAATTCAGCATCGCCAATCTCGACCCCCAGATCACCGCGCGCAACCAATACCGCTTCTGAGGCATCAATCACAGACTCCAAATTATTAATTGCTTCTACCCGCTCTATTTTTGATACCACCGAGGCATTGCTACCAGCTTCCCGCAACAACTTACGCGCCTTATGCATATCCTCAGCATTGCGCGGAAAAGACACCGCCAGGTAGTCCACATCCATTTCTGCAGCCAACGGAATGTCGGCTATGTCTTCGGCGACCAAACCTGGAACCGATAAACCACCGCCTGCCAAGTTTAGACCTTTGCGGTCACCTAAAACACCTCCGTTGATTACTTCACAAACAACTACGCGACCTTCTATTGATTTCACCCGCATAGTAATCAGGCCATCATCAAGCAACAACACATCTGCCGGGCGCACATCATCGGGCAGGTTAGGATAGGTTACCCCAACAATATTTTCATCGCCGATAATGCCAGGATTGCCCGCATCAAGTCTAAACTCGGCGCCGATGTGCAGTTCAACCTGACCATTTGCGAAGCGCTCGATCCGGATTTTGGGACCGCGCAAGTCTGCCAACAATGCAACTTCCTTGCCACTAATCCTGGCAGCCTCGCGAATGCTTTTAGCGCGCGCTCGCTGCTCATCAGAACTACCGTGCGAGAGGTTGATGCGGAATACATCTACCCCAGCCTCAATCAACTCGCAAAGCATCGCCACTGACTCACAGGCCGGGCCAACTGTTGCTATTATTTTTGTGCGTCTACGCTGTTGCATATTTTTCCTGACTTTTTATTCTCTGCCTGTACATGATACTCTTTTGTATCATTAACCGTGAGTTTAGCTGGCAATACTTGCTGAGGACTATAGAAGACCTATCGCTTTTGATATACTGGGGTCACTGAGGTGAGGAACTGGGATATTACCATGACAGAAACTGCACTAAACAAGCTTCACGGCCTGTTTGCTGATTTATTTGGGCACACACAACTTTTAGCCTGCTAAAGGTTCTAATCATTGCCCTTACGGTAGTTGTGGTTTTCCCTTACCTGCCAGGTTCCGGGTCACCGGCCTTTCAGGGCGTTTCAATCTTTCTGGGGGTTTTGCTGTCCCTGGGGTCAACCTCGGCGGTGGCAAATGTTGTCGCTGGCATAGTGATAACTTATACACGGGCATTTAAGGTCGGCGACCGAATTAAAATAAATGATACCGAGGGCCGGGTAATTGAGCGCTCTAGCTTTGTAACCCGCATTCTCACACCAAAGAAAACCGAAGTCTCGATACCTAACGCTACGGTTATGAATAGTCATATAGTTAATTTTAGCTCTCAGGCTGAACAATCCGGGGTAACCCTGCACACCACAATCACAATAGGTTATGACATTAACTGGCAACAAGTTCAAAAATTACTGCTGTATGCAGCCAAGAAAACTGAATATGTAGAGGAGCAACCAGCACCATATGTGTTACAAACAGCGCTTGATGATTACTATATAGAATACGAGCTTAATGTAACCACCAAACGGCCTAACCGCATGTCAACAATCTATTCAGACCTGCACGCAAACATCCTTGACAGTTTCCAGAATGCCGGGGTAGAAATTATGTCGCCACATTACCGCGCCACTAGAGACGGTAGCGAGCCTACAATCCCTGAAAAGTCTGGAAATCTGGCTGGATCTTAAATCTAGCCACACCCTAGCGGTTGGCGGAATTTTGTTGTTTGACCTTTTGCTCATATAAACTGCCAAGCTGCCAACTCACATAAGCCCAGATTGCCAGCACCGGAATAAATACCAGGGCAATTTGGCTTAAACTCAAGCCGATTACGATCAAGCCTTTGAATATCCAGCTAGCGGCAACATCGCTACCGCGATAGACGACTGTATCAATAAAGTTTTTGGATTTATATTTGGTAGACCGTTCGACTACTGTAAATAGCATTTCTTTGATCGGTCCGACCAAGCCATAGTTAAGAGAGCGCTGGGCAATTTGCACCGAGGCAAATAACACCAAGGTTAGCGAGCTACCAAGCACCACCATGCCAGCTGCCAGAATCATCGGCATCAAGACCATGGTTTTGGGCATCCCCAACCAGGCAACTATTCTGGAAGTAAGCAAGAATTGTAAAACAAAGGCTATCAGGTTAACCATGAGGTTAATGTTGCTGAAGAATATCGTGCGCGCAGCGCCGACCTCTGGAATCTGTTCTCTAACCATTAACGCCATGCCGTTATACAAGAAGGTAGAGGTAAGGTTATGCAGTAACATTAACAGGCAAATAAGAATTAGATACTTTGAACTGAATACTTTAATCGCGCCTTCCCAAATACTCCCACCGATAACTGACTCTGGACGCGCACCACGATCCCTGGCCTCACTGTGCCCACCAAGATAAATGGCAGCCAGCGTAGCTATCGTTATCAGCCCAGCCGCAATCAGCATTAAGCCACTGTTGCCTACGCTGGCAGCGATATTACCAGTGACTAATGGTCCGAATACTGCGCCCAGGCTACCGCCTGCAGCGATAGTACCAAATAACCGCTGAGCTTGACCGGCCCGAAAAATATCGGCCATAAAACTCCAGAAGATAGACACCACAAACAGATTGAACACACTGATCCAGACATAATAAAACCGCTGAGTCCAGATATCCGGCATTCCATCGCGAAATAACCATGCGAACAAAATTATATTGGTAATGAAGAAAAAATATATACCAGGAACAAAGCGCGAGCGTTTGAAATTGCTTACCAAATACCCAAAAACTGGCACCAACGCCAACATAGAAACAAAGGTTGCTGTATATAACCACTGCAAGTTATCAGCATCGGCAGCAGCGATTGCGCCACGAATTGGCCGGAGCATAAAATAGCCGCTGAGTAGGCAGAAAAAGTAGAAGAAAGCGATCAGCAGGCGCGCCCACTCGCCTGATTTAATTTTAAGCGCCCGCCCTATCGCCCCCACTGGCTCAAACATAGTTAGGGTTTACTCCAGCGGGCCTAATGACCACTTCAGTCGACTGTTTCTTCTGTAACATTATCACCATTACTCTCTAGCTCAAGGTCATCAGTATACGACCTTGAGCTCTGTGGGGTGGAGTCTGGCGAACCATTATTATTCTGAATACTTACTTTTTGCCCTGGCCTTAGCCGTTCAGCACCACGAATAATCACCTGCTCACCCGCCTGTAGGTCACCCTTAACTTCTATCCAGTCAAGCTCGCTTATGCCGGTTGTAACCATCACTTTACGGGCACTGTCACCATTACTGATGAGTGAAATAGTAGTGCCGGTTCCACGCAGCACCAAAGCATCCCGAGGCACGGCCAAAGCTTGTCGCTGGGATGCAACCGGGACTCTAACCCTTACTGTCTGACCGATTGGTAGAAAGTTTGCGGGCAAATCCAGGCGCATCTCAAATACATGGGTGCGCTCATTACCCACAGCTACTAAGCTGCGGATTACAGCATTGAAATCCAGGTCACCAGCAGTAACCGACAATTCTTCACCCGGAGAGCTAAAGGCTATATATTGCAGTGGTGCTCTGGTAACTATTTCAAGCGAGCCAGAATTAACCAGTCGTAGTACCTCATCGCCCACCGCCAGCCGCTCACCCACATTACTTAAACGCGCAACTACCACACCGGGGAAAGGTGCGCGAATGTGGCTCCGTTCCAGGTCATCGGCAGTTTGCTGTAAGCGCACCTTAGAAATTTCATAATCGCTATCGGCTGCCTGCCGGTCGGCACGAGTCTGCTCCACCAGCGTAACCGAAGTAAGCTTTTTCTTCGACAGCTGGATAATCCGTTTTTCTTCTGCTTGCAAAAAGACCTTACGGGCTTTAGCTCGCGCAACCTGAGCTTTTAGCTCTGCTAGTTGCAGCTTAATCCGGGAATTATCAATTTCTGCCAACACATCACCCTTGGCAACCTCAGTACCAATATCGGCGATATACATTAAACGCCCGGTAATTTCGGTGGCAATACGCGCATCTTCACGCGAGAGCACTGTCCCTGGCATAACTACTGTAGCCACCATAGTCCGCAACTCAACCTCAGCTACCACCACCGGTGCTGGCGGGGCTCCACGCTGGGCCAATGCTACCGAACTGGTAAGCGACATAACTAACACCAACGGATATAACAGACTTAGATTGATTACTCTTGTATTCATTAATTTCTCATATATTTCAAGTGCCAGCCAACGCCGCTGCCTTACTTTCACGGTTGGACTCATTCATGCGTAACAAGCTGGGCAATAATATCAGGGTAAATATTGTTGATACCAACATCCCGCCAACTATCACAGCAGCCATTCCACGGTATAACTCCGTGCCAGCCCCGGGGATAAGCAGTAGCGGTAACATCCCAAAAATACTGGTCATAGTGCTCATTAAAATTGGCCGCAGGCGCAAGCGTACTGCCGACTCTACAGCATCTCTTCGGGACATCCCTTCGCGTTCACCATCACGGGCACGATACACCAGTAAAATTGCATTATTTACCACTAATCCAAGCAAAATAACAAAACCAATCATGGTTAATAAATCCATCGCCTGTCCACCACTGGACTTGAGCGCCAGATCCATAATCCGCAGGCTGAAGATACCACCTACAGTGGCCATCGGTATAGTCAAAATTACCAGCAAGGAATCTCTGAAAGACTGGAATAGTGCCGATACCAGCAGGTAAAGAATAAGGATGGCCAGAGCGAAACTACCCACCATGCTTCTTAATGCTTCGCCCAATGCCTCGGCCGTTCCATGGAAGCTAATTACACCATTTGCTGGCATCAGCGGGTTGATTATGGGCACTACCTGCTCTTTCAATGTATCTATAGCCACTTCCAACGGCATACCCGGTGGCGGTGTCACCTGCAAAGTCAGCGTTCGCCGCCGATCAATCCGACGAATCTCGCTGGGGCCTGCGGTTCTGGTTACCTTAACTAACTCTCCAACTGTCTGGATTTCTCCAGATGGGGTAACTAAAGGTAGCGCCTCTAATTCTTCCGGGGTGTTCCACTGGTCTGCCCGCAGGATAATATTTAACCGCCTAAAGCCATCAAAGTACTCACCCAGAAACGCGCCTGAACCCAAAGCTCTGATCGCAGTGGCTACCACCTCCCGGTTCCAGCCCACTTCCGCAATCCGGCGGTCATTAGGAATCAGTTTAAGTTCAGGCTCGGCTAGTTCCAAGCCTGGCAAGGGTCGTACATTGGCTCCTGGCAGTGCCTGCATTACCGCCCCAAAGCCAACTTGACCGGCGGCTAATAAAGATTCAAAGTCATCGCCCTGTAAATCCAGGGCGATGCTGCGACCGCCTCTGCTTCCACCAAATACTGGGGATCGTGAAAGAAAGCCAAAAGTGTCTGGAAACCCACGGATAATTTGGCTGTTAACCAGCGTGATAATCTCACCCATGTCGTCTGGGTCTTCTGCGCGCAGGCCAAAAAAACCACCACCACCAAAATAACCGAGAAAATAATTGTTTATTAACGGTTGCTGATCTTTTAAGTAGGGGCTAAAGCGTGCATCAATCACCGAGGTTAGCTCGGCTTCGGCAGTATCAACATTCAAACCTGGCGGTGTTACCAGGAAGCCGAAGGCGAAATTTTGCTTGCCTTCAGGCAAATAATCCGCTGCCGGCTTCAAGGCCAGGGCTAGCAAAACAGGCACCAAAGTCAAGCTACAGATCCATATCCACCGACGCCTGTCAGTATCCGTTAGCAACATAACTTTATCGGTTATCGCTCGCCACCAGCTACGATGCTCATCCTCAAGCGTGCCTTTACGAATCCAGCTTGCTGCAGCTGCCGGCAAGACACTAACGGCAACTATCAGGGAAGCAACTACCGAAACCGAGATTGTTAGCGCCAAGTCTTTAAATAGTTGGCCGGCTTCATCTTGTAAAAAAATCACCGGCATAAAAATTGCTACCGTGGTCACTGTTGAAGCTAACAAAGCGCCCCAAACCTGACCTGTGCCCCGCAAACTAGCTTCAGCTCCGCTACGGCCCGCCTCGCGCTGACGGAATATATTTTCTAATACCACAATAGCGGCATCAAGTACCATCCCGGTAGCAAAAGCCAATCCTGCTAATGAGATAATATTCAGCGTCATCCCGAATATATCAAGGGCTATAAATGAAGCAAACAAACACAATGGTATCGCCATGGCCACAATTAGAGTGGCTCGAAAACGACGCAAGAACCACCATAAAACCGCAATGGCCAAAAGCATCCCCAAAATCAGATTGTTCCTGACCATGCGTACGGATGAATTGATATAAATAGTTTCATCGTACATCTGGGTGAGAGTAAGCCCGGCAGAATCAAGATGGCTGGCTTGAAGTTCAGCGGCAGCAGCTTTTATTCCTGCCATTACTTCGAGTACATTGACTCCCGATTCCGGGGTTACATTCAGAGCAATCGAAGGGCCACCATTTTGGCTGATCACCCCGGCACGATCTTGTGGGACTTTCTCTACCGTGGCAATATCGCGCAGGCGTACCGCATGATTATCACGCCATTCCAGCACCAAGTCTCCGAGCACCTCTACATCATATTGGCCGGCAAAACGGATAGTGTAGCGACGCCTGCCTACATCTGCAAAACCCGCCGAGACATCCTTGTTGTTACCCAGCCGGCCGCCGATAGTAGTGACATTTACTCCCAGGCTGGCGGCCAGATACGGGTCAAAAGAAATTCTAATTTCCTCAGATCTGCCACCAAAAGCGCCACTGCTAGCCACTCCTGCAACACGCTCCATGCGCGGAAGAATTACATCATCTATAAAGTCTTGGTAACTGGAAATTGGCCGTGGGTTACCAGCCTTGGTGCGCACAGAAAACCAGGCTATGGTATCGCCCATACCCCCGCCGCCAACCCTGATTACCGGTTCGGTAATATCTACCGGATAACGCGGCACCTGGTTTAGCGAATTTAGAACTTCAACCAAAGCTCGGCCCATATCAGTGCCGACTTCAAACTCCAGATTGACTGAACCACTGCCACGCGAGGAGCTGGAAGACATCAGCCGCAAACCTGGCAAGCCGCGCAATGTGTTCTCCTGCGGCTCAATTATTTCAGACTCAATCTCCCGCGGCGATGCGGCACGCCAATTGGTTGAGATAGAGATAACCGGGCGCTCAATTTCCGGGGATAACTGGATGGGTAAACGGAATAGAGAAAGCACCCCAAACAAGATTATCAATATTGCAGCCACGGCCACGGCTACACGGTTATGTAAGGCTGCTCTGGTTAAGAACATGGCTGCACTCGCAATTTTCTACTTATATTTACTGTAAGCCGGTACTTCATCCGCATATTCTACTCTGAACACCACAAAAACCCTATAAACGGGGATAAAATGACCCACTTATGTGGTAAGCCGAAGAGCTTGCATAAATAAAGGTAAATTTCCGACTTACTACAGTAGCAAACGGGTGTATGATTCAAGCCTGAATTCTAAATGGAAACAAAGCCGACTATGCAAGGAAGCAATAACAAGCCTGATTGGGATTACATCATCATTGGTGCTGGCTCTGCTGGCTGTGTACTTGCCAATCGCCTGAGTGAAAACCCAAATAATCGAGTGTTATTACTTGAGGCTGGCGGTAAAGACTGGAACCCCTTGATCCATATGCCTGCTGGCCTGGCGAAGCTGGTGAAACTAAAATCTATCAACTGGAACTACACTACTGAACCGGAGGCTGCGCTGAACAATCGTAGCCTTTACTGGCCACGGGGCAAGGTACTTGGCGGATCATCTTCTATCAATGCCATGTGTTACTGCCGGGGCCATCGCAAAGATTACGATAATTGGGCCCAAGCAGGGAACCCTGGCTGGGACTATACTTCGGTATTGCCTTACTTTATTAAATCAGAAAATCAGCAACACGGGGCCAGCTTATATCATGGCGCTGGCGGTCCGCTCTCAATATCAGACTTGCGCTATCACAGCCCACTTTCAGATAAATACCTGGAAGCCGCCGAAGAGCTAGGCTACCTGCGCGTAACCGACTTTAATAATGACCAACAACGGGGTTTTGGTTTTTACCAGGTCACCCAAAAATATGGCCGCCGCTGTAGTGCCGCTGTAGCATTCTTAAACCCGGCAAAAAACCGCGCTAACCTGACCATCATTACTCAAGCAATGGTGGAGAAAGTAATTCTGGATGGTAATCGCGCAGTTGGAGTGCAGTATAGTCGCAAAGGTAAAGCCGGATACTGCTACGCTGGTGAAGTGCTGCTTTCTGGCGGGGCGATAAACTCCCCTCAACTCCTGGAGCTATCAGGTATCGGCGCAGGCACAGCCCTGCAACAGCACAGCCTCGAAGTTCTACATGAGTTACCCGGTGTTGGTGAAAACTTGCAAGACCATCTGGATATCTGCACTTTGGTTAAAACCCGTGAGAAAATTACCTACGACCATATCAATGAAATCACCAGCGGGATTCGCTACCTGCTAACCCGGGGTGGCCCAGCAAGCTCTAATATTGCCGAAGCCGGTGGCTTCCTGCTGTCTGAGCACGCTGAAGATAATCGCCCTGATATTCAGAGTCACTTTGTGCCGGCCCAGCTAGATGATCACGGCCGCAACATCTTACCTGGCTATGGCATGACCATTCATGCCTGCCAGCTACGCCCAAAGAGTCGTGGAAATATTCATATCAAGTCTGCCAACCCACAGGCCGCACCAGCCATTCGTCCCAATTACCTGAACCACCCACACGACGAAAAAGTAATTCTGGCCTGCGCTCGTCTAGGTACACAGTTATTTGCAACTGATGTTTTCAAGCCGATTCGGGGTAAGGCAATCTGGCCTGCAGCTGATCTCGAATCTGATGCTGAACTAATGGATTTTATCCGCCAAAAAGCCGAAACCATATACCACCCGGTTGGCACCTGTAAAATGGGGGTCGACTCAATGGCCGTGGTTGACCCACAGTTAAGAGTTCATGGTATTGATGGATTAAGAGTCGTTGATGCTTCCATCATGCCTGAGCTAATCGCCGGAAACACCAACGCACCCACAATAATGATTGCTGAGAAAGCTGCCGATATGATTCTGGGTTCGACATAAGACTTGTGCTTGCACCGAGTTAATTCACTCAGCACCAGAAGGCTCAGCCACAGTCTTCTCACACATCTGCAAAGCTTTGGCAAAACAATCAACCGCTTCTTCCAGCTCACCTAACCTCTGACTAAGAGCTCCAAGGGTGGCATAAGTTACCCGATCAGGGCGATAACGCAAACTGGTTTGTAAGTGTTCCCTGGCTTTACCCCAGATTTTTTCTGCCAGGCACAAGCGGCCAATAGCCAGATGCACACCCGCATCTTCAGGATATTTCTGCAACCACTTTTCGGTCTGTTTAAGGCGCCCACGCTTGTCGCCTCCATCCAGCAATGCATACTGATGGATCAACTCTTCCGACCAGCTCTGGTTAAGGGTTTTCCGCAGCATTGCTTCTGCCGCATCAGTACCGACCAGGCCAGATAATAATTTCGTATAGCTGGCAATTACCAAGGCATTTTTTCTAACAGTACGGGGCAACATCTTCCATACCTGCTGCAACTGCGGGCCATCTTTTGCTAACGATAACCTTTGTTGGTATGAACGCTGTAAACAGGCAATTTCCTCTGCGCTTTCAATTACCCCGGATTTACGCAGTTCAGTAGCCAAATCACCCGCTTTAAGCCAATCGCCTAGCTGCCGATAGCAGTGATAGGCCTGCGCCTTAACCTGCTGATGCCGCGGATACCTGTCGCGCAGCTCCTCAAGTATTTCTAGAGCCTGGCTCCAGTTTTCTGCAGCCATTAACATTTCTGCACGCGATAACGGCACCAAAATATTAGACTTATTACCCTGTTCTGCCTGACGCAAATAGCCTTCCCGCGCTTTACTATCAGATCTGCCCTCAGCTGCTCTGGCAGCTCCAAGCAGGGCCACGGTTGCATGCTCTCCAGAGGCGGATTTACTTAAAGCCTTTTCAGCTGCTTTAAAGTCACCTTCAGCTAGTGCCAGCAAACCTTTTTCTAACTGCTTACGCTGTGATTGCTCGCGCATTTTGCGGGCACTGCGCAAAGGCCAGCGCCATAGCCAGACCACTAAGCGTAGTAACATATATAACAAGAACAGCCCTGCTAGCAACACCAATAATGTTGTTTCCAGCGACCAACCCTGAAAACGAATTAAGACATAACCAGGGTCGGCTTTGAAAACTGGCGCCAGAAAAGCTGCCAATAGTAAGAGCGCAAGGCCACCAATAATCAAACTGGCAGAGCGCATCAGGGCTGCGCCTCTGAACTATTCAGTTCGACGGCCGGGCTGGTCGCCAGCCCTTCCAGTTGCTGGAGTAGCACTAGCAATGGGTTTAAGCTTGGCCAATCAGGGCTCAAGTTGATTTGCTGTAACTGCCTTAGTTGGTCTAGAGCAGCTGCATTTTTGGCATCCGCAGAGTCAAAGTGCTCCACTATCCAATTATTGACCCGGCTCAATGAGGCCTGATATTGGTCTTCCCTGAATGCTAATGCTGCAATTCTCGCAACCTGCAACTCTAGCCGTATACGATCTTTTAGTCGGTCCGCTTGCGCCAGAGTAAGGAAATCGTAACTTGCCTGATCTTCTCTGATAGAAACCAACGAGCTTGCCAGATAAGATAGCTTCTCCAGCCATCCCGATTCACCATCCTTTAAGTCTTTCGTAGCCGCAGTATCACGGTTGGGTAGGCGGGCCTGCCAATTATCCACCGACTTCTCCAGCAGTAGCAACTTACCGCTCAGCGCCGTTATATTCGGGGACTGAATCAAACTTAGTGCCAATAACTCTTGCTCAATCCGCTGACGCACTGGAGCAAACTGCCTACCCTTTACGCTGCCCAACTGCTGATCTGCCAGCTGCAGAAAAACCACTGCCGCCGACTGGTCATTAAATAACTCTAATCTTTGCGCCGCCGATCTGACCAAAAAAGCCACCTCAGCTAAAATCACATCCCGATCGGTTGCCTGTTGGTTCAGGGATAAGCCAGAAAGGGTATTCTCTGCTACCTGTTGCCGGTCAGCAACTCCGGTAAACGCTTGCTCTAAACTGGTAAGGCGTGACTGCATTGCCTGCCCACCATCCACCTGCTTGGCTTGGGCATTATTCAGAGCATCAATCCGCGAACCCAACTGATCCAACTTTGGCTGAATTATATCCTTACCGGCAACTTCCCCGCCCAATGTTTCAACTGCTTGCTGTAAAGACTCAATTTCTGCCTGTAACCGCTGGTTCTCCGCATCGCTTTGAAGCAGTGCCTGGGCATTAGCGTCCTGAGTTTGCGAGTCCCGCCAAAGACCCAAGAAGACAGCAGCAACAACCAGCAGTAACGCCAGCCATGCCAAGCCTCTGCCTGTTGCTGGGGGCTTGCCCGCTGGACTTGGTTTTTTTGGGGTTGTCGGCTTGCCAGAAGTGGCGGTTTTTTCCTTGACCTTGCTGGCAGGCTTCACAGGCTTCTTTACCGGGGTCGCCGGCAGCTCCTTCTTGGCAGGCTGGGCGGACTTTGTTGGGCTAGGCTCTGGTTTCTTAGCGCCTTGATTCTGGTCTTTATTTTCGCTCATGGATAAATCTCTTTATATATTCGCTGAATGCTACCGCAAACCGCACTATCTTGCACCTATGAATTTGCTAGCAATGTCCGAACATGCGCATAATTGCGCCGCGATATCAACGGCTGTTGCTCGGTACCTTCAAGCAATACATAATGCTGCCCTTTGCCATCTCTCTGCAGCCCCCTTATACGCTCACGAAGCACCAAAGTGTTGCGGTGAATCCGAATAAATTCATTGGCAAACTCCTTTTCCAAAGTTTTAAGCGACTCATCGATAAGCGCCTCGCCAGCGGTGTGATAAATAATTGTGTATTTGTCCTCAGCTCGACAAAACAGAATATCAAGCAAAGACACCAGGATAATTTTTTCACCTACCCGTGAGCGAATGTATTGGCGTTGGCTATTTTCTCCAGCCTGTAGTCCGAGATATTGGCGCGCCTTATCCAGGGCTTCACACAAGCGCGCCTGGCGTACTGGCTTCACCAGGTAATCCAGCGCCTGCTCATTAAATGCCTGTAGTGCATGCTGATCATAAGCTGTGCAAAATATAATCGCGGGACTGGGGTTCATTTGTTTCAATGCAGCCGCGACTTCTAGCCCGTCAATTTCCGGCATATTTATATCCAGTAATAATACATCTGGCTTTAAGCTGGTATATTTAGCTAACGCCTCCGCTCCATTGCTGGCGGTACCTACAACTTCACAGTCTGAAATCTTGGTAATCAGGCGCTGCAGACGACTCAGCGCCAGCGGTTCGTCATCAACCAGAAGTATGTTCAACATAAGGAAACCTCAATATTGCCTGAAACTGATCACCCTGCGGTTGCAGGCTAAGTGAAGCGCAACCCGCATAGTGATAGTGTAACCGCTCGCGAATATTGGTGATAGCGATCTGGTTGCCGCTTTTGCTTACACGGGCTTTACTTATTGGAGAGGACACCACTAGCACCACATTCTCACCATCAAAAGCACTGGATATTTCAACTATACCAACACCTGAACTAGGTTCCACCCCATGGGTAATTGCATTTTCAACCAACGGCTGGAGTATTAGTGGCGGCACTTGCGCATCCAGAGGCACCTCGCCCAATCGCCACTGCACCTCCAAGCGCGAGCCTAGCCGGTGTTGCTCTATACGCAGATATTTATTCACCACATCCAGTTCATCTCGTAGCGAGCTAACTTTACGGGCATCCCCCAGGGCACTACGAAAAAGATCTGCGAGATCTTCCGTCGCCAATTCGGCCTTTTGCGGATCTTCGGGAATCAACGCAGCGATTGAATTGAGGCTATTAAATAAAAAGTGTGGCCGGATGCGGCTTTGCAGAGCTTGCACTCTAGCTTCTGCCTGAGACAACATTTCATGCTGCCAGAGCTGTTGAAAATAATAGTAGCGCAAAATAGCCGCCGCTATCATGGCCTCAACCAAAGCTACCCGCAAACTGAAATTTAATTGTTCAGCCATTGCAAACTGCAAGCCGAACCCAGCTGCCAAATCAGACAAAAACGGCCATGCTAGCCAGGCAACCACAAATCCGGCGCTAACACTCAATAACCAACTTAGCCACCAACCACGAACACCTTCAAATTGATTCAACCAGTTACGCGAAATACACAATAGTCCAAGCGTACTAATGGCAAGCACAACCACCAGTAAAGAACTAACCCCCACTCGTCTCCAATCCGGGCTGAGCTGATAAATTAACTCGGTCGCAAGCAAAACAATCTCTGCCAGAACCATAGCCGCCAAAATAACTTGCCAGCTACAAAAATCTGGTAACACTACTTGATAACTTGATTCCGCTTCGGTTGTTGTATCACGCATATTAGAAAACTCGGCTCAGCCAACGCCCAATATCAGCAATCTCTTCCGGGTAAACAGAGTGCGGCGCCGGGTACGGATGCCATTCCACTTGATACCCAAGTCCACGCAACTGTTTAGCCGCTTTCTTACCTACACTAAAGGGGACTACCGGGTCATGGATGCCATGACCAACAAAAACCTCCATCCCGGTAGTCGCGGCGTTTTGCAATTCATCAATTTGTTCGGGAAATAAAAGATAACACGAAAGCGCCATTATTCCAGCCAGACGATGCTCGTACCTGAGACCTGCGTGCAGCGCCATTGCCCCACCTTGCGAGAATCCAGCCAGCACAAGCTGCCCGGCACTTCTGCCCATAGATATTTCCTGATCCAGCAAAGCATTAATCCGGGTGGCTGAGTTGAATATACCCTCCTGGTCCTGATCCCGGCGTAAATCCATGCCCCGGATGTCATACCATGCCCGCATTGGCATACCGCCATTAATGGTGACTGGCATGGTGGCGGCGTGCGGGAAAATAAACCTAATCCCGGCAGCTTGCAGTTCAGCGGAAAACTTGAACTGCGACACAATTGGCTCAAAGTCATGCCCATCAGCGCCCAGTCCGTGCAACCAAATTACCGAAAACTTGGGGTTTTTAGTGGTTTCAACCACTACACAATCAGAATATTGCGGCTGGTTACTCAATTTTATTGCTCATTTAAGTCATCTCTAGATTAGACTATAGTTTACAGGGTTACAGACCTTACTATGGAATTGAAGATGCAAGCCAAATTTATCCTGATTATTGTGGTACTAAGCCTCGCCTCCTGCGGGCAAACTGGGCCGCTCTTTATAGATACTCCAGAGCCGCAGGATGCGCAAACCCCAGAAGCTGAAACCCCCAAACAAAACCAGCAGCAAGAGGCAGACTAATGCAACGCATACCAGAACCAGAACTAATGGATAGCGAGGCTCAGACTTTAGCCTATGCTCAATCAAATTTCTCTGAATCCAATCAAATGTTCATCGATATATTGCTGGCCAAATGCCCGGATTTACCTAGTACTGGCAGCGCCTGGGACTTAGGCTGTGGACCTGCGGATATTACCATCCGCCTTGCAAGTGCGCTGCCGGGCTGGCAGCTTACCGGGCTGGATGCCGGGGCCAACATGTTGCTACGCGCCCGTGAATCTCTAGTTGATAGCCCACAAGCGGCGCAAATCTCATTGCGGCAGGCGTATCTACCCGACCCAGAGTTACCCAAGGCCTGTAGTGACCTGCTAATTAGTAATAGCCTGCTGCATCACCTGCCTGATCCAAATAGCTTATGGCAAAGCATTCGCCAGTTAGGAAAGTCCGGCGCTCGGGTAGTCGTAATGGATCTATACCGACCAGAATCCATCCAGGCCGCAGCAGCATTGGTTGCCAAGTATGTAGCAGATGCCCCGGAAGTATTAAAAACGGATTTCTACAATTCACTGTTGGCAGCATGGACAGTGACCGAGGTTAAACAGCAGCTGACTGATAATGGTCTAACGCAGTTGCAAATCCATACCCCAACAGACCGCCATTGGTTAGTTAGTGGCCGCCTGGAATGAAGTTAAAGTTCCACAAAATGCACGGACTGGGCAATGACTTTATTTTGATTGATAACCGTGAACAAAGCTTTCAAGCTGATTCAGGAAAAATAAAATACCTGGCTGACCGCCGTACTGGCATTGGTTGTGATCAGGTGCTGCTGCTTAACCCGCCAGAGCTTGCCAGTAACCATCTTGATTTTCGTATTTTCAACGCCGATGGTAGTGAAGCTGAGCAGTGCGGTAACGGTATGCGCTGTATCACTCTATACTTGGCCATGTCTGGTGAAATTGACACTCAGAACCTGCAAATTGCTGGAATCGCTGGAGTTGTTGATATCTGCTGGCAGCAGCAAGGCACAGCAATGCAAGCCAGCATAAATATGGGCCAACCAAGCTTCTCTGCCGCACAAATCCCATTGGCCACCGAGCATTTAGAAAGTCTTGGTGATGCTTTTTGGCAATTGGACTTAAACCAGCTAAAGCTTCAGTTCTATGCAGTTTCTATGGGCAATCCGCATATCGTTATTCTAGCCCAAGACCACCCCGGGATCACTCTAGAGGAATTATCTCAGGAGCTGGAAAACCACCCCGCTTTTCCAGCGGGAATTAATATCGGCTTAATAGAATCCTATACCCAAAAACAAATCGTGCTTCAGGTATATGAACGCGGCAGTGGCAAAACGCTGGCCTGCGGTAGTGGTGCCTGTGCCGCAATGGCAGCCTTAAGAAGAGCCGGAAAAGTTGCGCAACAAGTCACTATCAGCCAGCCAGGTGGCGATTTAAGTGTCGACTGGCCAGGCCTCCAACCACAATCTGAGCAGTTAATACTTGCACAGACTGGCAGAAGTGGCAATAATGGTCTGTGGATGTCAGGTCCAGCAGCTTATGTCTTTCAGGGAGAAACAGATGACAGCTGAGCAAACAGAATCACCGGTGAACCAACAAACAGTCGTTCAATGGTTGCAACAGCACCCCGACCTTTTCCTCCGGCACCCGGAATTACTCGACTGCCTGGTACTAAACCATACCGATAGCGTTAACACGACCTCGTTAATTGAGCATCAGGTGAACCGTTTACGCCTGAAGAATCAGGATTTGGAGCGAGAAATGCACCAAATGCTGGAGACTGCCCGAGAAAACGAACAATTAATGGGCAAGATCCACCGCCTGACTCTGGATCTTGGCGGCACTAATAAGCTTGAGGACTTTTTCCTGCTGCTGCGAAAAGAGCTAAAAGACAGCTTCAATGCCGACCATGTATATATTGGCTTGTTCGCCGACAAGGTTGATGAAAACCCCGAAATACCGATTGATAGACTACAACGCGACAACCCCGAGTTAGCACCTTTCCAGGGACTATTGGAAGCCACTCAAACCAGCTGTGGCCGTCTGGCACTGGAGAAACTGCAATTCCTTTTCGGGCGTGACAACCCTATTCGTTCAACCGCCCTATTGCCGATTGGCGAGAAGGGTGAATTCGGTATGCTAGCAATTGGCTCGGAAAACCCGGGGCGCTTTTTCCCGGGCATGGGGACTATGTTTCTGGAGCTACTAAGCGAGGCCATTAGCCACCGACTGGCGCTACAAGAAGCTACCCCGCAACGGTTAATCGCCTAGCTAACATTGCCAATGCCGGATCTGGCCGAATCCATTGCAGCCTATTTACAGTTTCTACAGCAGGAAAAGCAGCTCTCGCCGCAAACACTAAAAGCCTACCGTAGAGACTTAGCTGTGTTCAGCCGACAACTGACGAAAACCAATCAGTCCGCACTAACCGATATCAATGAAGCCACAGTAAGAAGTTTTATCTCCGGACAGCACCGGCGAGGTCTAGGCAGCCGGTCTTTGCAACGCTTATTATCGGCAATAAGGAGTTTTTTTCGATATTTGTTACGCGAAAACCTGGTTGACAGCAATCCGGCCACAAATGTGCGTGCGCCAAAACAAAAACGCAGCCTACCTGCAACCCTTGATGCAGACACAATCAACCAGCTATTGTCCTTCAAAGCCGAAACCCCGATTGCCATTCGCGACAAAGCCATGCTTGAGCTATTTTATTCATCCGGTATACGCCTGAGCGAGTTGGCCAACTTGGAGTGGCCTGCTTTGGACGCACAATCAGGGCTGATCCGGGTGCTTGGGAAAGGTAGCAAAGAGCGAGTAATCCCAGTTGGCCGCCTGGCACTGGAAGCACTGGAAGCCTGGCGTAGAGAGCGGGCTCGGATAGCAGATTTTGACGAGACAGCGATGTTTGTCAGCATGCGTGGCCAGGCCATAGCGACTCGCAGCATCCAGCAACGAATAGCCCACTGGGCCAGAAAGCAGGGGCTTCCAAGAAGGGTGTATCCACACCTGCTCAGGCATTCGTTTGCCTCGCATATGCTCGAATCCAGCAGTGACCTGCGGGCAGTTCAGGAATTACTTGGTCACGCAGATATTTCAACCACCCAAATTTATACCCACCTCGATTTCCAACATCTCGCCAAGGTCTACGACAAGGCCCACCCACGAGCCAGGAAAAAAACTTAAGCTCTGCATATTGCAATAACTACTGCAGACCCCATGTTAAAACTCAACACCATCAAGACTGAGTTTGCGGATGAAACAATTTTGCGGTACCACTATTATTTCTGTTCGACGGGGCGACCAAGTTGTTATTGGTGGCGATGGCCAGGTAACTCTGGGCAATACGGTAATGAAATCCAGCGCCAGGAAAGTGCGCCGCTTATATAAAGATAAAATTCTGGCAGGCTTTGCAGGCGGCACCGCCGATGCCTTTACCCTGTTTGAGCGATTTGAAGGCAAACTGGAAAAACATAACGGCCAACTTACCCGAGCTGCCGTAGAGATGGCTAAAGACTGGCGTACCGATCGTAGCCTGAGAAGGCTGGAGGCTTTACTCGCAGTTGCTGATGAGACCACTTCATTAATAATTTCTGGCAACGGCGATGTAATCGAGCCTGAGAATGGGTTGATCGCAATTGGCTCTGGCGGCCCCTTTGCCCAATCCGCCGCAATGGCCCTACTCAACAACACTGATCTCGATGCTGAAGGTATAGTCCGCAAAGCCCTCGGAATTGCCGCCGATATCTGTATCTATACCAACCATAACCTAACAATTGAATCGTTAGAAGCCAATGAAGGAACTGACTGATGTCAAAAATGACCCCTCGTGAAATCGTGCAAGAGCTGGATAAGCACATAATTGGTCAGGCCGATGCCAAGCGCGCAGTCGCTATTGCTTTGCGTAACCGCTGGCGCAGGATGAAACTACCACGCGCCTTGCGTGATGAAATCACCCCCAAGAACATTCTAATGATCGGCCCTACAGGGGTTGGTAAAACCGAAATTGCCAGACGCTTGGCAAACCTGGCGCAAGCACCTTTTATTAAAGTAGAGGCCACTAAATTTACCGAAGTTGGTTATGTAGGCAAAGATGTTGAATCAATTATCCGCGACCTGGTTGATACCGCAGTAAAAATGGCGCGTGAGCAGGCAATGGTTGATGTCCGCGCCCGGGCAGAAGATGCTGCCACCAATCGAATTTTGGATTTACTCCTGCCCCAGCCACAAAATATTGGTTTTGCCAACGAGCCACAAACTGAGAATACTAGCGATAGCGAGACCCGCAGCAAGCTCCGTCAGAAACTAGTTGATGGCGACTTGGATGATCGAGAAATTGAATTTGATATTTCCTCCCAGGCAGGCGTGGATATTATGACCCCGCCAGGAATGGAAGAAATGGCCAGCCAATTACAGGGAATGTTTCAGAATATGGCTGGCAGTCGCTCACAAACCCGGAAAATGAAAATCTCAGAAGCGCGGCCAATATTGACTGAAGACGAAGCGGCCAAGCTGATCAATGATGAAGAAATAAAACAACAGGCACTAGAAAACGCCGAGCAAAACGCGATTGTTTTTATTGACGAATTGGATAAAGTCACCAAGCGCTCTGAATATGGTGGTGGCGACATCTCCCGTGAGGGTGTACAACGGGATCTGCTACCGTTGGTTGAAGGCTGCACAGTATCTACCCGCTATGGAATGATCAAAACCGATCATATGCTATTTATTTCTTCCGGCGCGTTCCACCTTTCCAAACCTTCAGACTTGATTCCCGAACTACAAGGCAGAATGCCTATAAGAGTTGAGCTACACGCTCTGGGAGTGAATGAATTCAGCCGCATATTAACTGAGCCAAATGCCTCTTTAACCGAACAATACCAAGCCTTAATGGGCACCGAAGGCGTAAACCTGGAGTTTAGCGATAACGGCGTTCACAGGATTGCCGAGATTGCCTGGCAGGTAAATGAAAACACCGAAAATATCGGTGCCAGACGACTACACACCGTAATGGAGCGCCTGCTAGATAATGTTTCATTTGATGCTCCCGAGCGCGATGGAGAAAGCATAAAGGTTGATGCTGAATATGTGAATCAGCACCTCAATGAGTTAGCTGCCGATGAAGATTTATCGCGGTATATTCTTTAAGTAGACAGCACTGCTGAACTCTGCATTTTTCCACAATACAGCACATTCGTATATACTTTGAGGCGAACATATAGCTCTTAGGGCAAACAAATCATGAAATTCACACTACTGCCATTTACCCTAGTCATTCTCTCCGGAGCACTGCTACAAGTACAACCATGTTACGCTGGGGAGGCGGAATCTCCTGAAGACACCCAGCTGGTTAAACACCTGGAGGCTGAGACAGAATCACCGTTCGAGCTTGACCCCCTTGAGGTCAACCGTGGCCAGTTAAGTTTCGAGGAAGAGCTAACCTTGCGCATTGTTCGCCAAGCCTTCAACGAGACCCCAAGCAACAAACAGGCAGACCGAGATAAATGGCTTTGCTGGACCGAACAACCAGTTGGTAGCCGACTATATAAACTGGGCTGCGCACGCAATGGAGATGTCTGGGCACTACGCCCACAAGACCTCCGCAGCGGGAACAACCTTGAGCTAACTTCACCACGCGCGGGTTACGGCAAGATTATGGTCGCTTCACGCAAGGTGAGCCCTGGCAAGCTAAAGAAAATTTTTGCGGCCCTACCCGGCTCAGCCGCATACGATAAAGAATTTATCAACATGGCACTAACCGGAAAAAAACCACCTCGGAATGTGCCCACCGAAGAGGAGTCTGAACAATTTGCCAAAGCCTGGATCAAAGTCGAAAGACTGCACAAGCGCGGCAAATCCGAAAATATTCAGATTACGGCTATAAAAGCTGAAGGTATGAGTCTAAAAAGATACAACCAAATAGCAGGATTAACCGAAACCTACGGCAGCATAAAAAAAGATATAGCTGCCCGAGTAAAGCTGTTGCGCTAGCGACTACAATAAATAACAGCCCCTACATGGGCAAAAAACCCTTATAATCTTACCAACCACTGTAGCGCGCCAAATTTCTAAGCATATATTTATACTCAGAAAACAAAAATAATTACGCCTACAGTTTCCAGAAAACTACGGAACTAACACATTATGAAAATATTTAACGCTATCCTTCTAGCATTATTACTAGCCTTATCAGCACTGAATGTTGCAGCAAAACCCAGCAATATTCCGGTAGAAGATTTCTTCAAAAATCCTGACTATTCCGGGTTACAACTATCCCCGGATGGTAAATATCTGGCCGTTATTTCTCCTATAAATAAACGCCGTAATATAGTATTACTGGAAACAGCCGACCTGAAAAACGCCAAGCCTTTAACTGCTTTTGACGATAATAATGTCGGCGGCTACTTCTGGGCAAATAATGGAACCATTGTATTCACAATGGATAGCAGTGGCGGCAGGGAGGGCTTCTCTATCTACAAAGTAGATATAGAAGGCAGATCAAAAGTCAGGCAACTGGTAGGCGCAACATTTGGCGCAGGCGGGGTTCGCAGTGCCACCGTGATTAACCAGCTGGTTGATGACCCCGATCATGTAATAGTGCAATACAATGGCCGCAAGGCTACTGCTCCGGATCTATACAAGCTGCCAATAGATAGCCGTTGGGATAGCCAACGCAATTTCAATGGCAAAATGCAGCTTATTGCCAAGAACCCTGGCAATGTTACCGGCTGGCTGGTTGATAACGCGGGCAATGTACGCGGTGGCTCTTCCCTTGATGGGCTCACTGGTAAGTTCTTCTATAAAGACATAGGGGAAAAAGAGTTTCGGCTAATTCGGGAGTTTAAAGTCACCGATGAAGGCCTGAGCCCTGTTGGTTTTGATTTCAACAACACCACCCTTTATGCGCTCTCAAATATAGGCCGTGATACCCGGGCTTTTTATACTTACGATCCAAATACCGACCAATTAGGTGAAATGATATATGGTCAAGATGGTGTCGATATGGGCGGCATGATTTTCTCCAAAAAGCGCAATAAACTGCTTGGGGTCACTTATTTTGATGACTACCCTAGGCAAGTAATTTTTGACGCAGAAGAAAAACAATTAAGAGAAAATCTAGGGCAGGCATTCCCCGGTAAAGAGGTAAACTTCGCTAGTTCAACCAAAGATGAAATGCTGAATGTTGTACATGTAGGTAGCGACCAGGACCCTGGGCAGTATTATCTTTTTGACAGAAACACCAATAAGTTACGCTGGATACTGCCAACTATGTCCGCTATAAAGCCGGATGAAATGTCACCGATGAAGCCGATTAAATTCGTCAGTCGTGATGGCCTGGATATTCCCGGCTATATAACCATCCCTAAAAACTCTGACGGCAAGAACCTGCCAATTATTATTAACCCTCACGGTGGCCCCTTCGGAGTTCGTGATTTCTGGAGTTACAATGCCGAACACCAATTCTTTGCCAGCCGTGGCTATGCCACCGTGCAGGTAAACTACCGTGGATCCGGCGGCTACGGGCGCAAATTTGAGCAAGCTGGTTATGGCGGCAAGTGGGGCGCAGAAATGCAAAATGACCTTACAGACGCAGTTAAACACCTGGTTGATGAGGGCATCGCTGATCCGAACAGAGTATGTATATATGGAGCCAGTTACGGCGGCTACGCAACTATGGCAGGGCTAACCTTTACCCCTGATTTATACAAATGTGGAATCAACTATGTAGGCGTAACCGATGTTGGGCTGCTCTTCACCTCGATGCCAAAAACCTGGGAGCCAGCTAAAGAGCTAATGAAAATACAGATCGGCGACCCTGAAGATGAAGCATTAATGCGCCGTATGTCACCCTTAGCTCATGTAGATAAAATCAAAGCCCCGCTAATGATTGTTCACGGTGCCTTAGACCCAAGAGTAGTAAAACAGCACGCCACTGACCTCAGAGATGCGTTAAAGAAAAGAGGCATCAAACTTTCCAATGACGAGTGGATAATGAAAAAAGATGAAGGTCATGGTTTCCGCAAAGAAGAAAACCGGATTGAGCTCTACAAAAAAATAGAGAAATTCTTAGCCAAGCACCTGCGTTAAGGCGCTCATATTACCCATAAACCCCGTAGTGGCAGATTCTATATCTGCCCTATCTCTAACCAAGCGGGCGGATATAGAATCCGCCACTACGGGGGTTATTTCTATTTATTTCTATGATTCCGTGGGCATGGTTAGGCATGATAGTAAATTCATGTAATTTCGCACTTGCTAAATCATTGGGGATCTCATTCCATATTTGCTGAATCATTCTTCCCGCGCTATTCAATATCATTTTATCTTGGGCTATTTCACCAAACAAATGGTAATGAAATACAACCCAGCCTGTGAATAATCGTAATTCTTCAGGCGAATAGATTTGCGCTGATTAATCTTAGGATCATATTTCATAGCCTATCTAGCCCCCGTAGGGCAGACTCCATATTTGCCCTCAAACAATCTCTTTTACCCATTAAGGCTCATCAGACTCCAGCCCCTGGGGCAGCTCCTTAATATAAACATCCGTTTTCGTGTAAGGAATTTCTATACCTTCTTGTTGCAAGCGTTTGTAAATCGCCATATACAGAAGGTGGCTAAGGCGGCCCCGCAAAACTGGCAAATCAATCCAACAGAGTAATTCAAAGTCCAGTCCGGAAGACCCAAAACTACGCAAGCGCACTCTTGGTGGTGGTTGTTTGACAATATGCTCAACCTCACTGGCAACTTGCTTCAGCAGCTCACAAACTTGATCAACATCACTGCCATAAGCTACCGCTACCTTAATCCTGATTCTCTCCTTCTCCCAAGGACCACCACTTTCATTAACTATTTTGGTGTTGCCGATAACCGCGTTGGGGATAGTGACCTCTATATCATCACGGGTTAATAACCTGGTAGAGCGTAAACCAACATGAGTAACCTTACCCCGCTCACCACTATCTAAGTTTATATAGTCACCGATTTTGTAGGGAGCATCGGCAATAATAAACACACCCGAAAACAGGTTAGCCAGCGTATCCTTGGCAGCAAAACCAACCGCCACGCCAATAATACCGGCAGAAGCCAACCACGCAGTTGGGTCAATCCCCCAAATTAACAATAATATATAAGCCGAGGCGGCAACAATTAATATCTTGAAGACAATATTGAACAGCGGAATAGTACGCTCTTGAATAATTGTAAAATGGTCTTTTATGTGGCTCAAAAAATCTAATAATAAACCGAGTGAACGCAACCCGGTAAGCGTCCAGGTCATCACGATAATGCTTATCAAAAGGCGGTAAAGAGCTCTATCCCAACTATCAGAAAATTGCATAGCCGCAGCAGAGATCATCAAAAATATCATCAGCACTGTGGTGAATATTGGGCGAGCTATCAAATCTATCAATCTATCATCAAATTCAGAACTGGTTTTATTCGCCAGTCGAGCGAATACCTTAGTGAAAACCCATTGCACCAGTTTTGCCAGAACAATGCCCACCAGCAACATTGCCACTGCTAGCAATAAATTATTCTCTTGCAAAGTCTCCCAGTAAGGCCTTAATACTGCGGGCATTATCTTATCGATATCCTCTAACAATATTTTGCCCTCAGTCAGGCTTTCTACTGGTGCCTCAGTGATAGTGTCTGTTTGTTGTGTTTTTACTATTGCTTCAGGCATTGATTTTATCCGTTTACCTAGATTGCATTTGCCGCAGGTTATGGCGATATTAACAAACATAAGCGGAGCGGAACAGGTAACTTAGTGTGAAAATCACTCAAAAGACGGTAAAACTGTAATTATTAATCACTATTTTTTGCCAAACCCATAAAATAGTGGCATAATTGTCGGCTGATTTTCAGCACTTATGCGTCACTTTATTGATGCTCGGTCGGAAAATTAAATTCACACGCGCAGCGATAATATTTAGCTGGGTGCCTGTAGGTGCAAAAAAGCACCATGCCGATGTCGGGTATTCCCCAAAACATCAGGCCACAGGTGGCTAAATAGGTTGCGTGGAAGTATTAACCCTGGATTCAATTACGCTTGATGTCACTTAATATGTGGCCGTGCGTGGGTCCATCTATCGAGGTATTAAATCATGGCAAATGTGACCATGCGTCAACTACTGGAAGCCGGTGTTCATTTCGGTCATCAGACCCGTTACTGGAATCCAAAAATGGCCCCATATATCTTTGGAGCCCGTGGCAAAATCCACATCATTAATTTAGAAAAAACCTTGCCGATGTTGAATGAAGCAATGAGCTTCATCAGCAAATTATCGGCCAAGCGCGGCAATATCATGTTCGTTGGCACTAAGCGAGCCGCTGGTCAAACCATCGCTACCGAAGCTCAGCGCTGCGGTATGCCTTATGTGTCACACCGCTGGCTCGGCGGCATGTTAACCAATTACCGTACTATCAAACAATCTGTCCGTCGCCTGAAAAAGCTGGAAGACATGCAGCAAGATGGCAGCATGGATAAGTTGGTCAAGAAGGAAGTGCTGCAACTACAGCGCGAGCAAGATAAGTTAGAGCGTAGCCTGGGTGGAATCAAGCAAATGAAAGGCTTGCCTGACGCTCTGTTTATTGTTGATATCGGCCATGAAGATATTGCCATCAAAGAAGCCAAGAAACTGGGCATTCCGGTAATCGCTGTGGTAGATACCAACTACAACCCAGAAGGCATCGACTACATTATCCCTGGCAATGACGACGCTATTCGCGCAGTTCGCATCTATACCGAGCTAGCTGCCGATGCAGTCCTGGAAGGTCGCGCATCTTCTCCGAGCATAACTGACAATGCAGAAGAATTTGTTGAACTGGACTCTGAAGGCCGCCCGGTAGAGCGTAAAGCAGCAAAACCTGCGAAGAAAAAAGTCAGCAAAAAAGTTACTGTCAAAAAAGCCGTTAGTAGCGAGAAGCCAGCAGCTGCAGTGGCAGAAATCGAGACAGCCCCGGCTACAGAAGAGCCCAAAGCGGAAGAAACACCTAAGGCCGCTGAGAAAGCTGAAGCCGAACCTGCCGCAGAGCAAGTGGCTGCTGCAGAAACTCCTGCTAAGGTTACCAAAAAGAAAGCCAGTAAGAAAAAAGCTGCCAAGAAAAAGGCCAGCAAGAAGAAAGTCGCCAAAAAGGCGGCTGAATAAAACTACTTACCCCGGCAGGCATAAATTGCCGGGGTAACCATATTTTGAACCGGCCCTGAGAAATATCGGGGTCACTAACGAACGAGGTATCGTTATGGCTATTACTGCCGCAATGGTTAAAGAACTACGCCAGCGCACTGGCGCGGGCATGATGGAATGTAAAAAAGCTCTGGTTGCTACCGAGGGCAACATCGAAACAGCGATTGAAAATATGCGTAAATCCGGGTTAGCCAAGGCTGATAAAAAAGCCGGTAGAGTGGCTGCTGAAGGCCTGATCGGAACTGCTATCAGCGAAGATGGCAAACACGCTGTCATGGTCGAGGTAAACTCAGAAACAGACTTTGTTGCTAAAGATGACAACTTCACTGGCTTTGTAGATCGCGTAGCTGCTGTAGCACTAGCTACCAACCCAGCCGATGTCGAAGCTTTGCTAGCTAGCGAATATGCAGCTGGCGAGAGCGTAGAGCAGGCGCGCCAGGCCCTAATTGCCAAGATTGGTGAGAATATCCAGGTTAGACGCTTTAATACTATATCTACAGACGGCACTGTTGGCGCCTATACTCACGGCGGCAGAATTGGTGTGCTGGTTGACCTTTCAGTAGGTAATACAGACCTAGCTAGAGATATCGCCATGCATGTTGCGGCGGTAAACCCACAGTTTATCTCTGTAGATAATGTTCCCGCAGAAATTCTCGCTAAAGAAAAAGAAATCCTGATAGCGCAGGCACAGGATTCTGGTAAACCAGCAGAAATTATCGAAAAAATGGTAAGCGGACGCTTGCGCAAACACCTTGCAGAAATTACTCTAGTAGGACAACCTTTCATCAAGGATCCGGACATGAGCGTAGAAAAACTTCTGCAGCAAGACAACGCTACCGTAAACTGCTTCTACCGACTGGCAGTTGGCGAAGGTATCGAGAAAAAAGAAGAGAACTTTGCCGATGAAGTAATGCAGCAAGTGCAAGGCAGCTAACCATGTCCAAGCCGACTTACCATAGAATACTTCTAAAACTCAGTGGAGAAGCTCTACTGGGTAGCGAAAATTATGGTATAGATCCGGCTATTATCTCTCGAATCGCAGAAGAGGTTCGGGAGATTGTTGCAACCGGCACCCAGGTAGCCATGGTAATTGGCGGGGGCAATATCTTCCGCGGAGCAGGTCTGGCCGCCTCTGGTGTAGACCGGGTTACTGGCGATCACATGGGCATGCTGGCAACGGTAATTAATTCACTTGCCATGCAAGATGCGATGGAACGCAAAGGCATACCTGCACGGGTAATGTCCGCTATTTCAATTCACGATGTCTGTGAAGACTATATCCGCCGCCGGGCAATTCGTCATCTGGAAAAAGGCCGGGTGGTTATTGTAGGCGCTGGCACTGGTAATCCTTTCTTTACCACCGATTCTGCCGCAGCCCTGCGGGCGATCGAGATCAATGCTGATCTGGTAATCAAAGCCACTAAAGTTGATGGTATTTATTCCTCAGACCCCGCCATTAATCCGGATGCAATCCGCTATGACCAACTCAGCTATGATGAGGTGATTGAGAAAAAACTCGCAGTTATGGACACCAATGCAATTGTTCTTTGTCGTGACCAAAACATGCCTATTCGAGTCTTCAATATGTTTGCCGAAGGCGATTTATTGCGCCTGATTCACGGTGAAGATATAGGCACCCTAGTAGATCACTAAATCCGTTTTTACCCGCAAGGCTAGAATTTTGCCACTTTTGAGGCAGCTTCAAGCAACAATTCTCAGCACTCAGACCCCCTAAGACTGATAGAATACCGCCATATACTGGCTAAAAGCGCAGTCAAACAAAAAATCCAGGAGCGAGAAATGATTAACGACACTCTCAAAAGTACCGAAGTCAGGATGGGTAAAAGCATTGAAGCCTTACGCCATGAGCAAGCTAAAATTCGCACCGGACGGGCGCATCCCAGCCTACTGGAGCATGTGCATGTTGACTACTACGGCTCATCAGTGCCACTTAATCAAGTCTCAAACATCACTATTGAAGATGCCCGTACCCTAAATGTTTCCCCTTGGGAGAAAAGCATGGTGGGCCCGGTGGAGAAAGCCATTTTGACCTCTGACCTAGGGCTAAACCCTGCTACCTCAGGGCAAATAATTCGTATTCCGCTGCCACCACTTACTGAAGAGCGCCGCCGCGAGCTTGGTAAAGTTGTGCATAACGAAGGTGAGAATACAAAAATAGCAATCCGCAATATCCGCCGAGATGCCAACCAACAACTAAAAGAGTTACTCAAAGGCAAAGAAATCTCAGAAGATGAAGAGCGGCGTGCAGAAACCCAAATCCAGGATCTCACAGATCGTTTTGTTGCCCAAGTTGATGTAATAGTCGCTGAGAAAGAAAAAGAACTGCTGGAAATTTAGAGATGCGAGATAGTACTCTGCCAAAACATCTGGCCATCATCATGGATGGCAATGGGCGCTGGGTCGCCAGACAAGGCCAGCCCAGGGGGCTTGGGCATCGAGCCGGGCGCAAGGCATTGCGCAAAGTAGTTGAGCATTGTGCCCAAATCAACCTACCAGAATTAACCATATTCGCATTTAGCAGTGAAAATTGGCAAAGACCCGTAACTGAGGTCAAGTTATTGCTAGACTTATTCAAGCGAGCGCTGCGTAAAGAAGCCAATGAACTACATAAAAACAATATCTGCATAACCTTTATCGGGGAACGCTCCAGATTCTCTGTGAGTCTGCAACAAGAAATGCTACGAGTGGAAGAGTTAACTCAAAATAATCAACGCTTACAATTGAACGTTGCCATCAACTATGGCGGTCGCTGGGATATCGTTCAAGCAAGTCGCAAACTGGCATCCGCGGTTGCCGCCGGCGAATTGCGTGCTGAGGATATTGATGAGCAGCGCTTCTCTCGGGCATTATCATCGGCAGGGTACTCCATGCCGGACTTGTTAATCCGTAGTGGCGGAGAGCAACGCCTGAGTAACTTCCTCCTATGGCAACTAGCCTATAGCGAAATCTATTTCACCGATACCCTGTGGCCAGACTTTAATGCCAATGAAATCGATATCGCCTTGGCCGAATATAGCCGCAGGCAACGACGCTTTGGCCGCACCCCGCTACAGGCAGCCAGGTCTACATATAGTGTTTAAAACTCGGCTAATCACCGCGTTGTTGCTACTACCAGCGTTCCTGGCCCTGCTCTTTGGGCTTAGTGCCACTGGCTTCTCGATACTGTTTGCAGGACTTTTATTAGTCGGGGGTTGGGAATATTCACGCCTATGTGGTTTTCAGTATTTCGGAGCCAGGCTGCTATATATGTTGGTGTTAGCGTTGGCATTGCTATATCTGGCAAGTAGTGGCGGCCATACCTCTATGGCTGAACTGGCTAACGGGCCGACCCTAAACCCTGAGCATTTAGTCTTTCTTCTGTTTGCCTGGCTGCTGGCTTTTACTCGGCTTATAGACTGGCAGCCTCCTACAGTTGCCGGCAAACCTGCCGTCAGTTACCGCATAATCAGTAGCATTTTCAGCATCATCTTACTGGCAGGCGCCTGGTATGCTATCACCCGCATACGCTTTTTAGATCAAGGAGAATGGTGGGTATTAGCTATGTTCATGCTCGTCTGGGCTGCTGATGTCGGCGCTTATCTGGCAGGAAAACAGTTTGGCGCGCGCCGCCTGGCTCCCAAAATAAGCCCAGGCAAAACCTACGCTGGATTATTTGGTGGAATTGTTATTTCTTTACTCGCCAGCTGGATATTTATCTCTGCATCACCGCTCAACCTAAGCTATAACTACCTGTTTTTACTTGGGTTGCTAGTCATAATTATAATATCTGTTGGGGGCGACCTATATGTTAGCCTACATAAACGAAGCACCAATATAAAGGATAGTGGGCAGCTATTTCCCGGTCACGGGGGGGTTCTTGACCGCCTAGATAGCACCATAGCTGCCGCCCCTTTTTACTTGGCTTTGCTAACCTGGGCACGCCCTCTTTAACCCCACTTAACCGCCCAGCTTTACGATCCGTAAAAAACCTAGGGTTTCAGTCTCAAAAAACTGTAAAATACACACTAGAGAATTGTGTGCGTAAATACGCACGGTACATGTAATGGCGGATTTTTTTGGTTCAATACTTTGGCTGATAGTAGCCTTGGGAATACTTGTTACCTTTCATGAGTACGGGCACTACTGGATGGCTCGGAAAATGGGAGTTAAAGTATTACGCTTTTCTGTGGGTTTTGGAAAAGCGCTGTGGTCCAGAAAAGCTAAAGATGGCACTGAATATATAATTGCAGCTATACCCCTTGGTGGGTATATCAAAATGCTGGATGAACGGGAGGGCGAGATTCCAGCGACTGAGCTAGAGTACGCATTTAATCGTAAAACTCTCGGGCAACGAACCGCTATCATAGCGGCCGGACCAATTTTCAACCTGGTTCTGGCGGTAATTGCGTTTTGGGTAATGTATATGGTTGGGATTCCTGAACTTAGACCACTAATTGGTAAAGTTGAGGGTATCAGCGCCACTGCCGGAATCCATCCTGGCGACACCATTATCCAAGTCGATGGCACCGCCATCAAAACCCTCTCACATGCACGCTTGGCACTGGTGGGCCCAGCGCTGGATCGGCGTGATATTCCGGTAACTGTCAGCGATGCCAGCGGGCTTGAATCTACCTATATTCTACCCCTAAGCAAACTTGATGACTCATTTGAGGAACAAAACCTGCTGGCAGATATTGGCCTGATACCGTGGCGGCCGCAGCTTCCACCGATAATAGACCAGGTTAGCCCAGGCTCTCCCGCAGCCGCAGCTGGGTTGCGTCAAGGCGATGTAATCCTCAGCGTAGCTGGGCAGGAAGTTAGTGACTGGGCCTATATTGGCCCCTTAATCGCTAAATACGGCTCAGCTGACAAGGCTTTGGCAATCCAGATCCGCCGCGAGGGTCAGCAACAGGGGGTTTTAATTCAGCCCGTTTTGTCTTCAGACTCCGGTCCAGAGCGACTGGTAATTGGTGTTTCCGCAATCCCCCTAAGCGCCGAACAACAGCAACTACTCAGTCAGCTCTGGATTCAGTTGCGATACCCTCCCATTGAGGCATTTAGTAATGCAGCCTCAGAATCATGGCGCTTAACTACCACTACACTAGGCATGTTAGTGCGAATGCTGGTTGGCAAAGCATCTTTACAGAATATCTCCGGGCCTATAACCATAGCGCAGGTAGCAAACCAGTCTGCCAAAATGGGCCTCAGTTCATTTTTATTCTTTCTTGGCCTGATCAGTTTAAGCTTAGGGATATTAAACCTGCTGCCGATACCGGTGCTGGACGGTGGTCACCTGATGTATTACCTAGCTGAGGCGATCAAAGGCAGCCCGGTGTCTGAGAAAACTCAGATTGCTGGTCAGTACTTAGGTTTATTTATGCTGCTTGGTCTTATGGGACTGGCCTTTTTTAACGATATTTTACGGCTACTTGGTTAGACTTTAACTCTTGGCTCAACTTAAAATAAATTTATGAAAAAAATAACTATTCAATTACTCTGTTTACTCCTGCTAAGCACCCAACTATGGGCTAAAACAGACTTTCTGATCAGCGATATTAGAATCGACGGTCTACAGCGGATAACTGCAGGCACGGTATTTAATTACCTTCCTCTGGAAACTGGAGATCGCTTGACTGACGCTAAGACCCGCTCGGCTATTAGAGAACTCTATAAAACTGGTTTTTTCAGTGACATTCAGATGGCGCGTGAAGGCAATATCCTGGTGATAAAAGTTCAGGAGCGACCGGCCATATCAAAAATCTCTCTTAGTGGTAACAAAGCACTAAAAACCGAAGATTTAATGCTGGCACTAGCAGAAATTGGGCTGGCCGAGGGCGATACCTTCAATCAACTTTCACTCGACAGAGTAGAACAGGAGTTAGTTCGCCAGTATTACTCGCAAGGTAAATACGCTGCTAAATTATCCGCTACCACCAGCCAATTAGAGCGTAATCGGGTGCGTGTCAGCATCACCATAGATGAGGGAGATAATGCCCGAGTTCGCCATCTTAATGTAATCGGCAACACGGTTTTCAGTGAGAAAGAGCTGCGTGAGAATTTTGAAACCAAGCCCGATGGCTGGTTTAATTTTTGGACTAAAGATGACCAGTATTCACGTGAGAAACTGAGTGGGGATATGGAAAAACTGCGTTCTTACTATCAAGATCGTGGCTATGTAGATTTTGACATTGAATCCACCCAGGTTTCCATCAGTCCAAATAAACAAGATATTTATATCACCGCTAACATTCATGAGGGTGAGCCTTACACGGTTAACGAAATTCGCATGGCCGGAGAAATGGTAATCCAGGAACAAACCCTGAGACGACTGGTAATGACTGACCCGGGGGAGACCTTCTCTCGCGGAATGATGGAGAAAAGTGTAGAAAACATCACCGCCATCCTTTCCAATGTTGGCTATGCCTTTTCCAATGTCGTACCCTCACCTGAGATAGATAAAGAAAACCGCACTGTAGACATTACTTATTTCATCGACCCGGGCAAACGAGTCTATGTCCGCCGGGTACTATTCTCCGGCAACACATCAACCAAGGATGAAGTATTACGCCGCGAGTTAAGGCAGTTCGAAGGAGCCTGGTTTTCACAGGCTGCCATTGACCGTACCAAAGTACGCCTGATGCGCTTATCTTTTTTTGATGAAGTAGAAATTGATACCCCTCAGGTGCCGGGTACAGAAGACCAGGTAGATATAATTGTTAAACTTAAAGAACGGCCCTCAGGAAGTTTCTCAGCCGGCCTTGGCTACTCACAGTACCAGGGGCTGATTCTCTCACTATCTGTAAATCAGGATAACTTTATTGGTAGTGGCAAGAAAGTTGGCATATCTCTAAGTGCTAGCCGGATTATTAGCCAAATAAACCTTTCTTACACTAACCCTTACTGGACCGATGATGGTATTAGTCGAGGCTTTTCCCTCCGTTACAGCAGCTATAACCAGGGCGGAGCCAATATTCCCGGTGTCTCCAACTTCACCTCTAGCGAGCTCTCTTTAGGAATGAACTTCGGGTTTCCGATATCTGAGGTTGACTTTATAGGTGCCGGCTTATCCGGGCGTATGACCAGTATTAATATCGGCGGCCGTGCGTGCATAAATCCTCTAAATCCAGAGCCTGACGAGACCTGTCTTGAATACGGCACCGTACCAATCCCTGGCGACCCCTTATCATCTTCTCTGGATGCAAATGGCGACGGTATACTCACGGAAGCTGAACGGGAGCTCAATACCCTACAGGGAGATTTCAGCTGGTCTCGAGATTCACGCGACCACTTCCTTAACCCAAATCGCGGCTCACTCCATCGCCTGAGCATGGAAGTCTCTATACCTGGAAGCACTAGGGAATACTATAAGTTGTTCTATAAATTCGCCAAATATGTACCAGTTGGACGCTCTTTGGTGTTTGCGGTCAAGGGCAATATCGCCTACGGTGACTCCTACGATAATTACGACGATGGGCTGCCCCCACCTGCCCCACCTGAAGTAATTAATGGTAACTGCGATATAAGTGATGTGGTAACCCTGGATACCGGGCTGCCATTCTGGGAGCAATTCTACGCTGGCGGGGTACGCGATGTGCGTGGCTTTAGAACCAATACATTAGGGCCAAAGGATCAGTCCTGTCGAGCAATAGGTGGTGATTTCAAAACTACCGGCTCACTGGAGCTAGCCTTCCCAACGCCTTTCCTCGGTGGTCGTGGCGGAACCCGGCTTGCACTATTTGTGGATGTGGGCAATGTTTATGAAAACATTAGTGCCTGGGATGCTGGCAAGCTCCGGGCATCTGCGGGACTTTCCATAACTTGGCAGGCACCGGTAGGACCGATTGTGATTAACCTGGTTAGCCCCCTAATCACAGAACCAGGGGATGATACAGAGTCCTTGCAATTCCTTTTTGGCGGCAATTTCTAGATCCGAGGATGACTATTGGCTGAAGTATTAACAAAGCTACTTTTAGTAATTGGGTTACTGACATCCAGCTTCGCCTATGCCCAGCAACCCGTAAACCCTCAGAAAATTGGCTATGTGGACATGAAAATGGTGCTCGATAGCGCCCCCCAGGTAATTGCTGGAAGGGATGCAATCGATCGTGAATTTCGACCACGAAATGATGCAGTTCAGGCAGATGAGCAACGCTTGGCAGCCATGCATGAACGGATTGGCGGGCCGCTAGACGATGCCACCAAGGCCCAATTGGAGAGAGACATTCGTAGCCTGACACGCGCTATTGACCGGCGTAAAGAAGATTTAATCGAAGAAATAAATTTCCGACTTAGCGGCAACGCCTTAGCAGTTAGAGAAACTTTGGAACTAGCAATCCGTGAGGTTTCCCAACGACAGGGCTATGACCTGATAATCACCGACCCTGTCGTTCTTTATCATAGTCAAAAAATTGACCTAACCAATGTAGTTCTTAAGCAACTACGCCATGAGTACGATGCCGACCGACTAGAGCAAGCCAACCGGTGATTGAAAATAAATCTTTTACCCTGCAAGAGCTAGCTACGCAGTTCTCGCTGGAGCTGCGGGGTGAGCCACAAACCAAAGTAGTGCATCTGGCTACGCTTAAAAACGCCACTGCAGATGCGCTTAGCTTCTTCGCCAACCCAGCCTACCTAAACGATCTTAATGTTACCCAGGCCGGTATAGTTATACTCCAAGCCAAAGACCTTGAGACTTATCATGGAGCCTGCCTAATAAGTGCTGACCCGTACCTTGCCTACGCCAAAATTGCCAAACTATTTACCTGTGTCCAAAGCGGCAAGCCACTAATCCACCCGCGCGCAATTGTAGCGCCGGATACGGACATCCACGCAACTGCCAGCATCGGCGCAGGCACCGTAGTAGAGGCCGGTGTTAGCATTGGTGCAGATTGCAGGATCGGCGCAAATGTAACCCTGTGCCAAGGTGTACAAATCGGTCAGCGGGTTATCATTCACCCTGGCGTAGTTATTGGCGCCGATGGCTTTGGGCTGGCCTTTGATCAGGATCACTGGATCAAAGTCCCACAACTGGGTAGTGTTAGAATTGGCGACGATTGTGAAATAGGCGCTAATAGCACTATAGATAGAGGCGCTCTGGAAGACACAGTTCTGGAAGTCGATGTGCGATTAGATAATCTGGTACAGGTAGCCCACAATGTCCATATTGGGGCACACACGGCAATTGCTGGCTGCGTTGGCATTGCGGGCAGCACCCGCATCGGCAGTTACTGTATGATTGCAGGCGCCAGCGGGATTGGCGGTCACATTGAAATTGCCGATAAGGTTACAATAACTGCTATGAGCATGGTTACCCAGTCGATCAAAGAAGCGGGGCATTATGGCTCCGGTGTAGAGGCTCAGCCACATACCGAGTGGCGGCGAAATTTGGCCAGGCTACGCAGACTTGATAAAACTATTAGAAAATTAAGAGGCTAAGAATGTCAGATTTTAAAGTGATAACTATTGAAAGAATTAAAGAACTACTGCCACACCGGTATCCGTTCTTACTGGTAGACCGGGTAATCGACTACCAGACAGGCGAACATCCCACAGCTACCGGGATAAAAAATGTTACCCATAACGAACCTTTCTTTCAAGGCCATTTTCCTGATCATCCAGTGATGCCAGGGGTGCTTATTATCGAGGCTATGGCGCAGGTCGCTGGGGTTCTGGCAAACCTGGAAAACCGAACCAGCGAACAGGGCAAGGTAATCTACATGGTCAAAGTGGATAACGCCAGGTTCAAACAAATTGTCACTCCCGGTGACCAATTAGTTATGGTCGCCACGCAAAAACGAATTATGCGAAATATGGGACTATTTAGCTGTGAAGCCTTTGTTGATGGCAAGTTAGTGGCTAGCGCTGATATTCTCAGCGCCGAAGCTAGGGGCTAAGCATGGCTGCAAAAATTCACCCAACTGCCCTTATTGACTCCGCCGCAGAACTAGCTGACGATGTAGAAGTTGGTGCTTACAGCATTATAGAATCCAAAGTTAAAATCGATTCAGGCAGCAGGGTCGGGCCGCATGTGGTCATCACCGGGCGCACCACCATTGGTAAGAACAACCGCTTTTTCCAATTCTCCTCCATTGGCGAGGAGCCACAAGATAAAAAATATACCGGTGAAGATACCGAGCTAATTATCGGTGATGACAACACTATTCGAGAGTCCTGTACTTTCAGCCGAGGCACATCTCAAGACGGAGGCATAACTCGCATCGGCAATGACAACTGGATTATGGCCGGAGTACATATAGCTCATGACTGCTTACTTGGCGACCATATCATAATGGCAAATAATGCCGCCCTGGCAGGCCATGTACGGGTAGGTGATTGGGCGATTATTTCCGGTTACTCATTGATTCACCAATTTTGCTCAGTTGGCGAACATAGCTTTACCTCATTTGCTTCGCATGTAAACCAAAGCATTCCACCCTTTGTAGTTGTCTCTGGCGAAAAAGCTTCCACCAAGGGCATTAATGCTGAAGGCCTGCGGCGACGGGGGTATACGCCTGAACAAATACAGCAAGTACGTCGAGCCTACAGAATTCTGTATCGCTCTGAGTTGCGTCTGGAGGATGCCCGCGCCGAACTTATTAAGATGGCCGAAAATTCACCTGAAATCAAACTCTTAGTGGACTTTCTGGAAACCACCAACCGCCCTATTATTCGCTGATGAACAGGCCAATCCGGGTTGCTATGGTGGCTGGGGAATCTTCCGGTGACCAACTGGCTGCCGGGTTAATCCGTGAATTAAAACAACAATACCCGGACTGCCAAATTGTCGGGGTTGCCGGACCAGAAATGCGCGCTGCTGGTTGTGAAGTCTGGTTCAATAGCTCTGAGCTGGCGGTAATGGGTCTGGCCGAGGTTTTACGCCACCTACCCAGAATATGGAAACTACGCAAGCAGTTATTGGCCAAATTACTACAAACCCCTCCAGATCTATTTATTGGCATCGATGCCCCGGACTTTAACCTCGGGCTTGAGCGTAAATTAAAAGCGCGGGGTATCCCGATAGTGCACTATGTCAGCCCGTCAGTGTGGGCTTGGAGGCAGTCACGAGCCAGAAAAATACATAAATCCGTTGATAGAATCCTAACTCTGTTCCCGTTTGAGCCGGCTTTCTTTAAAGACCACGGAATTGATGCCCGTTTTGTTGGTCACCCAATGGCAGATGATATTGCCTTAGAAAATAATTCCGCCACTGCGCTTGCCGAGTTACAGCTAGCTCCAGAATATCGCCATATTGCCATCTTGCCAGGTAGCCGTGAGAGCGAGGTATCCAGGTTAGGCAAGGATATGTTGGCAGCCGCTAGAATAATCCACTCCAAGCACCCTGAGTGCCGCTTCCTGGTGGCACTGGCCAACCCACGGCTATATCAGGAGTTCATTAAGAGCGTACCAGCAGATTTACCGGTACATTGCTTTACCGGCAAAATGCGCGCAGTGGTAACCGCTAGCGAAGTGGTTTTAGTCGCCTCTGGTACCGCCAGTCTGGAAACCCTGCTAATCGGCAGGCCAATGGTTGTGTGCTACAAATTAGCCGGGCTTACCTATGCCATTGCCAAAACCTTCAAGCTGGTAAAAAGCAAATATTTCTCTCTACCGAATATTCTTGCCAAGAAGAAGTTAGTACCAGAGTTGCTGCAGAGTGATGCTAACCCGGGAGCCATGGCTAAGGAGATATTAGCCTGGCTGGAAGACCCACGGAAGCAGCAGATTGTCCAAGCCGAATTTAAACTAATCCACCAGCAATTACGCCAAAATGCCAGCAATCGGGCAGTCGCAGCCGTGCTCGACCTGCTGCCTTGAAAGCACTACATACAGCCGGGGTAGACGAAGCTGGTCGCGGCCCTTTAGCTGGCCCGGTAAGCGTAGCTGCAGTCATACTTGACCCGGCACGGGTAATTTCAGGGCTGGACGACTCCAAGAAGCTCAGCCCACAAGCCAGACAACAGTTATTTGAGATAATCAAACAGCAAGCCTTAGCCTGGAAAATAGTCCATATTGAAGTAGCCATAATTGACCGCATCAATATTCTCCAGGCTACCTTACTGGGAATGCAACAGGCAGTCACAGGGTTGAGTATTCAACCTGAGATGGTATTGATAGATGGCAACCGTTGCCCACCTTTAGGAGTTCCGGCTAAAGCAATAATCGGCGGGGATGCCAGCGAAGCTGCGATTAGTGCCGCATCTATATTAGCAAAGCAAAGTCGTGATTTAATTATGTGCGAGCAGCACCTGCTGTGGCCAAACTATGGTTTTAATCAGCATAAAGGCTACCCAACACCACAGCATAAAGCCGCCTTAATTGAATTTGGTCCCTGCCCTATCCACCGGCGCAGCTTTGCACCAGTACGGGCGGCCATGCGCTAGAAATCACTGAGAATTCCAGATATATATTTCCAGGTCTGCAGCACCGCAAGCTTGGCAGGAGCCACACTTGGTCGGGCCACTACTACTTAATTTGGAAACCTGGCCGCGCTGCTCCCAGCGCTGGAGCAAGTCCCGTATAAGGCTGGCATCAACATCAAAATGCCGCGCCAGGTCAGGCAGCGCAGCCCGCTTAACCGTTTTCAAATAATCACGCAGTTCAAATAGAATCATCCGCTTTCTTCAGCCCTTACGGTAGTTGCTGATTGCAACCGTGCCGTCTGTCGACTACCCACCAGGCGCATCACCAAAATCACCACACCCACAAATATCGCCGAGCCAATAAGCCAGCTAGCTGATGCTGCCGGTTGGCGGTTAAATATTGCAGCTTGATAGAACACCGTGGCGGCCAAATAGGCAAACCCCAAAGTCCAGAGACCCACAAATACTGCCCAGCCCGCGCCAATTTCTCTAACAATAGCAGTCAACGCAGCCGCGCAGGGAGTATATAGTAAGATAAACAGCAAATAAGCAAATGCGCCTATCCTGCCATCGAAACGACTTTGCATAGCACCAAAAGTCCCCTCATTTACATCTTGCACCAGAGCAGCCTCGGCAGCACTGTCGGTGTCGATAATATCCAGCCCCAATGGATCAAAGAAACGCTTACCCAAGTCGCCCAGATTTGCTGGAATTGTCATCCAAGCAGCTTTCAGCGCAACTGAGAGCTTAAATATTTCTTCCTCACCATCAGTGCTGGCCTCTTGCCTAGCGATTTCGGTATACAAAGCATCCAGAGTGCCCACCACAACTTCTTTCGCCGCCACCCCAGTAAATATGCCTACCGCTGCCGGCCAGTTATCTTCGCTTAGCCCCATTGGTGCAAACGCCGGGGTAATGGTACGCCCGATAGTGCTAAGTACCGAGTCTTCGGTATCGGCATTATTAAAACTACCATCTGTACCCAGGGCATTAAGTAAATTTAAAACCACAACTATCGGTACAATAATTTTACCAGCTCCAAGAATAAAGCCCTTCAAGCGAACCCAGGTTTGTGGCCAGACAGTCCGCATTCGAGGCCGGTGCCAAGCTGGTAATTCCAGGATGAAGGTTGCATTGCTACCCCGAAGTAGGGTTTTCTTCAGTATCAGGCCGGTAATCACAGCTGCCAAAATACCAATCAAATAGAGCGCGAACACCACATCATGCCCGCCAGTAGTAAAAAATGCCGCTGCAAAGAGGGCATATACCGGAAGCCTTGCACCACAAGACATAAATGGCGCCATTACAATGGTGATAATCCGGTCACGGCGCTGCTCCAGAGTTCTGGTCGCCAGAATCGCAGGAACATTGCAGCCAAAGCCAGTTAACAAAGGCACAAATGCCTTACCCGGCAAGCCGACCTTACGCATAGCCCGATCAACTACAAATGCAGCCCGGGCCATATAGCCACTATCTTCTAACAGTGATAGTAGAAAATAAAGCAAGCCAACTATCGGTACAAAAGTAGCAACTACCTGAACGCCTGCGCCCAGGCCATTGGCAAGAATTGCTCGTAACCAGTCTGGTGCTCCCACCGCCGTCAACCAATTGCCTAAGCCATCAACTAGCAACGCACCACTCAATTGATCAAAAAAATCAACGAAGGCGTTACCTAAATTAATAGTCAGCAGAAACAGCAGGTACATAACTGTCAGGAATATAGGTATTCCCAGCCATCGGTTTAATACAAAGCGATCAATTTTTTCACTTACCGCTCGCCTTTTTATTCGCGAGCTTTGGGTAACCGCCCGCGTGACTTCGTGGGCAAATCCATAGCGCGCATCAACCAGGACAATATCTAAATCATCACTCAACTCACTACTGAGCCTTTGCGTAGCTTCATCTATGTGGTTGACCGCATCGGCGCCAACCAACTTGGCTGCAAGCGGGTCTTGTTCCAACAAGCGCAATACCAACCAGCGAGAATCAACCGAATTCTGGCTGGCTACATCTTTATAAAACCCGGAAAAGTGATCGATAACTGCGGTTAAGGCCGGTGAATAGTCCACTGCTGGCATCGGGGCCGGCTGAACTTCTGTAGTTATTGCTTCCAGAAGCTGATCAAGCCCTTTCCCAGTAGCGGCAACAATTGGAACGACCGGGCAACCCAGGCGTTCAGACAAAGCTTCCACATCAATAGATAAACCATCGCCAGTAGCAAGATCCATCATATTCAATGCCACTACCATCGGTCGCCGCATTTCTAGTAATTGGGTGGTTAAATAGAGGTTGCGCTCCAGATTACTGGCATCAACAATATTAACCAGCAACCCAGCTTCACGCGAAGTTACATATTCCCAGGCAATCTGCTCATCAATTGAGGTGCCATCTGCAAATACATCCAGCGCATAAATTCCAGGTAAATCTACCAGTTCGTAATCATTATCTTGAAAGGTAAATATCCCGGTTTTACGCTCCACCGTAACCCCAGGCCAATTGCCAACACTTTGCTGCGAGCCAGTGAGTGCATTGAACAGGCTGGTCTTACCAGCATTGGGATTGCCAACTACCGCAATAGTGGGTGGATTAGACTGCTCGGTCACACTGCTACCAATTGCAAGGCATCAGCTTCGTGTTTGCGTAAAGCTAAGGCAAAGCCGCGTACCGCAATCTCAATCGGGTCGCCTAAAGGCGCATAACGGATTACTTCTAACTCAACCCCAGGGGTCAAGCCCATAGTAAGAAGTTTCTTGCGATATACCGGATTAGTTTTTGCATAACCGCTAACACGGGCTTTGCTACCTACCGACATATCTTTGAGCATAATAATTGGTTCAGACATAATTTATGCCCCATCAGGGTTGAATCTAAATGAGAATGATTCTCATTATATCTGAACTGAAGCGAATTTCAATGACCAAGGTCAAGGTATTTTCTGAATTCGGGTGGTTTTTCCGTATTTGTTTATATTTTCTTGCTTTGCGACCCGATAAACGGTGATCTCAGCCCAGTAATTGAGCTTGTTTAAAGCAATGCTAGCTGTCATTGGGATCTTTATATAGATGATCGGTAGTAACAACTCCTTTAGGAAATATTTTTCTAATTCCCTGTCTCAATACGGCATCAGCCTGCAACACTAGATCTCTAATTTTTTGTTCTGGACGGCCTCTAAACGAAGTCACATGAAACTTATCATCTGGCCTAAGAGCTGTATCAGAAAAGTAATAATTTGAAACGCAAGTTCTTTCCGAGTCCGCCACAATTGGGCTAACCGAGTGCCATGATGTCCCATGAGTTGTCATAATTGCGAGCCTATTAAACCGACTTTCAATCGTGGTTTGTTTTTCTTTAAAACCATTTGGCCATATCTCCAAATTACCACCATTTTTGGCATCCCAGTTGGGGGAGACATAATACAAAAGATTTAACACCCGCCACCGCTTTCTATCTTTTTCATGAGAATTATCTATATGCGGGTTTAGAAACTGGCCTTTCTGCATAAGGGATAAGCCTCCAGCATATAAATTTTTATCTGGATAAAGCGAATCTATGCTACATATGTTTTTTATCAGCCCAACAACTCTGGGGTCTTGAAACGCAAATATCGCAGCCTCCAATATAGGCTTATATTTATCCATTTGAACCGCAATATATTTATCTTCTCTTATACTTTTTCGCAGCAACATCAATTCCGCAGCAGGGAATGCTTTATATATGTCTTTAGCAACAGAATCTGGTAATAGATTGTCAATTACAAAATACCCAATTTGATCTTTGGTATTTTCGTATTGGCATCGAAGAGACGCCTCCTCCTCTTTTATTCTATTAAAAACCAGGTCAGCTAGAGCAGTTTTATTCATCCGTGCTTCCTTTGATAAAATACGATAGTGGCAAAACCGAGAGCCCCTTTATTGCGGGCCAAGCATACCCTGTACCTCTTTGCCTTTCATTTTTCCAGTGCAGTTGCAACATAACCATTGCGTTTAATTTCAGCCATGTAGTTCAGGTTTTTAGGTGAATTAGTCGGCTTTATTAAAGTTATATAATTGTGAGTTACTTCTTCACGATTCTCAACAGTTTGTGCATTTTCAACCCTCACAAAGAATAAAACATCACCATTTTTCCCTAAGCATGAAAAGAATAACTTAGCATTTCTTTGGGTGCTACTAGCCTCATGCCCACCTTTGCTGTATTTTCTGACATACGCTCCACCAAGCCTACGCCAACCTTTACTGTACTTTTTGACAGAAACCCCACCAACCCCTTGGCAGTAACTTGCATAACTATTTCTAACCCCAACTAATCCAGAGTTATCTTCCTTCTCTCGTGTGGGATTAATTACAGCCTCGGAGAATACAATATAGTCGGGAGTTATATTTAGGTTATTACTGCTTGTTTCAGCCGTTGGTTCAACCCATTTCATCATGGTCATAGTCATCCCTTGCACCATTCTGTTTGAGAAATCTATTACATTAGAATCTTCCTCTGGCAGGTAATACACGGTAGAAGCTTTACCTAAAAAGCTCTGCTCATTACCTTTCAGCTGAGCTGGTGCTCCGCACCCGGAAATATACACTAATAGCATCAACACTATTATTATTTTCATAAAACTTATCCGATGTTAAATTAATTTTGAAATGAACCATAGTTAAGATAAAAGCTAGTGTCAATAATTCTATTTTGAAACTGAGCAAAAATAAGAAGCGCGCGCCCTGAACCTTGCTTGCATCTTGTTATTGTTAGGCAGCTTCAGCATTCTTCCGCCTCATTGAGGCAGCAAAATATACCAAGTACAAGCCGATTAAGACATCAACTGCCCCACAAAATTCGGGCCACCACAGAGGTGTTCCAGGGTTATAAAAGAACGAATTATGGGCTATATCATATACCCCATGGGCAAGGTAACCAAAAGCCAAAAGTAACAGGCTCATAAAGCTACTTAACTTATATGCTATATAGGCTATTACCAAAAAAATGAAACCAATAATTACTTCGACTGCTAAAGCACGATAATCTGAAGCATATACAGCAAACACCCAGTAATACACCGGGAATGTTGCGAGAAGCACTGGATACACCCATTTTTTCCTCTCTAACCTTGTCTTCCGGAACCTGATAATCACATAAACTGCGATAACAATTCCAATGATTAATGCGTATAAATTCATCTTTTGTGAGTTCCTATAGCCCCCCAAAAAAATCAGGAATCTACCACCCGCTCAATCTCAGCCCGGGTAATCGGGCCATAAAAAGTCCGCATTCTGAACCCTTCTGGGTTGATGATAATGGTCATTGGCAGAGCCCTTGGCTCATCTACAAACTCTGGCATATTGTATATGTCTAATAATAATATGGGGTAGGAGACATGGATTCCTGCTAAAAACTTATCCAGTTTGGAGCGCTCAATATCTTCATAATCGAGGCCCAAAACCACGATGTCTGCGCGCTCTGTGTATAGCTCGCTCAATTCCGGGATTTCCTTACGACATGGCGCGCACCAGGTGGCCCAGTAATTTACCACTACCCACTTACCACGAAAATCAGATAGCTTTACTGTCTGCCCATTAAGGTCAGGAAGGCTAAAGTCACCGGCCAAAACAGGTTCCTCGGCCAGTGTATTTACCGCTGTAGAGAGAAGGCTGAGCAGGCAGAATATGCGGATTATTTTAGTCACTGGTTTTCCCAATATTTTCTTCAATTAGTAAGTCTTTTAGAGGTTGCTGCAACAAACTATCAGCTCCGGCGGATAAACTTGTCATCAAAACTACAAAGCGTTGATCAACTGGCTCTGATTGTGGCATTTCATCAACTCTAGTTAAAGGCAACGGGTACTGCCCAACCTCTAACAGACTGGCAAAGCTTACCTCATCCAAATCACAACTAAGCAGCCAGCGGTTATCTTCTGCCTGCGCCACCATACCAGCTTGATTCAGTTGATGCAGCATACCCAGTATCTGACCGTCACTGGCAGCCGGTTCTCGCAATAATATTTCTTCGAGGCTTAAAACCGCACCTTTTTGCTGAGCTTTGAGCAGATCTCTAAGCAAGCGGAATAATAACTGCAACTCTAGTTCTGGCGGCCAATGCCAGTCACTTTTACGATAACGGAATGTAGTCAGGGCTGCCGTCAGTGAGGCACCCAGTAGAACCACAACCCAGGAAATAAATATCCAGAACAGGAAAATTGGAATTGTTGCCAATGAATCATAAGCAGTTTTGTAATTGGCATTGGAAACATACAGCACGAATATTTTCTTGGCCAGTTGGAACAATAGGGTTGAAACCAAGCCACCTATCAGCGCATGCCGCCAATTGACTTGCCTGTTTGGCACCAAAATAAACATCAGCGCCAAAGCCAGCCAGGTAAATATAAAAATTGCCAGGGTCTCAATCCATACCTGGCTTAACAGCCCAAAGCCTAAGCCATCTATGGAGCGACTGGCGGTCAAGGCTAAACCAGCCCCCATTAGTAGCGGAGTCAGCGTTAGTACTGCCCAGAACATTACCACTCTGGAAAGGAAGCTGCGTGGTATGGCTACCCGCCAGATACGGTTAAAGGCAGATTCGACTGCCGACATCAATGCCAGCGCGGTAATTACCAGAAACATTGTGCCAACAATTGTCAGCTTTGAAGTACTGGCCATAAACACCTGAAGATAGGTTTTTACTTCTTCGCCAACACTAGGGACAAAATTTTTGAAAATAAAATCTTGTAGGTTACCGCTCCAATTCTGAAATACCTCAAACGAGGAAATCACCCCAAGCCCGACCGCGAGCAATGGCACCAGTGCTAATAGACTGGTATAACTGAGAGCTCCTGCTACCTCAAACAACCTGTCACTTCTAAAGTGTCTCCATAAGTGTGCTAACAGGGCACGAAAAAACCGCGGATCATAACGCCGGCTTCTTGCCTTCGCACTTGTGCTTGTTTGAGTTTTATCAACTTGCATGATAAGCGCATTGTACCGTAGTCCAGCTAAACTCTGCACCCAAATCCGGCCACTTTTAACCGTAGAACACGGTAAACTACGCTATCATTGCTGTCCCGTTAACTGTTCAAGCATGAATTCTGGGTGCTCGCCTGAGACCTCCACCCGCAGGGATGCGGGTGAAGAGCCCCCATGGATGGGTTCACGGCGTGTCTCAGGCGGGCACTCAGAATTCATGTCCCCGGT
>JAJRYF010000118.1 GCA_024275935.1 Gammaproteobacteria bacterium | reverse complement strand
TTGAAAATCATGTAGGTGGGTGTGGTTTTATTAGCGGGCGTAACTTCCATTGAGTTAATGGGGGCTTCGGCTGTCTGTGGGTCAAGTAGTTTCTCGCGAAACTCGAAATCCAGAGATATATGTAAGTAGCGTCCTTGGTTAAAGGCTGCAGTACCGTCTAGTTGATAAACTGTTAAGTTTGACTCGATTAAGGAGTCTGCGGTAATTGGGCTTGCACTAACCACGAAGTTACTGGCTGGCGGGGCAAACAAAACCTGCTCGTTATGAATTCTCTCAGCACTACCTCTAACTCCGCCAGGGGCGGCGCGGGCTACGGTATCAGCGCGGTCTACTTGCCATTGTCGATAGATTAACGGGCGAAATTCACGGCTACCGCGTAAGCGTTTCCATGCTTTTCCCATGGCTTCCGACCGCGTTAACGGGGTGTTGATAAGTTTAGTTTCAGGGTTTTCCAGTTCGGCTGCAAAACCTAGTTCTATTGCTGGCTTAAGATATTCGCGTGGGGTTTTGCTAGTGCGTCCTATAGCATTGCTTTCCAGTAGCTGGAATAAAATAATTTCAATACGGTATTTATCCTGGATTATAGCTTCTGGCTCAGGGCTTGCCTGCAAGCTGCTAGCAATAAATAATATGCAGAGTGCGAAGATTGATAGTCTAGAGATAGTTGCAGGTTTCATAGGTAATGCTATTCCTTGCTTACAGTTTGCTGAAAAAATCAGCCAAAAACTCAAAGCGCTGTTCAGGTTGCTCGAAATCGCTACTGATGCGTAACTTTTCCGGGCCATCAAGTTTAAAAATATCCGGGGCTGCCTGGATTAAGCGAATTAGTTTTATTGGTTCGATGTCAGCCTCTGGCAAGAATTCTATCACTCCTCCGCTGCTACCGAGGTTGATTTTACGAATTCCAAGTTTTTGTGCCCGCAGACGCAGGCGGGCGATCGCAAATAGATTTCTGGTGGCATCGGGTAATAAGCCGAAACGATCAATCATCTCCACTTGTAACTCTCGCAGTGCAGATTTATCCGCAGCTACTGCAATTCGCTTGTAGAGTGTGAGCCTGGTATGTACATCAGGGAGATAATCTTCGGGGATTAAGGCGGTAATATTCAGCTCTATTTCACCGGTTACAGATAAGGGGTCTTCTATATCTGGCTCTTTACCAGAGCGCAATGATTCAATTGCTCGGTTTAATAAATCCATATACAGGCTAAACCCAATAGCAGTAATTTGTCCGGACTGGCCCTCGCCCAGCAGTTCCCCGGCACCACGAATTTCAAGATCATGGGTAGCCAGAGCGAAGCCAGCGCCGAGCTCTTCTAAGGATGCTATCGCTTCCAGGCGCTTGCGGGCATCGCTGGTCATGCTGCGCTTGCCGGGTACGATTAAATAGGCATATGCTCGATGGTGTGAGCGCCCAACCCGGCCGCGGAGTTGGTGTAGTTGAGATAAGCCAAAACGGTCGGCGCGATTTATGATTATGGTGTTGGCCGAGGGTACATCTATACCGGATTCAATGATGGTGGTGGCCACCAGAATATTAAATCGTTGCCGGTAAAAGTCGCGCATTACATTTTCCAGTTCACCTTTGGGCATTTGACCATGCGCTACTCGTAAGCGCCCCTCAGGCACTAGGGCTTCAATTTCTCTGGCGATGCGCTCAATTGTGCGAACTTCGTTATGTAGAACATATACCTGCCCGCCGCGCTGAATTTCTCGCTGTAGGGCTTCACGAATGGTGGCATTGTCCCACTGAGCGATAAAGGTCTTGATGGCCATTCGCCGGGCCGGCGGGGTGGCGATAATGGATAGTTCCCGAATTCCAGCCATTGCCATATTCAGGGTTCTGGGAATTGGAGTGGCAGTCAAGGTTAGTATATCGACCTCGGCTCTAAGTGCTTTCATGCGTTCTTTTTGTTTAACCCCGAAGCGTTGTTCTTCATCAATAATTACCAGCCCGAGATCACGAAACTTAATATTCGGCTGGACCAGCTTATGGGTGCCGATAACTATATCAACTATGCCTGCTGCCAAACCGGCTAGGATCTTGCTAGTTTGGGCGCCGCTACCAAAGCGTGAGAGTAGTTCAATCTCAATTGGCCAGTCGGCAAAACGATCGCTGAAAGTTTGGTAATGTTGTTGCGCCAATAAAGTTGTCGGTACCAATATGGCTACCTGACGGCCGCTTTGAGCGACTGCGAAGGCAGCCCGTAAAGCCACTTCAGTTTTCCCAAAGCCCACATCCCCGCAGACTACCCGGTCCATTGGCTCAGGGCTTTGCAAGTCGGCTAATACAGTAGCTATTGCTTGTTGTTGATCGGCGGTTTCTTCATATTCAAAAGTAGCTGAAAAATCGGCGTACTGGGCAGCATCTATAGTTATAGCTGTGCCGGTGCGGGATTTTCTGCGGGCATATAGTTCGAGTAGCTCAACTGCAACATCGCGCGCGCGTTTGGCAGCTTTACGCCGAGCTTGTGCCCATTGTTCGCTGCCTAACTTATGTAGGGGTGCGTGTTCTTCATCAGCGCCGGTATAGCGAGAAATTAATTGTAAGGAAGATACCGGCACATACAGTTTATCGCCACCAGCATATTCCAGGGTTAGGAACTCGCGGGTGTCACCATCAATTTCCAGTGCCTGCAAACCCCGGTAGCGACCAACTCCGTTATCTACATGTACCACAGGTGCACCGAGGTGTAGTTCTGCCAGGTCGCGAATAATAGATTCAGGGTCGCGGCCAGCCTTTTCAGCCCGCCGTTGTTGGCGTACCCGGCCCTCGAATAACTGGGTTTCAGTCAATACCGTTATGTGCTCGGCTACAAAGCCGGTTTCCAGCGGTAACACGGTTAGTGCTGGGGTACTTCCAGCGACAAATTCTTGCCAGCTATCGACAACCTTGATGGGTAATTTAAATGCCCGTAAGGTATCGCTAAGCACTTCGCGTCGGCCCGGCGAGTCAGCAGCAATCAGGGTGTGTGGGTTGGCTTGCAGCCATTGGCTTAACTGTTTGGCAGGCTGTCCGGATTTTTCATGGAAAAATAAATCTGGTGGTGGGCCGCTGATAAATTCATGGGTGCTTGACAGTTTGGCTTGCTCGTTGATATGCACACAACTATATTCATTCAGGCGTTGCTGTAATTCTTGCCAGCTGTAATACAATTCATCAGGCGCAAGAATAGGGCGCTGAACATCATGGCGGCGCTGTTCAAAACGACTGTTTAGTTGGAGCTCAAAAGCAGCTGCCGCAATAGCAACCTCGCCTACCAGAATAATGCTGACGCAATGGCGAATATAGTCCAGCAGGTTATTGGTATTTTCAAAAAATAAGGGTAGGTAATATTCCAGCCCCTGTGGTTGTAGGCCCTGGCGTAAATCCTGGTATAAGGGGCAGTTGCCGGTATCAATATCAAAGCGCAGTCGAAACTCTCGCCGAAAGCGTTTTAATGCTTCGGCATCGGTTGGGAATTCCCGCGCTGGCAATAGGCGTACGGAGGAGCAAGTTTCAATTGATCTTTGAGATTCGGCATCGAAGCTGCGAATGGTTTCGATTTCATCATCGAATAATTCAATTCGGTGGGGTAATTTACTGCCACTAGGGTAGATGTCCAGCACTGATCCACGCACTGCAAATTGGCCGGGATCTGTTGCTTGTTCTACCGCTTCATAGCCAGCCTCTAGCAAGGTCACTCTGAAGCTGTGCAAGTTTAAGCGTTGGCCTACCTGTAGGGACAAGCTGCGGCCCAGCACATATTCAGTTGGGGCTATTCGTTGCATCAAGGTATTAACTGGCAGTAAAACTATGCCCTGTTGCAAGCGGGGCAAGTCGGCCAGTGCTTTTAGTCTGGAGGAGATAATATCCGGATGTGGGGAATAGGGGTCATAAGGGAGTGTTTCCCAGTCGGCAAAATGTAGTATCGGAAAATCTTTGCTTGCCAGCAGGCGCAGGTCATCTTCCAGCAGGTTTGCCTGCCTACCGCTAGTTGTAATGACTAGAATGGGGTGTGTAGCAGCCTCGGCGGCTTTGGTTATTGCCAGAGCGCCGGCGCTGCCATATAAACCTTGCCAGCGTTGTGGCTTGCTAGGCGCTGGCATTGAGGTACTAAATGACTTCATCCAAGCTAGTCTGCGGCTACAGGCTCAATGGGTTTGGTAAAGACCCTGAATATGACTATCAACAAGCCGCTACCAATTAATAAACTAACCCACCATTGAACTCCAAAGCCAGCCGGAATTGTACCTACAGCAATTGCTATCACACCAACCAGTAAGGCATAGGGCAGTTGGGTGCGTACATGCTCGATATGATTACAACCGGTAGCCATAGACGACATGATGGTGGTGTCAGAAATAGGCGAACAATGATCACCCCATACCGCGCCACCAAGCACCCCGGCGATGGATGCTGCCAAAATCGATGAGTCCAGGGGTTGGTCTATACCGCCACTTTGCAATAAGGCGAAGCTTAGTGGTACTACCAATGGCATCAAAATTCCCATAGTCCCCCAGCTAGAGCCGGTAGCAAAAGCGGTTGCTGCTGCGAGTACAAATACCAGGGTTGGCAGTAACCATAAGGGTAGGCTGTCCCCCAGTAATGAAACCAGTAAGTTAGCGGTTCCTAAGCCTTCGGTAGTTTTACCCAAAGCCCAGGCAAGTACTAGAATAATCATTGCCATGAGCATTACCCGAGCCCCTGAAAACCAGCTTTCCATGACTTCTTCCAGATTCAAAATCCCTTGCCCCAGTGATAGTGTGGCGGCGGTTAATACCCCCAGCAGGGAGGCCCACATTAAGGCTTTGTAGGCGTCTGAGGAGCCGATAATGTCTTTAAAATTGTCGCCTTCTCCAGTAGCGATAAGGCCGCCGATAAGGCTAAAAACTAATACTAATACTGGCAATATTGCATTCAATGAGCGCTGAGGTTTGCCGGGAACTGGCTCGATCAAGTCATCATTATTGGTCGCCGCTAAAGCTTCAGGGAGTTGCTCAAGAGCTGCCACTTCAGCCTTGTGCATAGGTCCGAAATCTCTGCGATTAAAGGCGATAAGGCCAACAAAAAGAAGGGTTAGCAAGGGGTAAAAGCTATACGGAATGGTACGCAGAAAAACCATATAGGCAGCATCAGAGTTATAGCCTGTTTGACTGAGTGCCTCACCAATATAGCCAACTTCTGCACCGATCCATGTGGTTACTATAGCTATCGCAGCAATGGGGGCCGCGGTTGAATCGACTATATAGGCAAGTTTGGCGCGCGATACCCGCAGGCGGTCGGCAACCGGACGCATAGTATTGCCAACCACTAGGGTGTTGGCGTAATCATCAAAAAATATACCAATTCCGAGCACATAGGTTGCGATGGTGGCATGGCGTGCGCTATCGGCCCAACGGACTATTTTAGTAACGATGCCTTGCATGCCGCCATTTCTGGAGATAATGCCAACCATGCCACCCACCATCATGGAAAATAATATCACCGCAGCATGATCAGGATTGGCAAGCGCGCCGAGGATGTAAACTTGAAAAGTATCGAGTAAGCCGCTCCAGATGGCATTGAAACCAGCCCCGTTAAGCACCCATGCTCCCATCCAGACGCCGGCAAATAATGCGGGAATAACCTGTTTGAACCAGAGTGCCAAGGCGATGGCGATTACCGGTGGTAAAATAGAAATCCAACTTGGTTGTTGAGCGCCCGTTTCTGCTGCCAAGACGCTGAGTGGCACCAGCAGCAGGATGCAAAAAATAAGTATGGCTTTAATCAAAGAGTTTGTCATGATGGGAAACTCAGAGAGTTTAGCCACTGTTACCAAGTTGTATTTGTAATTCATTCATGGCTTGGTTGAAGCGCTTAGAGTAGGCTTTGTATTTTGTGGTGCCTGGCAGCGGTAGTTGATACCACTCAAGCTCCAGTTCGGCTACCTCTTGTTGCAAGGGCAGGCGAGCCTTTTCGCCTGATAGGTTGGCAGATAAGCGTGCAATTTGTAGTTCCATACGCTGCTTTTTCTCAGCTTTAGGTGATTCCAATCCGGCTAGGTATTCAAGCGATAGGCAGGTATCTCGGTAGCTATCAAGGTTTGCATCACTATTATCAAAGTCAACCTTCTCGGCTTGTAGAGATTGCTGTAGAAGCGTGAATTTAGCATCTAGCAGTTTGTCTATTTTGGAACCCTCGGTAGGTGGCCATTGCAAAATGATTTTCTTAGCAGCGGCAGCCATATTTTCCGGTTGATCTTCCAAAAGTTTTAGCAGCTTCTGCAAAAGCAAATTTTTTGATTGCCGGGCTTTTTGTTCTAGTTGCAACTGTTTTTGCCTGTGCTTTTCCAGCTGACTGGCGTATTTCTCTAAAGCGGTCTGATACCTTTGTTGCAGTTTCTTCTGGCCCCTCAGCTTGTCCCCGGAATGCTCTAGCCACTTCGACTGCAAGCTTTGTACGATCCCGGATTGCTTAACTAACTCTGCGCCTTTATTATTGTTGATTTTTGCCAGTTGCTTACAAACATCTTGTAGTTGCGCCAACTGCTCATTATCAATCTCTTGTTGGGCGTTTTTGGCTTCTTTTTGTTGAGCAAACAAGGGGTCCAGGTGAACACGAAATTTCTCCCATAACTCCTGTTCTTGTTTGCGCCGCCCACTACCACTTGCTTGCCATTGGCGTTGCAATTGTTTGGCCTGCTCGATAGCAGCTTGTGGGTCTTCAATATGCTTTAATTGCTCAGCCTTGCCAATCAGCCGGGATTTTTCCAGTTCAACTACTTCAAAAGCTGAACCGATCAGAGTTTGCAGTGCGTCCAGTTGTTTCCGAATCCGGTTGGCGAATTTGCCGCGCTTATTAGCTGGTATTTTTTCCAGACTACGCATTGCGGCTCGCAAATCCCGTTGTTGTTGGATCAGTTGTTTAAGTTGGGGTTTTTCAGCTTGGAGTAATTCAAGTCCATCCTGGAGCAACTGTTGGTCTTGTTGCAAATGCTCATCTTGAATTTCATGGCGTTTATCTAAAAAGGGTTTGATATGCTGGTACGCCTGCTCACAGGCCTGATTAAACTCACGCCAGAGTTTAGCTGGCGCATGTGTATATTTATCTCCAGGCAGTTGCTCGCCAGCCTCTAGTTGCTTCCAGCGTTCGCGGGCATCACGCATAGCCGTCATTACCGCATCTGGGTGTAAGCTGCTTTCCAGGTTGCGCATAGTAGCGATCAGTTCGGTGCGAATTTTATTATTGGACCAGTGTTGCCAATCGCGGAGCTCGCGTACCCGGCCATGCAGGCGACTTTGTCGACCATCTAGTGGCGGCACTAATTTGCGTCCCTGAGGGTGCTTTCTTAGTTGGCTGATGGCTTGACGCAGGCTGTACAATAGTTTAACTGCGGGAGTCAGCTCAACAGCTTCTATTTTTTCTGCCAGCTGATCTTGCTGCGTGCTGATTGTGGCTGCCAGTTCATTAGCTGTATCAAGTTGCTGTTGGCGTTGCTCAGCTCGCTGAGCGGCTTTAATCTTATTATTATCCGGCTTGACAGGCTTAACTTCCGGGGTGGTAAGAACTACCGAAGGCACAGGTTTTTCTGGTATAACTTCGGGTACGGCTACGATTTTAACAGCACTGCCGGAGATCGCAATTTTTAAAGTCTCGCGTAAAGTAATGTAGCGTTGCTGTAGTGTATTGCTTGGCGCGCTTATCTGTTGCCAGCTAGTTTCGACCTGCTGCAAGCTAGCAGTTCCGTTTAGGCCAGGGTTCTTGATAAGCTCTTCAAGTTGGGAGCATATTGCTTCGGCGTGGCGCTTATTCGCATCAATGTGACCATCGCCCTGGTTTTCAAGCAGGCGCTCATTTATTGCATGAAATAACTTTTTGTCTTTAGTGCGTAAAGCTTTGGCTACTCGCTCAAGAGTAGATGTTTGTTCGATTTTCGATACTGCTAGCTGACGCAATTGTGCGTCGGTCTCAGTAATTGCCAAATCGCCCAGCTTACCATTTGCAGTGGTTAGCTCAATCGCGGCCCGACGGACGCTACTGGCTTTAGCTTGTTGAGCGAGTTTATCGCGAAGTTGGCTGTCGCCATGCTGCTGTAGATAATCTGTGGCGGTTTTGCTGTCTATAGGTAAGTCGCTTAAAGCTCGCTGTATATGCTGTTTAACTTTGGCAAGGTACTGGTTCAATGCTGCCTGCTGTTCAATGCCTGAATCACCTTCGGTAGTACGCAGCAGTGCATAAATAAATTCGAACCGCTGTATTGGGTCTTTAGCTTTGACGACACCCAGCAGACGCTCCAGAGCAGCAAGTCTAACCCGGTAATCCGGGTCTGATTGAATGATTCCAGGAAGAGCCTGCCAGAACTCAGCTTGCTGGTCCGCACGCACGCTTTTTAGACGCTTTTCTGGTTGGCGGGATTCCCATTGGGGTTTAAAAAGTTTAGCTTTCCAGTTCATTACTAGACCGATATCATAAGAAGATGATCATTTTAGCAGTCATTGCCGGGTTTGTTCAGGTGTATGTTAGATAAGATGCTTAATTATCATCATGGGGCGGTGAATAGACTTTTTATTTCATCATTACGGGTGGAGAATAGCCTCTTTGCTTCGTCATTTAGGGGCGGTGAGTAGCTGAACCCGGAACCCATGCTGATGAGCCGAGCTCAGGCAGCCTTCTGCAAGCAGGATTGGAGTTTTTCGATTTGCTCTTCAGCGCCATCAATTCTCAGTAACTGCTGTAGTTGAGTGCTTAGTAGTTTATCGGGGAAGGCGCTTTTTACCCCGGCATAGCCATTCAAGTACCAGCCTATATGTTTGCGGGCTATACGAACCCCATTTATTGCTCCATAGAAGGCGTGCAAAGAACGGATATGTACCAGCATTACCCGTGTGAATTCATTAATATCTGGTGGGTCAAGGTGCTTTCCGGTTGCCAGGTAATGACTCATTTCTCGAAATATCCATGGGTTTCCATGTGCGCCCCGGCCAATCAGCAAACCGTCAGCCTGAGTGTAGTCAAGTACTTGTTCGGCTTTTTCCGGGGTGGTGATGTCACCATTGGCAAGCACCGGAATAGCTACAGTTTGTTTTACCAGGCGAATGCTTTCGTATTCTGCATCACCGGTATACTTTTGTGAGCGTGAGCGTCCGTGTACAGTAATTGCGGCAATGCCGCTGGATTCTGCCAGTTGTGCAATTTCGACTGCATTGTTGTGGTCAGGGTTGAGGCCGGTACGAATTTTCAAAGTTACCGGGATATCCACAGCGGCTACCACTGCCAATAAGATTTTCTCAACCAGAACAGGGTCGGCAAGCAGAGCGGAGCCAGCCATTTTTTTGCAAACTTTTTTAGCTGGGCAACCCATGTTTATGTCAATAATTTGAGCCCCTATCCCCTGATTATAACGGGCAGCTTCTGCCAATAACTCTGGCTCTGTACCAACAATTTGTACGGCAATAGGTTCGGCTTCGCCGCGATGGTCGGCACGCCAGCGGCTTTTTCTGGTGTTTCTTAGTGCGGGAATGGAAGTTACCATTTCTGAAACTGTGTAAGCTGCCCCCAGACTTTTACAGAGCTGCCGAAAAGGCAGGTCAGAGACCCCAGCCATTGGTGCCATGCCAATCTGGTGGGGCCATTCCCAGTTGCCAATACGCATAGTGGTAGCGTTAGCTCAGTGAGCTAAAGATTTGGTAGCCAGCTACCCAGGTGCCAATCATTGAACCCAAATTGGCAAAGAAAAACACCAGTAAGATGCGGGTTGCATGGTTTTTATACCAGCCTTTTATGCTGGTTACATCATTGCGGAGGCTGCTTAGGTCGTCCATAGTTGGCTTGCGTATCCAAGCTTCTACCAAGCCAGTCACCATGCCCGCACCTACTGCCGGATTGAGTGAGGTTAGCGGTGCGGCTAGAAAAGCGCTGAGGATGGTCAGTGGATGACCACGGGCAATAGCGGTTCCAATTGCAGCCATAGTGCCGTTAATTAGCACCCACAGCACAATTAATTGCCAACCAAGTTCTGCTTCACGCGAGAAGCCAATAGCAAAACCGGTAAGTACCAAAGCGGTGATAACCCACGGAATTAGTTTGGGCCAGCGGGAGCTCGGAGGTATGCTATTTAGCGCAGAGATTTTTGCTTGAGAGTTGCTTTGATCATTTTCCAATAACGGTAACATTCCCTGCATATGCCCGGCACCGATTACAACCAGGACTTTTTTAGGTGTCTCGGTAGCTATTTCAGTGCCTGAGTTCAGCAGGCGTAGGCGGGAGGTCATAAATTGGTCGCGTTCAGCAATCAGGCTTTGATAAATTTCCGGTGAATGCTCGGCAAACTCACTAAAGGTTGATTCAAGCAGGTCGCCTTGTTTTAAGTTTTCGATATCTTCTTCAGAGATTTCATCTGAGCTGAACATGCTGGTAAGCAAGCCAGAAAAAAGCACAAAGCGCCTCCAGAAGGGGACTGAACGATACACTCTTTTGAGCGTTATATTGAGATCACGGTCGATTAATTGTAGTTCAGCACCATTGCTATTAGCGGCGGTAACAGCAGCCCGCATTTCAGCTCCTGGCTCGATGCCGAACTGATTAGCCAAACGCTGTTGATAGGCTCCCAGTGCTAGTGAGGCCATTACCAACCCTGCTTTTCCTTCGCGTAGTATTTTAAATAGATCCAGATCACGCCAGCGCTTATCACCAGTCAGTGATTGTAAGCGAGCATCACATAACTCAATGGCTACTGAGTCGAAATTGCCGGTTTCAATCAGGTGCTTTACTTCCTCAGCGCTGCTGCGAGATACATGTGCGGTTCCAAGAATGGTGTATTCCACACCATCTCTAAGGACTATCTGTATTGGTTCTTGTTGGTCTTTCTGGTCGCTCATGGTGTTGCTTGTTCCTTAATGGTCACTGTTTTCGTGGGTATGCTTTGGGCTTCACAACGGCAGTTATTACTTTGTCGCCTTCGAAATACACGCTATATTCTGAGTAGTCCCAGCGGGTAATCGCAGGATCGCCAATAGCCGGGTGCTCAACTTGTGCTTCACCATGGCTCTGCCGCACCTGTGCTTTACTCAAGCCGTTTTGCGGTAGATCAGGGCGGTCGTCACTGGTTTCCGCTTCGTTGATAACCAGCACATCGGCATCCAGTGGCCCGCTGATGGTTAAACAAAGGAATAAAAATATCATTGCGCTAACTAACTTCATCGCAAACTCCGGAATATTTCATCTGAACCGAGCATTATACTATTTGAACCCTATTAGTTGCCAAAAAGTTCCAGCATTTGCAGATAAGAGTTATACCTGGATTCAGGCAGGTGGGCATTGGCTACTGCCTGCTTTACTGCACAAGATGGCTCATGGGAGTGCAAGCAATTTGCAAACTTGCAACTTGTTCTAAGCTCATTAAAGTCAATAAAACCGCGCTCGATATCAGCCCCTGGCATTTGCCATAAACCAAACTCCCAGACCCCAGGGGAATCGATAATCTCTCCACCAACAGGCAGGCTGTAGAGGGTGGTGGCGGTAGTGGTATGAGTACCTTTGCGAGTAGCCGCAGATACTGCCCGGGTCTGAATATCTTTGTCTGGCAAGATGGAGTTGATTAATGATGATTTGCCAACTCCAGACAGACCCACGAGGATACTACATTTATTGGTTAAGGCCTGTTCTAGTTGACCGGTCCCGCCTGGATTCTTGCAGTATGCCTCCAGCGCTGGGTAACCAATTGATTCAAGGTATTTTATTGATGTTTGTAGTTGCTCGCTGGCGGCTTGGTATTGGCTGAAAAGGTCGGCTTTATTAAGCACCAGTAATGCCTCTAGCTGTAAATACTCAACAGCTACCAAATAGCGGTCTATCAGGTGTATAGGTGGCTCAGGCCAGGGGGAGACTACAATAATGATTTGCTCGAGATTAGCGGCCACAGCGTGTTTGTTTAGACGCGCGTCCCCACGGTAAAAACTACTTGTTCGTGGTAGTATTTTTTCCAGGCTGGCCTCAGCGGCTGCGTAGTTGGCTTTTATTAGCAGTCGGTCGCCGCAAAGTGGACGGCCAATTTTACGCCGATAACGACACTCCAATAAAACCCCTTCATCGGTGCGTACTACGCCATGAGCACCATAGGAGGTAATTACCTGAGCATTGATTAAATCATTTGTCATAGCGGTAAGATAGAGTAAAGTATACGCAGGCTTTAATTGAGCCAAAATCCTTAATCTCTGTAGAGCTAGTGTTTATATGAAAAATAATGAAAAACTCCGCTTAATCTGGATTGATCTGGAAATGACAGGTCTGGATACACAAAATGATCAAATTATTGAAATCGCGACCATTGTAACGGATTCTGACTTAAACGAACTGGCAACCGGACCGGCATTGGCAATTAGCACCCCGGAAAGTGTGTTGCAGAGTATGGATGACTGGAATACTCGGCACCACAGCGACTCCGGTTTATGGGAGCGCTGCCTAAAGTCTACTATTACTTGCGCTGAAGCAGAACGGCAGACAATTGAATTCTTGTCGTTATGGCTAGAGCAGGGTGTATCACCAATGTGTGGCAATAGTATCTGCCAGGATCGTCGATTTTTGAGCCGCTTGATGCCGCAACTGGAAAATTGGTTTCATTACCGCAATCTTGATGTCAGCTCGATTAAAGAGCTGGCAAGTCGTTGGGCGCCGGAGGTTTTGCAAGGACACAAGAAAGAAAATCGGCATGAGGCCTTGTCTGATATTCGAGAATCAATTGTTGAACTTAAATATTACCGGCAGTTCATGGGGGAAATTGGTGGGCAAGGATAGCCCGCTCCTTAGACTTGCCCCTTGTTGGGTTTTGCCAGCTCCAACCAAGTATCTATCACGGTATCTGGGTTCAATGAGATGCTTTCAATGCCCTCAACCAGAAGCCATTCGGCCAAATCCGGGTAATCCGATGGCCCCTGGCCACAAATACCGATGTATTTGCCCTGTTTGCGGCAGGCTTTGATTGCCATTGAGAGCATGGCTTTTACTGCTGGGTTGCGCTCATCAAAGAGGTCGGCTATTAGGCCGGAATCACGATCTAGGCCAAGGGTAAGCTGGGTCATATCGTTGGAGCCAATCGACATGCCATCAAAGTGTTCTAAAAACTCATCTGCAAGAATTGAATTGGATGGTAATTCACACATCATGATTATTTTAAGACCATGTTTGCCGCGCTCAAGTCCGAACTCGCGCATTACTTCAATCACAGCTTTGGCTTCATCTACGGTGCGCACAAACGGCACCATAGCCCAAACATTTTTTAAGCCCATTTGTTCACGAACCTTGCGCATGGCGAGGCATTCCAGCTCAAAACAATCTTTGAACTCCGGGGAAACATAACGCGATGCGCCACGGAAGCCCAGCATGGGGTTTTCTTCCTCTGGTTCGTAGCGGCGGCCACCTATAAGGTTGGCATATTCATTGGACTTGAAGTCTGATAGGCGCACAATTACCGGCTCTGGAGCAAAGGCTGCGGCGATCATGCTGATACCTTCTGCCAAGCGTTCAACATAATATTCAACCGGCCCTGCGTAGCCACTAATCCGCTCATCAATTTTTGCTTTTACCTCTGGGCTTTGGTCGTCATACTCAAGCAATGCCCGTGGGTGGATACCAATCATCCGGTTAATGATGAATTCCAGTCGGGCCAGGCCAACGCCAGCATTTGGGATTTGACTGAAGCTGAAGGCTCGGTCTGGGTTGCCAACATTCATGGTTATTTTTAACGGGGCAGGGGGCATATCATCCAAAGTGTGGCGCTGTACTTCATGCTCCAACAGGCCGGTGTAAATGTTACCGGTATCACCTTCAGCGCAGGAAACCGTTACTTCAGTACCATTAGTAATGGCAGTTGTCGCGTCCCCACAACCAACTACAGCAGGTACTCCCATTTCTCGGGCAATGATCGCTGCGTGGCAGGTGCGACCGCCCCGGTTAGTGACTATAGCTGAGGCAAGTTTCATTACTGGCTCCCAATCTGGGTCGGTCATATCTGTAACCAGCACATCGCCGGGTTTGACCTGATCCATTTGGGCAATGCTGGAAATTACCCGCGCCTTACCTTGGCCTATTTTCTGGCCAATACTGCGTCCGGTGCAAAGTATTTTCGAATTCCCAATTAATTTATACCGCTCGATAGTGTTTCCTGATTGGCTAGTTACAGTTTCTGGGCGGGCTTGCACAATATAGATCTTGCCACTGTTACCATCTTTTGCCCACTCAATATCCATTGGTCGGCCATAGTGCTTTTCGATGACTATCGACTGGCGAGCTAGCTCTTCAATTTCCTCGTCATTGATGCAAAAAATATTCTGCTCGCTGGCGGCTACCGGAACAGTTTCAACCCCGGCATCATCAGCGTAGGTCATCTTGATCGCCTTGCTTCCACGATTACGCCGCAGGACGGCCGCATTACCGGCCTCTATAGCAGGTTTATATACATAAAACTCATCTGGATTAACGGCACCTTGGACTATGGTTTCTCCAAGCCCCCAGGAGGCGGTAATAAATACCGCATCAGTGAATCCTGATTCGGTATCGAGAGTGAACAACACGCCGCTGACACCAATATCGGAGCGCACCATTAGCTGGATGCCGGCAGACAAAGATACATCCTCATGGGCAAAGTTCTGATGGACTCTGTAGGAAATGGCGCGGTCGTTATAGAGTGAGACGAATACTTCGCGAACCTTATCGAGAACCTGCTCAACTCCGCAAACATTTAGGAAAGTTTCTTGTTGCCCGGCAAAGGATGCCTCGGGCAAATCTTAAGCGGTAGCTGATGAACGGACGGCAACTGAGATTGAGCTCCCGGCTTGTTGCTCTAGTTGGAGGTAAGCCTTCCTGATGGCAGCATCGAGCGTGGCTGGCAGTGAGGCGGCGTTAACCCAGTCGCGGATTTGTTTGCCGGCAGTAGTTAAAGCCGAGATGTCACTAACATCCAGGTTTGCTAGTAAATTGTCGATTTTTTGCTTGAGGCCGTTTGTCAGTAGAAACTCTTGAAATGCCGAGGCAGTAGTAGCAAAGCCACCGGGAACACTGACCCCAAGATCACTTAAAGAGGAAATCATTTCCCCTAGGGAAGCATTCTTCCCGCCCACCTTGTCAATATCATTTATACGCAGTTGATCCAGCCAAATTATATGCTCAGTCACAAGAGGCTCCTTAGGTTAAACTAATGGAATATTACCACCGCATTTTACCGAGGATACTGATGTTGCGCACGGTTTTTTTTATCTCAGACGGCACTGCAATTACGGCTGAAACTCTTGGGCATGCATTGCTAACGCAATTTGCGCAGCTAGAATTTCAGCAATTTCGTATTCCATTTATTGACAGTCAGGAAAAAGCTGCGGAAATTGCCCTGAAAATTAATCAGCAAGCAATTACCGACGGGCAATGCCCATTAGTATTTACAACTATGGTAGATCAAGGGTTAATTGCTACCATAGCGGCGAGTAATTGCCAGGTTTTTGATTTGTTTGCAGCCTTCATTAAGCCGCTGGAACAGCAATTGGGAGTTAGCGCCAAACCCAGTGTCGGTGCTGCCCACGGGCTAGTTGACGCTGATGGGTATGAAGATCGCATGGAGGCTACCAATTACGCACTTACTCACGATGATGGGATGAATATTCGGTTTGATGATGCGGATATAATTCTTATCGGGGTTTCTCGTTCAGGCAAAACCCCCACTTGCCTTTATCTGGCGCTACACTTTGGTATCAAGGCGGCTAACTATCCGCTTACCGATGATGATATGGATGAAAGTCGCCTGCCAGCCTTCCTGCTAAAGCATAAAGATAAGCTGATAGGTTTGAGTATTAATCCTGAACGTCTCTCAGAAATTAGACAGACGCGCAAACCTGATAGTCGCTATGCGTCTTTACGCCAGTGCCGCTATGAAACTGAAACCGCAGAAAGTATGCTCAGGTTATCGGCAGTACCAGTGTTGCGAACCACCAGTAGTTCGGTAGAAGAAATTGCCAGCAGAATAATTCTGGAGAAAAACTTCCAGCGCCCGCATTTTCGATATGATATTGTTTGATTAGATAATTGGTAGAGGTAACTTTTGGTTCAATTTTCACCAGGCTACCAGGCATTTTCCGAGATTGGCGAAGATGATCTGGCTGTAATTCAAGCTAAGCTGTATCATCACCTGGCAATTTTGTTGCCGGCCGAAATTCACGCAGATACCAACTATCGCTCAGTGACTGCTCGTGGGCCGGTGCTTTTCCTGAAAGTCCTGGAGCGCCATAAGTACACCGATTTTTTACGCCTGACTCACCGCTTCGTGGCATCCGGGTCTAGTGATTTAGCACCAAATGCGCATATTCGTATGTATCATGATGCTAAGCTGGCTGAGGTAACCGCTTTTGACGGCTTGCAAGGTATTCGTCGTTACTCCGGCCCTTGGCTTCCGGCCCAGCATGTATTGTATAAAAATCTCAAGCAAAACCGCGCACTGCTGAAGTGGCTGGATCACCTCCATGAATTAGGTCATAGTTCGGATTCATTAAAGCCAGATAGATATTCTAAGCGGGTGAAGTCTCGCGTTAGCTGAGCCAATTCGAGTGGTTATTGGGCGGATTTGGGAAGCATGTAAACCGAGTTTGTTCTATTAATCATTGATTTATTGAAAAATAGCCTATATTCTTCTGGTTCTCAAAATTACAATTATCATGGGGTACTTTCATGGGTCTTGGATTTTCGTTAGGTGTCACTTTCATTTTTGTGCTGCTCGCACCAATCATTTTTATGCAAATGCGTGGCCACCCACGGGGCTTGCAGGTTCTGTTTGCTGCCGAAATGTGGGAAAGATTTTCTTACTACGGTATGCGGGCGCTGCTTATTTTTTACTTGACCTGGCATTTTCTGGTTGAGCGATCAATTGCCTATCAAACTTACGGAGCCTATGTAGCCCTGGTTTATCTGGCACCTTTATTGGGCGGATATCTAGCAGATAAATATATCGGCTTTAGAAAAGGCGTTATATTTGGCGCTGTTTTACTGGTAGCAGGTCACTCTTTGATGAGTATTCACGGTGCGCCAGCTACTGAATCCATCATGAGTGAGGGAACTGCATACGAACTGACCCGTTCTGAAAACTATGACCAGAGTACTACTAAATTTATAAGTGTTGGGGATGAGTCTTTTAAAATCAACAAACTGGTACAGCCTGAGAAAGGTAGTACACAAAGGACAGTTAGTTTTACTGATTCATCTGGAGTCGAGCAATCCATAGTTGGTGAGCTGAGCAGAGAAATTAGTGAGTTCCATAGAAATATACTGTTTCTTGCGATGGCACTTATTGTAGTCGGTGTAGGGTTTTTGAAACCCAATATATCAACCTGTGTTGGCGCATTGTATGAACAAGGCGATAAACGCAGAGATAGTGGCTTTACGCTCTATTACCTGGGCATAAATATAGGTGCTGCTTTGGCATCGTTATGGTGTGGGTATTTGGCCTACAAGTATGGCTGGGGGGCAGGCTTCGGATTAGCGGCTGTTGGTATGATTTTGGGACTGGTTCTGTTTATTATGGGTCAGGGTTGGCTGGAAGGAAAAGCTGAGCCGCGTGATCCGGAATTGCTTAAAAAATCTGCATTTGGACCAATAAACTATGAATATGCGGTTTATCTTGCCGGCTTTGCCATGGTTGGTGTTGCTTACACCATGTTCCAGTTTATTGGAGTAGTAGAGCCGACCATGCATGTGATTGCTGCAGTAGTATTTACTGGTATTATATATTATATGCTGGCCAAACTGGATAAGACCGAGCGTGACCGCATGATTGGTCTGATTATTCTGGTGGTATCCTCGGTTCTGTTTTGGACATTATTCGATCAGGGGCCAAGTACGCTGAACATTTTTGCCGCTGATTATGTCAGCGACTCCATCGGCCCGGTTTCCATCACTGCGCCACAACTACAGTCACTTAATCCTTTGTTTATTGTTATGTTGGGAATCCCAATTGCAGCAATCTGGACTTGGCTTGGCAAGCGTGGCAGAGAGCCAAGTCCGTTCTTTAAATTCGGTATCGCCATGGTTCAAATTGGACTTGGCTTTTGGGTTCTTAATTGGGGTATTTCCTCAATGGGAACCGATGCTGCCGGAAATATAGGCAAGGTAGCTATTATCTGGGTGGCGTTAATGTATCTCTTACATACCACAGGTGAGTTGTGTTTATCGCCAATTGGTTTGTCGAGTGTTACTAAACTATCGCCAAAACAAATTGTTGGCTTTATGATGGGGGTCTGGTTTTTGGCCTCCTCTTACGCCAATATATTGGCGGCAATGATTGCCAAAATGACTGTGGTTCCAGAAGGTACGCCAGCGGTAGAAGAAATGGCCGTATACAGTGATGTGTTCTTCAAACTGGGCATAGGCGCAGTGCTATTAGGCTGCTTGCTTATGTTTGCTAACCCGCTCTTAAAGAAGTTGATTCATGAGCGGTAAGCTCTTAGCTTTATAAGCCCACATAAAAAAGCCCGGCTTAAAAGCCGGGCTTCAGTAGGGAATTTCACTCGGGGATTGACTGCGGGCCATCCATGGCCCTGGCCCTGCGGGCCCCTCGCTATGCTCGGTGTCCAAATCGGCTATCCTGCCGATTTGTCGAACCCGAGGGTGCGATTTCTCTTCGAGAAAAGCATATAAAAAAGCCCGGCTTAAAAGCCGGGCTTCAGTAGGGAGTTTCACTCGGGGATTGACTGCGGGCCATCCATGGCCCTGGCCCTGCGGGCCCCTCGCTATGCTCGGTGTCCAAATCGGCTATCCTGCCGATTTGTCGAACCCGAGGGTGCGATTTCTCTTCGAG
>JAJRYF010000117.1 GCA_024275935.1 Gammaproteobacteria bacterium | reverse complement strand
TTCAAGACCTATAAGACACACCGGCATTTGAGCAATGTATGCTTTCAATTTGGCCCGGGTTAATTTCTTAGTCAAAACAATATGTTGGTGCTTATCCACTCCATGTAGCTGAAAACTCTTTTTTGCTAAGTCAATTCCTAACACTTTTACGGTTCTTTTTACGGTATTATTCTTCATGGTCTATCTCTCTCTGTTGATGTTTGATTTGGAATTTACATCATCGCTCATTTGAAGCCGTTATGGGAGAGGTGGACCATTCCATTAGCAGTGAATTTGGGTGGTTCTTGATTAGAGTAAGTTCACCTTGGTTTCGACCGTTTTGGGCAATAAAAACCACCGTTTTCTGGTATAATATTGCACTTGTATAGATGCATTTAACAGGCTTATTTATTGCATGGTTTGTTTTATGTAAACGCCTTTAAAATCAATATAATAGCAACTATTTAGCGAGCACATATAAAGATGTCAGAAATGGCCAAAGAAATCGTCCAGGTTAATCTCGAAGATGAGATGAAGCAATCCTATCTCGATTACGCAATGAGTGTAATTGTTGGGCGTGCTTTGCCCGATGTCAGGGATGGTCTGAAACCGGTGCATAGGCGTGTGCTTTATGCCATGCGGGTGCTCGGTAATGACTGGAATAAGCCGTATAAAAAATCCGCCCGTGTGGTTGGTGATGTAATCGGTAAATACCACCCGCATGGCGATACTGCGGTTTACGACACCATTGTACGCATGGCGCAACCATTTGCGATGCGTTATATGTTGGTTGATGGTCAGGGTAACTTTGGTTCTGTTGATGGTGATTCAGCGGCGGCGATGCGTTATACCGAGGTCAGAAAAACCCGGCTGGCACACGAGTTACTTGCGGATCTGGATAAAGAAACCGTAGATTTCACGCCTAATTATGATGAGTCTGAATACGAGCCATCGGTATTGCCTACTCGGGTACCAAATTTGCTGGTTAATGGCTCATCAGGTATTGCTGTGGGGATGGCTACCAATATTCCTCCGCATAACCTTAGCGAAGTAATTAATGCCACTATCGCCATGATAAAGAATCCTGAGATAGATGTTGAAGAGCTGATGGAAGTTATTCCCGGCCCGGACTTTCCAACCGCCGGAATAATTAACGGCGCCTCTGGAATAGTTGAAGCCTATAAAACCGGGCGTGGGCGTATTTATATGCGCTCTCGCAGCCATGTAGAAACCGATGATTCCTCCGGTAAACAATATATTGTTGTAACCGAATTACCGTATCAGGTAAATAAAGCTAGGTTGTTAGAAAAAATTGCTGAGCTGGTGCGCGATAAACGCCTGGAAGGCATCAATGTATTGCGCGACGAGTCTGATAAAGATGGCATGCGGATGGTAATTGGCCTGAAGCGGGGTGAAGTTGCCGAGGTTGTGCTTAATAATCTCTACAAGCACACCGTGATGCAAAATGTTTTTGGCATCAATATGGTCGCCTTGATAAATGGCCAGCCTAGGCTGCTTAATCTTAAGCAAATTTTAGCGGCCTTTATTCGCCACCGGCGCGAGGTAGTAACTCGGCGTACTTTGTTTGAGTTACGCAAGGCCCGAGCACGGGCACATATCCTTGAGGGTTTAACGGTTGCCTTAGCGAATGTTGATGAAGTTATCGAAATGATAAAAACTTCAGCAAATCCGGTAGAAGCCAAGGAACGCTTGCAGAACAAACTTTGGGAGCCTGGTGTGGTTAAGGCTTTATTAGGTCAGGCTGGCGCGGATTTATCCCGGCCCGAAGATCTGGAGGCAAGCTTTGGTTTACAGCCAAAAGGCTACCAGCTAACCACTACCCAGGCACAGGCAATTCTGGATTTACGCCTACAACGCCTTACTGGTCTGGAGCAAGAGCGCCTGACCACAGAATACGAACAAATTCTAACCATCGTGCGAGAGTTGTTGGCAATTTTGCAGTCACCAGATCGCCTGATGGAGTTGATTGAGGAAGAACTGGATGCTATCAAAGAGCAATACGGTGATGAGCGGCGTTCTGAAATACTCGAAACCCGCTTGAACTTGAGCTTGGAAGACCTGATAGCAGAAGAAGATGTAGTAGTTACGCTGTCACACGCAGGTTACGCCAAATCTCAGGCACTGGACCGGTATCAGTCGCAGCGCCGTGGTGGTAAAGGTAAGTCCGCCACCAAGATGAAAGAAGAAGACTTTATTGAGCGTTTATGGGTAGCCAATACACATGACACACTGCTTTGTTTCACCTCGCGCGGTAAAGTTTACTGGATGAAAGTCTATGAGCTGCCACAGGCCAGCCATGTAAGTCGTGGTAAGCCATTGGTTAACCTGTTGCCGTTGGAGAAAGATGAACGGGTTAATGCGATTTTGCCAGTGCGTGAATTCAGCGACGATCAGTTTGTATTTTTCGCCACAGCTAATGGTACTGTCAAGAAAACTGCTTTATCCGCATACTCCAGACCTCGGGCGAATGGAATCTGGGCTATTGATTTACCAGAAGATGACTCGTTAATAGGGGTTGCGCTTACTGATGGTCAGCAAGATATCATGCTGTTTTCAAGCTCTGGTAAATGTATTCGCTTTAACGAAACCAATGCACGGACTATGGGTCGTCAAACCAGAGGTGTTCGTGGGATCAAACTGAAGTCAGGTGAGCAAGTTAAGTCAATGCTGGTAGTTGCCGAAGGCGATGTGCTGGTAGCAACCGAGCAGGGCTTTGGTAAGCGCACTCGGCTGGAAGAATTCTCAGTTCAGGGTCGTGGTGGTATGGGTATGATCGGAATTAAAACTTCGGACCGCAATGGTGCATTAGTTGGTGCCCAGCTAGTTCAGGAAGAAGACGACATTATGCTGATTTCCGATAATGGTACTTTGGTAAGAACTGGCGTAGAGCAAATATCTACACTTGGTAGAAATACTCAGGGTGTTACTTTAATCAAGGTTTCCAAAGGCGAGAAATTAGTTGGCTTAGCACGCATAGAGTCGATGGGCGATGATAGTGATGAAGAGGCTGAAGCCGAGTAAATATGCAGGTCATTTGTTGCGGAAGCACGCGGTGCCTCAGCGGTATGTTAGGTACCCTAACGGTTACCACGGCAGGTGTTTTATTCAGGGATTTGGGGTCTTAACCAGCTAATGCGGAGTGTACTGCCTTTAACAGTTCTTTGGAATTCACCGGTTTAGTGACATAGGCAACTGCACCTTGGCGTAAGCCCCAGGCACGGTCGAAATCGTTGCTTTTTGTGGATACAAAAATAATCGGTATCGCTTTAGTGGATTTATCCCGGCGTAATTTGCGGGTAACCTGATAGCCGTTCATGTCGGGCATGACAATATCCATAAGAATGACATCTGGGCGGGACTCAATAGCAGTGGCTAAGCCTGATTTTCCTGTCTCTGCAGCTAGTATTTCGTGACCATCTACCTCAATTATTTGGCGGATTGCATACATTTGTGCAGGGGAGTCATCAACAATTAGTATTCTAGCCATTAGGTAGTCTCTCTGATCAGTGCTTTAATATACCCAAACTGCGGGCATTGTGCCAGTTGAAATCCAGTTAATTTTGATTATTTCTCAATCTGAACTAGATAACGCCCGCTAGTTTTGCCGGCCAGCATAGATTCGCAAATTTCAGGCAACTCGGCAAGCGTCACTTGTTGTTGGCAGATGTTCTCTAATTCCGGTGGTAGCCACACCGTTCCAAGTTTTTGCCATAGCAGTTTGCGTATACTAATTGGGCACTGTGCGGAATTGATTCCTAGTAGGCTGATTCCGCGGATAATAAACGGCATTACAGTAGTGTTAAGAGCTATTCCTGCGGCCATGCCACAACTAGCAATATTTCCCCAGGGCTTTATGCAGCGGGTTAAACCATTAAGTAAGTCAGCACCTACGGTATCTATTGCCCCAGACCAACGAGCTGTTTCCAAGGGCTTTTCTCCCCAATAGAGGTTTTTTGCAGAAATACATTGAGTTGCCCCTAGTTGCTGTAAGTAGTCAAATTTATTGGTTTTGCTGCTGATTGCGTGAACTTCATAACCAGCTTTATTCAAAATATTGATTGCCAGCGAGCCGACTCCGCCAGAGGCGCCGCTAACCACTATTGGCCCCATCTCAGGGGTTTGGCCATTTTGTTCCATGCGGTAAAGGCATAAAGCGGCGGTGAATCCAGCTGTACCCATTATCATGGCAGAGCGTAAATCCAGATTTTCCGGGCAGGGGATTAACCAACCGCTATCCACTTTGATATATTCTGAGTAAGCTCCATCACGGGTTTCACTAAGGCCGCAGCCAGTGGCAATAACTTTATCCCCGGGCTTGAACTCAGAAGACTTTGAACTGACAACTTCGCCAGCCATATCAATCCCGGCATTTAGGGGGAAACTGCGCAAAATTTTTCCCTTGCCGGTAACTGCCAAAGCGTCTTTATAGTTTACGGCCGACCATTCAACTTTAACCGTAACATCGCCGTCACTAAGCTCTGATACTGGCATATCTTCTATTCCGGCGCGATAACCTTTGCGGTCCAGGTGGATACGCAGGGCAGTTGTAGTAGCGGCAGCCGGCATTATTTAATTGGCTCTATGAATAGCTTTTTTCTGCACATTCAAAGCAGCCTCATGCACCGCCTCTGACAAGGTTGGGTGAGCATGGACTATCATCGCCAGGTCTTCGCTACTGCCATGGAATTCCATAGTTACTACACATTCGGCAATTAATTCAGAGGCGTTAGCACCAACTATATGCGCGCCGAGTAGCTCGTCGGTAGTGGCATCTGCTAGCAGTTTGACCATTCCAGCAGGCGATCCGCCGGCTAATGCTCTGCCATTGGCGGCGAAGGGGAAGCTGCCACTTTTATAGTCAACTCCCTGTTCTTTAAGTTGCTGTTCGGTTTTTCCAACCCAAGCGATTTCCGGGTCGGTATAAATTACCCAGGGAATAGTATTGAAATCCAGGTGGGCATATTTACCAGCAATTCGATTAACCACGGCAATGCCTTCTTCTGAGGCTTTATGCGCCAGCATTGGCCCGCGTACTGCATCTCCTACCGCATATACATTAGTGGCGCTGGTCAAACAATTATCATCGACTTCAATTTGTCCGCGTTCAGTTAAAGTTACTCCTGAATCTGCTGCCAACAGGCCATCGGTATAAGCGCGGCGGCCAACGGCCACTAACAGGCGGTCAAAACTTAATTGCTCTTCCCCGGCTTTGTTTTCGATAACCACAACAACTTCACCGTCTATTACCTGGGCGCTTTTGACTAGAGTGTTGAGACGAATCTCCAGTTTTTGTTTTTTGAATTCACGCGCAGCCAGACGAGCTATATCTTTGTCTGCGGCTGGAAGAAACTCCGGTAAAGCCTCCAGTATAGTTACCTCACTACCTAACCGGCCCCAGACAGATCCCAGTTCAAGCCCAATCACGCCAGCACCAATTACGCCTAGCTTGGCCGGTACTTCACTTATCTCTAGGGCGCCAATGTTATCGATAATATATTCACCATCGAACTTTATACTAGGGATTTCAATTGCGCTAGAACCGCTGGCAAGGAGGATATTATCGGCTTGTAGTTGTACCGATTCTCCGCCAACTATTTCTACATTTACCATATTGTTTGCAGTTAATTCGCCAGTTCCGTGGTAAAAACTTACTTTATTTGCCTTAAATAACTGGGTAATTCCACCGGTTAGTTGGCTAACAATTTTATCTTTACGCGCCAGCATTGTGCTGACATTCATGCTTATATTTTCTGCCACGATGCCGTGCTCGGCATAGTCATGTTGCAGGTGGCTAAAGTGTTTGGTGGAATCAAGCAGGGCTTTGGATGGAATGCAGCCAACATTTAGACAGGTGCCGCCGGGGGCTGGTTTGTCATCTTTGCCAACGGTTCTATCAATACAGGCAGTTTTAAGCCCTGATTGGGCGGCATGAATTGCGGCTACATAACCGGCAGGGCCGGCACCAATAACGATTAAGTCGTATTTTTCAGTCATGATAGTGTCCTATAGTCCCAGCAACATTCTGGAAGGGTCTTCAAGTGCATCTTTAATTGCAACCAGGAACTGGACCGCATCCTTGCCATCAATAATTCTATGGTCATAGCTGAGTGCGGTAAACATCATCGGTGCGGCGATAATTTGACCGTTTTCAACTACCGGGCGCTCTTTGATGGTATGCATTCCCAGGATTGCGCTTTGGGGTGGGTTGAGTAATGGAGTAGAAACCAAGGAGCCAAATACGCCACCATTGGTAATGGTGAAAGTGCCGCCTTGAATATCTTCCAAACCGATACTGCCATCACGAGCACGACCTGCGTACTCTGCAATCATAATCTCAATTTCTGCCAGTGACATGGTTTCAGCATTACGGAGAATTGGCACCATCAGTCCACGCTCTGTGGAAACGGCAATGCCGATATCCATAAAGTTGTGATAGACGATCTCATCACCATCTAAAGCGGCGTTGACCACCGGGAATTTTTTAAGTGCTTCACAGCTGGCCTTGACAAAAAATGACATCAGACCAAGCTTAATGCCATGGGTGTCAATAAACTGCTGCTTGTATTTTTTGCGTAAGTCCATTACCGCTTGCAAGTTAACTTCATTAAAGGAAGTTAATATAGCAGCGGTATTTTGGGCTTCTTTCATGCGCTCGGCAATTTTTGAGCGTAAGCGGGTCATGCGGACTCGCTCTTCAAGGCGTGAGCCAGCACCACTGCTAAGGTGGGCTATGACATCCCCCTTGGTAACCCGCTGGCCTCTGCCAGTACCGGCAATTTGTTGAGGATCGAGGTTTTCTTCGCTGACTATGCGTTTGGCTGCAGGCGCAAGCTTGCTGTCCTTGCTAACTGCTGCTGGCGGGATGTTAGGCTCTGCCGGTTTAGTCTCATCAGCTTTCTCGGCAACAGGCTCCGGTTCGGCAACTTCGCCTTCTTCAATTACCGCCATTAATTGTCCGGACACTACGGTTGCACCATCAGCTTCCAGAATCTCTTTGATTACCCCATCAACCGGAGAAGGCACTTCTAAGACCACCTTATCGGTTTCCAGGTCTACCAGATTTTCATCTCGATAAACTGAATCGCCAATTTGTTTATGCCAGGTAGCGACGATTGCATCGGCTATAGACTCTGGAAGGACGGGAACTTTGACTTCAATACTCATAACTGTTTACCTATGAAAATTTATTTGTTATTTAGAGCCTGCTGCTAAGCGGAGTGCCTGACGCACCAGTTTACCCTGTTCTTGTAAATGTACTGAAAGATAACCAACCGCAGGTGATGGTGAACTTTCGCGACCTATATATGCCAGCGTGTGAGATTTACTGACACAGGCTTCTAGGTGATGTCTGATTTGGTACCAGGCACCCTGGTTTTCGGGTTCTTCCTGGCACCAGATAATATCATTCGCCTTGGGGTACAGGCTTAATACATCTATCACCGCTTCGCGTGGGAATGGGTAAAGCTGTTCAACTCGTACCAACGCTATATCTTTAAGGCCGGCTTTATCCCGCGCCTCCAATAAATCATAATATACCTTGCCTGAACAGAGAACTACTCGTTCGACTTTGTTCTTTTTAGTGATTGGGCGGTCATCAATGACCAGCTGAAAGCTGCCGTCAGTAAGGTACTCAAGTGCGGATGTTGAGGCTTTGTTTCTCAGCAGGCTTTTAGGGGTCATTACCACTAGTGGCTTGCGGAATGGGCGCAACATCTGGCGGCTAAGCATATGGAACATTTGTGCAGGAGTGGAGGGAACACAGACCTGGATATTGTTATGCGAGCAAAGTTGCATAAAGCGTTCCAGTCGGGCAGATGAGTGCTCCGGGCCTTGGCCTTCGTAGCCGTGCGGCAGGAACATAGTTAAACCACAAAGCCTGCCCCATTTAGCTTCACCCGAGGCGATAAACTGATCGATTACCACTTGCGCGCCGTTTACAAAGTCGCCAAACTGACCTTCCCAGATAACCAGGGTATCGGGATCGGAGGTGGCATAGCCGTATTCAAAGGCCAGTACTGCCTCTTCTGATAATAGTGAGTCGATAATGGTAACGCTGGTTTGCCTGGCTGTATTAGTGCTTAGTTGAGCCAAGGGCGTTAAGGTTTCTGCATTTTCTTGATTATGGAGTACTGCATGACGGTGAAAAAAGGTGCCCCTGCCGGAGTCTTGTCCCACCAGTCGCAGGGAATGATCTGCATCTATTAGGCGTGCATAAGCCATGGTTTCGGCAAAGCCCCAATCCATAGGGATTTCACCGGCGGCCATCCGCTGCCGATCAGTCATGATTTTTTGGACCCGTGGGTGTAGTTTGAAGTCAGCTGGCAGACTGGTAAGTTTTTCAGCCAGTTCGCTGATTTTGGCGAGGCTGAGAGTAGTATCAACTGCCTGATCCCACTCTTGTCCGGTATATGCTGACCAGTCAACCATGAACTGACTATTGTGCGTACTATGTTTTGGCGCTGCGACTGATTCACCCCGGTCCAAAGCATCGCGGTAAGCGGTTATTCCTGCTTGAACTTGTTTGCGATCGATTAAGCCTTGGTTAATTAATTCCTCGGCATATAGCTGGCGTACGGTTTTTTTAGCTTTAATGGTTTGATACATCAAAGGCTGGGTAGCAGACGGTTCGTCCGCTTCATTGTGACCATGGCGGCGGTAACTAACCAGGTCAACCACCACATCCTTTTTAAACTGAATGCGGAAATCAGAGGCTATCTGCATAACTAGGTGTACAGCTTCTGGGTCATCGGCATTTACATGGAATATCGGTGCCTGCACCAGTTTGGCAACTTCAGTACAGTACAGGGTAGAGCGGGCATCTAGTGGGTTTGAAGTGGTAAACCCAATCTGGTTGTTAATAATCACATGCAGAGTACCGCCGATGGCGAAACCGCGGGCCTGCGACATGTTAAACAACTCCATCACCACGCCTTGTCCGGCAAAGGCGGCATCTCCATGTAGTAAAATAGGCAATACCTGTTCATGCTCAATATCCCCGCGCCGGGTTTGTCGGGCACGGGTAGAGCCGGCAACCACCGGATTCACAATTTCCAGGTGCGAAGGGTTAAATGCCAGAGTAAGGTGAGTTTTTTCACCGCTAACCTCAAGGTCAGAAGAGTAGCCGAGGTGATATTTAACATCGCCAGCAGTAAGTTCTGAATGGTCTGGCAGTTCACCCGCGAACTCATTAAATAACTGTTCTGATGGTTTGCCCATTATATTAACGAGAACATTCAGCCGCCCCCGATGCGCCATTCCTAAAACCAACTCGCGCGAGCCGCGTTCGGCATTATGGTAAATAGCTTCATTCAGGAAGGGAATCAGGGTTTCAGAACCTTCCAGTGAAAACCTCTTTTGCCCGGTAAAACGGGTATGCAGGTATTTCTCCAGGCCCTCGGCACTAGTTAGTTTTTCTAAAATTCTCAGCTTGGTCGCAGTTGGGATTTTATTTTCCCCATAACTACCTTCCAGACGCTGCTGTAACCACCGGCGCTGCTCGGTATCGGTAATATGCATGTACTCAGTGCCAATATGGCCACAATAGGCATACTCACAAATATCTATAATTTGTTGCAGGCTAAGGCGGCTTGCCGCAGCTAAAGAGCCGCTATCAAACTCGTTTTCAAGATCAGTAGCATCAAGATCGTGGGCTGCCAGAATTAAATCCGGCACATCCGGCCTGGGGCTTAGTCCGAGAGGGTCTAGGTCCGCCTTTTGGTGGCCCCGTACCCGGTAAGCATTAATGAGCTTTAAAACCCCGCTTTGCTTGTGGTCGAGCTCGATATTATCAGGTCTAGTCGGGCGTAATCGCGCAAGCCTTTGAAAGCGCTCTACAATGTTGTGGTGGCCTATATCGGCAGTGTTACCATCTTGTAGTGACAGAAAAAACTGCTGCCACTGTGGAGCTACAGAATCTGGTGTCGTTAACCAGTCTTCATAGAGGTTTTCCACATAGGGCGCATTACTTCCGAAGAGGTAAGAGCTGCTTTGAAATTTTTCCAGCCGGGAT
>JAJRYF010000116.1 GCA_024275935.1 Gammaproteobacteria bacterium | reverse complement strand
GTAACGATCCAGCATTCACTTCGCCAACAAAGGCCACCGATACGCCATTGGCTAACCCAATCCGCCACTGGCTGCCAGGCTCGGCTTCCAACACTTGCACCCGCTGAAACCGAGCGGGTTGCACACCCGGTAAAGCCCCCTTTTTAATCAATATATTCTTGCTGGCATATAGCGCCTGTACCGAAAATCCCTGTGCCGTAGCATACTCCACCATGCTTTTACCGGAGGCTTCACAGGCCTGTATATGTTCCAGCCAATAACGCTGACGCTGGGTCAGCATGGGTATCACTTTTTGCATTGCTTATTGCTCCTAGTTCATCAGAAGCATAGCGTGACGGGAAATCGTTCAGAAAAACAGGGTGGGGTTTACTTTGCGCTTACAATAAACAAGCAATAAATCAACAAACCTCTCGTAATAAAATTGGTGGTGTTTTTTTATAAACATCAAGTGCAACTTCACAAAAGGACTTCAGGCTTTCGCTTTTATTGTTTGGCTGAGTATATATGCCCACAGTCCTGGATACATTTAATTGCTTTATCTGTATAAATTTAACCGGATAAGGGGTGTTTCTCTCTGGCATAATCGCTACTCCCAAATTCGCAGAAACTAGAGACAATATAGTCTCGTCGCTTTCTGCTCGACAAACAGCATAAAGGCTCAAATCATAGCGTTCAAATATCCCATGGACTTCAGCCCAGGACTCACATCGCGCTCTTTCAATAAAGGCATGCTCTTTTAAGCTTTTAATGTCGATACTTTCAAATCTTGCTAAAGAGTGCTGGTTTGAGGCGACCAGCTTTAAACGTTCATCAAAAAGCGGAGTAAAATTCGCTTCCAAGCCTAACTCAGTCGTAAATAGCAAATCAATTTTCTCTGAAGCAAAAAGATCAGCCAGATACGCAGCCCCTCCAACATCTACTTCAAGTAATACAGCAGGGGCAATATTCTTATAAGCCCTGATTATACCAGCACCAAACTCTACCGGAATGGTATTGATAATGCCTATCGAGATTTTCTCCCTGCAATTAGAAAGCTTTGATTTGGCAAGCTCAAGTTTCTCATATGCTTGGCGAGCGTGTTTTAGGAAAAACTCGCCATCAACTGTTAATGTTGCTTCTCTACTTCCTCGATAAAGTAGTTGTACACCAAGAGACTCTTCTAGCTTTTTGATACCAGCCGACAATGTAGGCTGACTAACATGCACCAGTTCTGCGGCAGATAAAAATGTACCACTATCTACAACTGCGAGGAAATATTTGATTTGGCGTAAGTTCATATAGCGTTCTTCTATGCAACATATTCAAATTATCTGTTATTACTATACCCCAACATCAGCTATTCTAGCAAACATAAAGTAAACAGGGACAATTAATGCTCACAGGGCAAACCATTTTTTTATAAGCTATGGAATAACCTCTGGGAACCAATATTAAACTCATTGTTGGAGTATATATACCGTTCTATTAACTATTTTGGCCATGAGTTGCTGGCCGTAACTTGAATGTATTTCGCATACAAGATTCGTTTTCATTTAGAATCTGTCCTTCCATCCCCCCTTGGTGGTTTTGCGATATTCAATAATTGCAAGGATGTGGTTATTGTATACAACAAGTTATGGTCAGCAGTTCATTTTATGTGAGTAACCAACTAATTTAGTGATGACTGATATAGAAAAAGAAAAAACCCTTGCTCTAAAAGGCATCAAGCCAACTATACTTCCTAACAACAGGAAGCGTCACCCCATTCTTTCTGGGTTAATTAACCTCAAGTTAACTAGGTATGTCACCTAAAGAAACCAGACCAGCAACCCAAGAGTCGCAACTGACAACAATCAATTTTTTAGTTGAAGGAATGACCTGCGGGACATGCGCAGTTCGATTGGAAAATGCACTAAAACAGGCTCCCGGAATTAGCAGTGCCAACATCAACTTTGCGCTAGAGCGTGCTGATATAAGCTTTGATAAGAGCCGTGTGGATATTATTGGTGTTGCAAATGTGATCAAAAATGCTGGTTTCGACATTGCCCATGAAACATTCTCTTTTCCAGTTGAGGGCATGACTTGTAGTGCTTGCGCCGGGCGTATTGAGAAAGCCCTAGTAGCAGTGCCTGGTGTTTCTGAGGCCAGTGTCAATCTGGCTCTGGAGCGGGTAGATGTAACCGGGGCTGTCGGAGTCGTACAATTGGAAATGCTAGCAACAGCGGTTGCTAGTGCTGGCTTTATAGCGGTTATTACATCGGCAACCGAGGAACAAGCTCGGGCTGAAGTGGCTCATCGCGCAAAAACAAAAGCACGGCTGCGGCGCGAAAAACATATATTAATCGTATCTGCCTTATTGGCTTTACCTCTGGCTTCACAGATGGCGGCCATGGCCGGTTTTGGCAGTTTCCACCTTACCCCCTGGGTCGAGTGGTTACTAGCCACGCCCGTACAATTTATTATTGGCGCCCGTTTTTACAAAGGAGCCTACAAGGCGTTGCGTGCCGGTGCGGCTAATATGGATGTACTGGTCGCGCTGGGTACCTCCGCAGCATACTTTTACAGCGTCTATCTACTGTTGACACTTCAAAATGCCCACGGGCAATTGTACTTTGAGACTTCTGCGGTGCTGATTACTCTGATTTTAGCCGGAAAATTTATGGAGGCGAAGGCCAAACGAGGCACTACGGCGGCAATCAGGCAGTTGATGGATCTTAGGCCGCAGGTTGCCCGGGTGCGTTGCAGTGATGGCTCGGAGCAGGAATTGCCCATTGCCGAGGTCAAAGCCACGGATATTATTATCGTCAAACCTGGCGAGAATATTCCGGTCGATGGAAAGGTGTTAGCGGGACGCAGTGATGTCGACGAAGCATTGATTACCGGAGAAAGCCTGCCCGTAGAAAAAAGGCCAGGTAATACTGTAACCGGCGGGTCAATAAATGGTACCGGTCTATTGGAAATTCAGGCGACCCAGGTCGGTGAAGACTCCACGCTGTCGAAAATTATCCGCCTGGTAGAGAATGCCCAGGCTGGCAAAGCGCCAGTGCAGCGTCTGGTAGACCGGATTAGTGAAATATTTGTACCGATTGTCATTGTGATCGCAGCCGTAACATTCGGCATTCAGTATGGTGTTGTTGCTGATGGCACATTTGAGGCGGCATTAGTTGCCGCCGTATCTGTACTAGTTATTGCCTGCCCGTGTGCGCTGGGGCTGGCAACGCCAACTGCTATTATGACGGGCACCGGGGCGGCGGCCCGATCCGGTATTTTAATCAAGGATGTGGCATCCCTTGAACGGGCCCATGGAGTAACTGCAGTTATTTTCGACAAAACCGGCACACTGACCGAGGGCAAGCCTAGCATCACTTCCATTCATACCGTGCGCGGCAGTGAAGAAGAGTTGCTTGCCATCGCAGGGTCGGTTCAACAGGGCAGTGAGCATCCCCTGGCAAAGGCGATTCTTGACCAAACCACAGAGCGAAGATTAAAGCTCACGCCAGTTGATAACTTCCAGAGCCACACCGGTACTGGGGTATCCGGGCGTGTCTCCGGAAAAGAAGTTTTTATTGGTAATGAAGAACTGCTGGCCAACAACAGTATTGATTCATCAGTCACTAATGAGTGCGCGCAGAAGTGGCTGGATGAGGCAAAAACGGTAATCTGGATTGCCGACCGACAAGGCGTTATGGGTATTCTTTCAATAACCGACCCTCTGCGCAACAATTCCAGGTCCGCTGTTCAGGTGCTGAAGGATATGGGCGTCAAAACCCTGATGCTATCCGGTGATGCACCAAAGGTTGCTCAGACGATTGGTAAACAGGCAGGGGTTGACGACGCACGGGGAGGTGTCAAACCAGATGAGAAATCAGCGGTAGTCAACGAGTTGAAGCAAGCGGGTTATGTTGTCGGCATGATCGGCGATGGTATCAATGATGCGCCAGCGTTGGCAGCAGCGGATGTGGGTATTGCCATGGGCAGCGGCACGGATATAGCTATGGAAACAGCCGGCATTACCTTGATGCGGTCTGATCCGCGACTAGTAGCTGCATCGATTTCTGCCAGCCGGGCAACATTTAGCAAAATCAAACAAAATCTATTCTGGGCATTCATTTACAACATTATCGGCATACCTCTTGCTGCCATGGGTATGCTAACCCCAACAATTGCGGGGGTCGCGATGGCGCTGAGCAGCGTCAGCGTTGTCAGCAACTCTTTGTTGTTGCGGCGCTGGAAGCCTGATTTCGTCGAAACTAACTAAAGGAGAAGAAAATGGAGCAGGTAGAAATTCGTGTTGAGGGAATGACTTGTGGTGGTTGTGTAAGCAGCATTCAGAACGCACTGAATAATCGTGAGGGGATAACATCAGTAAGCGTCCATCTGGACAGCTCAACTGTCACCATAGCGTTCGATTCAACGGTAATCCAGCAGGATGCTATAGAGCAAACTATTATCGCTGCCGGGTTTATCGTCACTGACTAAGTCCATCGGCACACCCGCTTTATCCTTAATGTAGGCCATAATCCTACATAACTTAATGCTCTGTGCTTACGCAATTAGTCAGACTCTTCCGCTGTTATCCAAGACTGATAGCTGTAATGCTAGCCGCATGAGAATTCAAACGCAAAACGGAGAGACGCTAATAGAGGTTATGGTTAGCCTGCTGTTGTTCTGTGTAGCTATTTTGGGGCTGATTGGTAGCCAACAGCGCATGCTGGTACAGATGTTCCATACCGAATCTACACTTACTGCCAATCGCTTGGCGAACTCTCTGATAGAGCAATTATCAGTCTTACCAGCCAGTGCTATTGCCCAACTTGATAGTGGCATTAACACCACCCCGGCTTTAACTTGTCCGGCCGATAGCTGCAATAGTGCTAGGATAAACACTCGAATTTCTCTATGGCAGCAACAACTTGAAGATGAATTACCGGGCTCTGAGTTTCAGTTTTGTCTTGATAGCACCCCCGCAGATGGTTCTCCCGAAGTGCCAGCTTGCGCTGGCGGGGGGCGGCTGGCAGTTAAAATTTGGCCGCAAGGGCATAGTTTTCCAGCAGTTGCAGCACTGGATTTGTGATTGTAATGCGCCATCTATATAAATTGAATAACTGCGGTTTTAGCCTGATTGAGTTACTGCTTGGAATGTTGCTGGGTAGTTTCCTACTACTTGGTCTAGTAAGTAGTTTTGCTGCCAGTTCAACTGCATTTCGCGCTATCGATAGCCACTACCAACTACTTCAAAGCAGCTCCCATGCAGTTGCTTTTATTGAGTCTAGAGTTCGCTCCGCCGGATTTCCAAATATCCGCAATAATGATTTTCCGGCAGCTATCAGCACTGCCAGTTTTGTTGAGGGTGATAATGATGTACTGGAACTGGAGGGCTGGAGTCGGCAAAACTGCTTTGGCAACCCTAATCCACGAATAGATGCTGATGGGCGACCTGCTTTGTTCTTCCGCCGCCAGAGATTCCGGCTAGTGCGTAATGCACTACGCTGGCTTTGTGATTATGGGCCAGAGCGCGGCAGTCTGGTGCGCCAGTCCAATAATCAAAGCCTAATTGATGGAGTAATCGGCTTCAGGCTTGCCTACTTTGAAGACCGCGACCTTGATGACCATATTGATACCAGTGTACGAGCCGGTGGCTGGAATCAGGCGGGAAGCATCCAGCAGTTGCAGCTCACACTCAAGCTAGTAAATGACAACGGGTCTTTGCAGCGCAGCTATCAAACCAATATTCAATTAAGGAATCCGGGCTAATGACCGCTCAATTATATTCTCAACGCGGAGCCAGCTTGATTCTGGGCTTGCTGATAACGCTAGCAATTACTCTGTTGACATTAGTTACCGCCAGAGCCAGTCTGAGTCAAAACCAGGCGCTGCAAGCCAAACTGGAGTTCAGACAAGCATTCTCGGCGGCTGATTCTGCCTTGCGTACTATCGACCAGGATATATTCTCGCAGCTTCAATTACTACCTTGTGAAGCCAACTGCTTGACTCTTGCAAACATAAGCGGCGGGGATAATATTCCCAGGCAGCTTGGCTTGAAAGATGACCAATGGTGGCAGGCATCGGCCCAAGCCTGGCTTGGGGGCTGGCGGTTAAGCTATTTACAAACTACCGAGCAAGTCCGCAAATATGATGAAACCAATGCTATGTGGATAGACTACCAACGCGAAATCTATACCAGCTACTTTTATCAACCAGGTTTTCTACCTGGCAACCGGGTATTACTACAGAGTTTATGGCTGGTAGACCGACCATTAAATAATATTGCGATGGCAGAAGTATGCCTACCAACCAGCGCAGTTAAACGCGCCTGGCGGGAGGATCAACCGGGAATTTGCGGTCGCCTGGCCTGGGAGCAACTACTACCATGAGCAACAAATCTGGCTTCACCCTGATGGAGTTATTAATAACCCTTGCTATCAGCGCAATTTTACTTGGCTTTGCCCTACCCTCATACCAGCAATACAGTTTGCGTAGTCACCGCAGTGAGGGCTTGGATGCATTATTGAATATTGCAGTGCAAATGGAGAAAGCACGGCTGATAAATCGCAGCTACACAACTTTGGAGCCCCGCCTGAGTGCAACTGATAAATACCGGATTGAGGTTAGCGTTAATGCCCTTGGCAGCGAGTACCTGCTTAGCGCGATACCCCAACTGGGGCAGGCAAAAGATTCTTGTGGAACACTTACGCTCGATAACTTAAGCCAGCAAGGCGCAGATACCGATCAATCCGGTTGCTGGCAGGGCCGGTAATTGAGCCTGAATACGGAATGCTTCACTTTTTTTGTGGATACAAAAACATTCCCAAAATCAGCAAAGCAACACCTAGAAAAATCGCACTATCTGCCAGATTGAAGGCAGGCCAGTGACGGTCATCCAGATGCGCGTCAATAAAGTCCACCACATAACCTAAGCGCACGCGGTCAATAAGATTACCTATTGCACCACCCAAAACTAACGACAAGGCGGCCATATTAACCTTCTCTTTGACCGGCAGACGAAACATCCACACCACTATAACCACAGAAATTAGCGCGGCCAAAATACTTAAAAACCAAACCTGCCAGCCACCGGCATTGCTGAGAAAACTAAAAGCGGCGCCACTATTATGCGCCAGCATCATATTTAACCAATCAAATACTGCCTGTGGCCGGTATAACTCCAGGTTATCGGTTGCCACCTGCTTGCTCCATTGATCAAGAGCAACAACTACCCCAGATAACAGCAAGCCCTGAAAGAAGGCTTTTATGCTCGGTTGCGATGATTGCTCAGGAGTTTTCTGCCTGACTTCAGCGGCAGCCTTCTTTTTCTTCTCAGGCGTTGCCGAGCTTTTAGCGGTTGACATCTTATCTACCAAATCTGGTGCCTTATTGGCTTTATCATTCATGCAAACTTCCTTTGCTCACCGTCAGCAAACAGGTTTTCCAAACAACGCCCACAGATTTCCGGATGCTCAGGGTCACTGCCAACATCGCTACGATAATGCCAGCAACGAATACATTTTTCAGCAGTTGATGCACTAACCTCAACCGCCAGTTTCGAGTCAGCCACCTCCAGCACCGGCAGGTCAGCTGGCTTATCCGCCAGTGGTTTAACCACAGCAGCGGAGGTAATCAGTACAAAGCGCAGCTCATCACCCAAACTCGTGCAGGTTTGCAACAACTCACCCTCGGTGTACAGAGTCACTTCAGCGGCCAATGATGAACCAACAACTCCCGCACTGCGTAGTTCTTCTATCGCCTTGCTTACCGGATCACGCAATTGCATAAGTTGCTGCCAAAAATCGCGACTCTGCGTGGGCTCATCCAGCGGTAACAAACCTGAGTAAAAGGTTGCTTTGAAAATAGTGTTACTACGCCCTTGCTGCGGTAACAAACCCCAAATTTCTTCGGCGGTGAAAGTAAGAATTGGAGCAATCCAGCGAACCATCGCTTCAAGGATATGCAGCATGGCGGTTTGCGCTGAACGCCTACCAATACTGTTAACTGGCATGGTGTATAGGCGGTCTTTAAGCACATCCAAATAAAAGGCACCCATATCTACCGAGCAAAAATGCGTTGCTTTCTGATAAATGCGCAAGAAATGGTAATTACTATAATCAGCTGTAATCTCTTGTTGTAGTTGCAAGGCGCGATCTACCGCCCAGCGATCTAATGACAACATTTGCTCCGGCGCTACCAGTTGAGTATCTTGATCAAAGCCATCGAGATTACCCAACAAAAAACGCACTGTATTACGAATTCTGCGATAACTATCGGCAACTCGTTTAATGATTTCATCCGAAACCGTCATTTCCTGACGGTAATCAGCAGCAGCTACCCACAGGCGCAGAACATCTGCACCATAAGTATTCATGACCTGTTGTGGCGCCATTACATTACCTAGTGACTTTGACATCTTGCGGCCATCGGCATCGACCGCAAAGCCATGGGTTAGCACTTGTCTATATGGCGGGCGCTGGTGGATTGCCATACTGGTCAATAATGAGGACTGAAACCAGCCACGGTGCTGATCTGATCCTTCCAGGTACATATCAGCAGGAGAGCCGAGATAACCCCGCTCATCGAGCACACAAAAATGCGAACTACCTGAGTCAAACCAAACATCGAGAATATCTTTTACTTGCGTATATTGCTCGGCATCTACCCCCAGCCGGCTAAAGATATCATCTTCATACCAGGCATCGATACCATCGGCTTCAATTAAATCAGCCGCTTTATGCATCATCGTTACGGTATCAGGGTGCAAATCTCCGCTGGTTGTATGCACGAATAAAGTAATCGGCACGCCCCAGGTGCGTTGCCGTGAAATGCACCAGTCGGGCCGACTCTCAACCATCCCCAGAATTCTATCCTCGCCCCATTCAGGCACCCAGCGGACCGCTGGAATTGCCGCTATTGCGGCTTGGCGTAGGTTCTGCTGATCCATGGAAATAAACCATTGGGCCGTGGCTCTAAACGCAGTTGGAGATTTATGCCGCCAACAATGCGGGTAGCTGTGCTCCATTGGCTGCTGGTGTAGCAATTTACCATTCTCAGCCAGCACTTCGACGATTCCGGCATTGGCCTTCCAAACAAACTGACCGGCAAAAATTGGCGTGTCTGGTAGATAGACTCCATTTGCGCCCACTGGGTTATACGGTTCAATGCCATAGTTGGCGGCAGCAATAAAATCTTCCTGACCATGGCCGGGAGCCGTATGTACCGCGCCAGTACCAGCATCTGTGGTTACATGATCGGCGAGAATTATCGGCACCTCAGTTGCATAAAATGGGTGCTGTAACTGAATATTTTCTAAAGCACTACCCTTAACACTGCCCAAAACCTCCGGGTTAGCTAAT
>JAJRYF010000115.1 GCA_024275935.1 Gammaproteobacteria bacterium | reverse complement strand
TTGCAAACATACAAACAATGTTCGTTAATTTGTCGAGCTTAGCCTTTGGCCATGCTTTATTTTTCATCAAAACTTACCTCACGGTTTAAATCGTTCTGCAAAATTTTCTGCCCTAGCCTGCACTCTTGCATATGCATCTGCATTCATGGGGTCAAGAATACTTGATTGCAAATGAGCTGGAATTACCTCCGCGGGTTGCTCGAGAATAATAAGTTCTTGCCAGGCCAGAAGATAGAAAGCGGCCTTTTCAGCATATACTTATAATTTAGAGTTCTTTTCCTGATACATTTCAGCCAGTGCGGTAGCCCCTTTTTCAATTTCAGTGTAGACGGCGGTATCCAGAGAGTTGACTACCACCAATAAATCATCAGGTATTGGCCGCCCGGTAATTTGACTCCAGGCCATGATATACAATGCTGATTTTTCTCTGCTTGGATCAACTATTGGGCTGAACGCATAAAAATAAGCCCCACTTAGTATGGCTGGCAAGTAAAGCCGCTGAATAGCCAAATCCATAAACTCTCTTACATCTTCGTTATGTTCAGTGACAACATCAGCAAACAGGGCACGCATTTGTTTGTTTTCGACCATTTCCTCAGGAGTGTAGATACTAAATGGAGATGGAGCGAAACTACCAAGCATAGTCATAGCATATAAATTGCCTTTACTTGCGGCATTTCTCATTAGTATATACTTGCCCGCTGGGTGTCTACCATAGTCAAAAAGCCCGGTACCTGGGCAGTATTCAGCAGCGCCATCACGCCTACGACAAGCTTCTGCGTGGAGAAACAAAGCCATCAAGGCATCGCCATCGTCTTTATTAGCAAGCTGTATCAACCCCTCCAAAACCTCTCCTACTGGAGAATCAGGATTGACAAGAAACTCCCTGTGCTCAGGACTAATTTCTTCTTCCACAGTTTCATTATCGGCATCTGCAGCTTCATTACTTACCAGCGAATTTATTGTTAGCTCGACCGGCGCACGGGTATCTGTGGGCTTCCCCTCTGCCTGGATATTATCAATATTAACCCTCTGCTCAAGCAGAACCTCACTAGCCCTCCGATCAACCTTGCTTTCACCATCCAGCCACAAAAACGCGACCACCAGCAGGGCCAGTACTGGAATAATAACTAGTGTGAATTTACGCATTACTGTAACTCCTCGTTAACTTGGTGCGAAACAACCCAAGAATATAACCCAAAGACATACCAATGATTGCTCTAAATCAAACAAACAACTGTCCGCATGCTAATTAATATTACCTGCATACAACAGTCATTTTATAGTCACTCCTCTCCACACTGGTGCAAGATCTTTCACCACCAATGATGCTACAAACTGTTTCTGTCCAACCGTATTCCACTCTCTCTACCCGGCACTCAGAGCCTGGGCTGCCGCCGGGCAAACCAGCGTCTCCGTCAGCGTCTCCACCCGCACCACCGGATCCAGGAGGACCTTCTTGTTTGGTTATTCCGCACGCGCTTGCAATCTCCCGCATCTGACCCATATTAGCTGCAGTTGAACCAAGACAGGTGGCGCATGCCGCTGTAGCCCACCCTCTGCCTATTACACACGCAGCGCAAGCAAGAAACCCTGACCCGATAATTCCGAGACCCTCAATCGCCTCCTCCACACAACCCCCATCCTGAGGCAAGCTAACATCCCATGCCTCTTTCCCATCATCGCCATAAGCAGTCGAAGATACAAGCACTAATGCTAGCACAAACATAAACAATAATTTCTTCATGATTTCCTCACCTCATTTTGTAGGCTTTAAAGCCTCACTGGATATGCACATCCTCATCGAAGTCGTGTACGAATACCTTGCCATCTCGAACATCGTCCAGACAAATCAGAAACTCCTTATTCAACCCGCATTAAATACGAGGGTGGCTGGCTTAAAGGTTCCTTGATAGCCAGAACAAACGCCATCCCAACTGAAAACAAAATGAGTGCCGATGCAATTAACCCAGAGCCAACCCCGGGAATGCCGGTGATTCCCACTATTGCCGCCAAAAAATCAGCAAGGCCTAACAAAAACATCCACAGCACTAATATAGTTACCAACGGCCACATTTCCCGATAAAGCAGCATAAATATCAACTTCCTATCAGTCATTCCAAGGGCAAGTCGAACTCCAATTTCATTCTGACTTACCTGATAAATAAACCTCAGCATACCAAAAGCGGCAAGGCCAATGCTAAACAGAATCCCAAATACAAGCACAATCACGCCCAGGGCATTAATTTTATGTTGTCTGACTCTTCTATCAACCATTTCCTTAAGAGATGTTAATTTACTGAGAGCAACCGGTGTAGACAGTGACTGCAGGAGCTTGTCAATCTGAGACTTCTGGATTGTTGTATTTGGCAGGGTTTTAAATACCACATGCAACATCCAGTTATGTTCTTTACCCGTAGTACCAACGCGGAGTGGGCCGCGCCAAGGGGCAAATACCAGTGGGAAATTACCAAAATTATTAATGTACTCTGGAGATTTCACTCTTGGCTCTTCTATAATCCCTGTTGCTTGCAAAGTATAGTCCCAGCGCTTAAATTCTCCCTCATCAGATGGTGGCCCTGCGGGAATCGCCTGCTCATAACCCACGCCCTCCCTGCCATGTATGGCAATCAGAGCCAGTCTTGTAAGGAGGATCTTACCGGTATCACCTTCCTCCCATAACTTACCATCAAGCAGAGGAATCTGTAACATACCAAACAGATCTCTTTCTACACCAACATAGGTAAGAAAGTAGCTGACCTTATCTTCGGAGTTATCATCAACATCCTCGGTTCGGTAATAATATTTCTGGCCTGATTGATCGTAGGCAATTTTATATTCCCGCATATTGCGAGACCCGGAGTAGGCAACACCAGCCCCCATAAAATCAATAGGGTCAGCCTGACTAAAAGCAACTGACTGGACGCCTGGCAAGTCCACGAATCTTTGTTTCAACAAACCTAGCTCCCCAACTATCTTGCCCTGGCTAAGCCGCCCATCTAACATCAGCTGAAGACTATACAAGTCCGAATAATCTTTATTTTTAGTCGTAGCAAAGGCATCCATCCCGGTTTGTAAGAAGCCTTGGGATATAGTTGCCGCAATCAGACCTACAAGAATGACCAGGGAAAGCACAAATCTTTGAATAAATCGGGTTTTTTTATTTAGCTGGCCATGTCTCACATTGCTATTCCGGGTGATATTTCTTAGCCGAAGAGCCAACCTGGACTGGACAACTAGCACCACCATGGAACAGCTTAGATATATCACACTGATGCTAATTGCCAGTACATACAAACCCCAAATAGCCCTTGCATTTAATGCAAGCATACTGCTTATAAACCAGCCCCCTATAGAAATTAGTACTATTGCGAACACCAAGGCCATCAAGATTTGTATTGCGAGCTCAATATCATCAATAAGAAATCGCTTCTGCCCCGGCGCCCCAATAGACAACAACACAAAATGCTCTCTGCTTCTGGAGCTGGCACTACTGAAATAACTCATACTGGCTCCAGCTAATACACTTATAGCCAATACACTAGCGGCAATTAACAGTATCAAAGCTAAAGAATCACCACTGCCTTTCATGTAATCAACGAGAGGCTTTACACGAATATTTACAACCTTGCTGTCGCCTACCAACGGACTAATAACAGATCTAAGTTCTTGCGTGATTTGCTCATCAGCATCATTGCTCCTTAGCAAAAGCAACAGTTTAGCTGATTTGTCTTTATCAAGAAGTTGTTGCTGCTGGGCTGAGAAGTCTGCAACAGCCAAGGCGAAATGCTCTTCACTATTTTTAAGTGCATTTACAAACTGAACTGGCGGAACAAAGTCTTTGTTGGTTACATAAACGACACTATATGGCTGCTTATCTAACACTACTGTTTGGCCAATTGCACTGGCTCCACTGCCAAAAAGTTTTTCTGCCAAACTGAGAGATAGAGCTATCTCGTTCACATTACTAGGCAATTTATTTTGCGTCTGTTGCCCTGGGTCTAATATAGCCCACAACAACGGATCCGAGTATATAGCACGCACATTGGAAAGTTGAGACGGCAATGATGAAGTGGCCCTGATTTTTACATTAGCAGTCTTCGCCCTTGCGATCTGATAGCTTTTATTGCTCCTTAATACTAATTGGTGAGCTAACAAAAGGGATGCTTGGAGGTCAGAGCCCACTGCAATACTATCTGTCAACTCGTTAACAAGTTGAACTGTCCGTATCTCACCAGCCTTGTAGTAAGGCAGATTAGCACCCGCAAGTGTAAAATAAAAAACACAGGCCAGGCCAAGCATTGCAGCGGCCAAGCCAAGCACCATTTGGCTGGCAATACTGAAGCTGATATTCTTCCGATACCTGCGCCTACCGGCAAACATACAAATTTTGTGGAAACTATTCATCTTGCTTTAGTACCATATCCTCAGCTTTGTAGCCCGGCCTAAAGTCAGTGCCCGCAGAATATAAGCGGCCATCATGCATTTTCATCAACCGCCCGGCATTGTTGGCTATACCGTGGTCGTGGGTAACTATAAGTAGGGTTGTACCGCCTTTATGCTCTTCTGCAAGCAATTGAAGTACAGCCTCGCCACTTTCAGAGTCCAGATTACCAGTAGGCTCATCTACCAGCAATAAAGGAGGCTTATTGGCCAAGGCTCGCGCAACCGCAACCCTTTGTTGTTGCCCTCCAGAAAGCTGATTAGGATAATGCTGGCCACGATGGGACAAATCAACTTTTTCCAACAACTCATCGGTGCGCTGCCGTATCACTTTCTGCGACAACCCGGATAAAGACATCGGCAAGCCTATGTTCTCTTTAATTGTAAGGTCACCAAGTAAATGGAAGAACTGAAATACAAACCCAAGCTGATTACAGCGTAAATCCGCAAGTTGTTCTCTGGAGAGCTTCTGAACATCGTGACCGCCCAGCTTATAACTGCCTTCATCCAGCTTGTCTAGCAGCCCTAATACCGAAAGCAGCGTTGATTTTCCACTACCTGATTGACCTACTATGGCAGTAAACTCGCCCGCATAAATCTCTAGGTTAATTTCGTTTACAGCCAGTGTCGCGATATTGTCACTACGATATATTTTTGAGGCAGCAACAAGTTCTATGATAGTCTTTGCAGTCATGCGATTTTCCAATGGCAGGCGTATATAGGCAGTTCTATTAATTCTGAATGCACCAGATTAGGATTCAAAGTTTGTCGATTCAATCTAAGAGCTTTGCATGATTTAGGCGACATAGAAGTGGTGAGGCTTGGGGGATACCCATATGTCAATGTACAAGCTTAAAGACAACTTCATCACCATCTTTCAACCGGCTTGGAAAAACCAACCAGCCGCCCTGCCGCACTACATCAGTTAATATTACTGTACTTATGTTTCCGTTCCGGCGTAAAAATATTTCGACTCTCTGGCCTGGTATAAGCGAATATTCTGGCTCATATATTGCAACAACAGTGCTGGCTTCAGCCGTATTGACCTTCCCCTGAACGCTCATTTCAGTACGCGCATTTGCAGGGATACCCTCGGCACCGGTTTCAACCACTAGATACCCATCTTGCAGATCCGGCATAACCCGGTTTACGGTAGCCATAAAATCTTCCCCATTGGAATTCATCAACAATGCGGTACCGACTTGCAACTGTGAAAAATCCTGTTGGGGAAATCTCAGGCGAACGCCATCTGGGTTCTCTCGCCCAATAACCGCAAGCCGGGTTCCTGATTGTACGCTATCGCCTATGGCAACAAGTATTTCCTTGACCATAACAGACTCACTAGTTTGTAGAACAAGGTTATTCAGCCGCTCCTGCACCCTGGCAACATTCAACCGCTCCAAACTAACTAGTTCCTCCATCATTTGACCTCTTTGCACCTGAAATTTCTGTATATGCTCCCGCTTTTTAACAACTGCATCCAGCTCACTTTGGCGTTGGTCATAGTCAGCCTGAATCTTGGCATACTGCAACTCTGAGACCACATTTTTCTCTAACAAAGACTTGTGTGCATACAGCTCAACTGTGGCCATTTTGAGGGAAATCTCTGACTTTCTCAGCTCAAGCGCCAACTCATTCAGGCTTTGCTCGAAAGTAAGCAAAGCTTCTTTTTGTTCAATTTCAGACCGCCGCAGCCGAATTTTTGCCGACTCCAGCTCGTTGCTCAGCACGCTGCTTTCAAGAGTCATAACTGTTTCCCCAGGCTCCAGCCGCTCGCCTGGTCCTTTGGAAATATATTTAACAGTCGCCATTTCGTTACTAGTTAGCACCCTCTGTCCGGAAGTAATGAACTCCCCCATCCCCAAACTTGTAGCAGCCGCTTTGCGGGTTTCTACTTGATACCATTTCTGCTTATCACCCATTGACAGCCAAGTACCCACAAGAGCGGCAGCCAGCAACAAAAACCCAAAAAGGTAAATAATGTATTTATTGACTCTTATACCCTTCTTGTCAGCAGTTTTGATCTGTATATCCATCAGTAATATACTACCTGAATTCAGGGTTCATAGTTGTGGGATATAGGCATAAAGCGATCAGGCATCACTTCTGAAGGTCCGCTGCTAGTAGCAACTCTAGGATAACCTCGTTCCAGCCAATTTCCTTATCTCGAATAGTGCCTTCTGCATCTATCAGAAAAAATTGCGGTGATGCCTTGCCCCAGAAAACAGTTTCATCCTGATCTATTTTGGTAGTAAAGGCTTTTACAAATTCAAGCGCCATTAACTCAGAATCCATCTTTTTAGAGAACTCCAGAGCAGCAAATGGCCGTAGGTTATCTTCCTCGGACTTCTCAAGCTTGACCTCCATATACGCAACCGCCTTACGACAAGCTGGACAACTCCGGTCATAAACCATTAACACCAAGCCATCTGGAAACACTTCACGCAGACTTACTTCATTACCGCTTCTATCACTTATTAGAAAATCTTTGGCAATAATGCTGCCTATACCTATTTTTTTCTGTTCTTTAACATACTCGGCAATTGATTTTGAATAATGCTCCTTGATATATGGGAAGCTAAAGGTTATACCCACGATAGTAACGAGGATTACTATTAATATAATTTTTTTCATTTTTTTAAAACCCATTCAGCACTTCCACATCTAGCATTTACCCACATAAACTGACCGCCCGTATTGCAATTATACAGGCGATCGATTCTTAACCACAAAAAATCAAACCATTAGTATTAGTTCAGTTCACTACATTTGGAGGACAAGGAAACTCTTTACATGTCTCGACATCACCGCAAAATGTGAAGAACCCATAACTGATACAGACCTGTGTTGTCGTGCACACTTTGCATACAGTAGAAGCCTGGGCAATGAGAGGGATTCCACCAACCAATAATACGACCCCAAGAAGTGCCGACCGTATAAGGTTGCCGGGAGCTGACCGGCGGGACGAACTTTCAGTTAGCTGTGTTGTGTTGTGTTGTGTTGTTCATGGTATTACTCCTTATAAAATAAATATAACCATTGATATTCGAACGATGTGCATCGCTACGATGTATTCCGAAAACAGAGATCAAACACAACTCCTGCACTTAACCCTGACTTTTATGTCACTATCATTTGATAGTTGCTCGGACAAAATAAGCGTACACAATATTCCTCTAGCCAGCTATCCACTTTCTGCCAACAGCTATCCATAAATGGCCAATCGCTATCCATTTTCGGCCAAATCAGGGCTTCGTGCATATTTGTGTATATATTTCTCAGTATATTCTGTAGGGCTGCAACCAAAATATCGTTTGAAACTCCTTCCAAAAGAACTATGAGTGGAGAAGCCCACCTCCAAAGCAACATTCCCAACCGCTTTGCCCTCAAGGATTAATTTAACGGCTTTATTGAGTCGGTAATCGGTAAGGTAGGCTTTGGGGGTCATTTGAAAATGTTCGTTACATTTTCGGTGTAAATCTCTATTACTTAAACAAAGTTGTTTAGCTATGCAACTGGTTTTTAAATCTACTCGATGGTAAGACAGCTCAATTAGTTGGTTGAGTTTGGTTTGCAATTGCTTTAAACAATTCTCTTCGCGGTAATGTCCTGCAACGGTGCCCATTAGATTGCCGCCTGGGCTTGTGGGCTTGTGGGCTTGTGGGCTTGTGGGCTTGTGGGCTTGTGGGCTTGTGGGCTTGTGGGCTTGTGGGCTTGTGGGCTTGTGGGCTTGTGGGCTTGTGGGCCATGTTAAATGCAACTCCTTTTTG
>JAJRYF010000114.1 GCA_024275935.1 Gammaproteobacteria bacterium | reverse complement strand
TTGAACGGTTATATCAAGGCGCACTTTGAAGGGAAGCCTTAAAACCTGTGGGAAAGCCGTGTGCTTACTCAGAGTCTATTTAGTATTAGCTGAGCAGGTATATTTAGAAAAGTGCTGGTCTAGCTCCTCTAGCAGGCTTAAACCTTTGTCAATATTGCCGCGGGAAGCAAGAGTCCTGAAGCGAATTTCACTATCAAACTCTGCAAGTGCTTGAGTTGAAAATTCCTCAACCAGCTTGTTAACACTCACACGCCTATATTGGGCAAGTGCCTTTAAGCGATTGTGCTTGTCGTCTGGCAATCTAATGGTTAATGTGGCCATATCAATCATCTCTCAACATTTGTTCAGGTTTCAAAATAGTTAATTCTGGAAAATTAAGTTCGGAGTTTCTCAAGTCAGCAGTGTTGCATGGGGCGCCTGTCCACTGCTTTTCCCTCTCAGCCAGAATAATCCTTGATCTTGCCGATTGGCCCATTGACAGCCTTTCTACCCCTCTGGATAGAAATACAATGTGGCTATCTGCAGTTGGCGCAGGCCTATTAGCCGCAGTTTCGATATTTCTGGGAGGAATTGTTGTGCCCGCGCTTAAAGAAGGAAATAGACCAATTATTCGCACAACTATTATAGCCATGAGCGTTTGGTACATTATTGACAACATTGGATCAATAGCCGCTGGAGTCAGCTCGAATGTGGTTTTCAATTCTATCTATTTCGCCTTGATTCTTATTCCATTGCTTGGTATAGGAAAGAATCAGACTGCTTAGGGTTTACAGCTAGCGGTTCCAGTCTTCGTACAGTAGGCATCGGATTTGGGGAGTGAAATCGGGTTATCTTATGATTAAGATGTGCCTTTCTGCGCTATGGTGTCTGTCTCCACCGGTATGCTTTGGTTTCATTCGTGGTTATACCTGATTTTTGTTCGTGGCAAACCCGCGAATGATTTTAAAGGTTATTTCTCCCTGCTTTATGTGTGTCCACTGCTTTACTGCTTGAAAACTTCATTTTTCACCACTCTTGGCATCAAACACCATTGATATTATTGGGTAAATATTGTGATTCTGAAAGGCATACTCTTTTTCCGTATCTACACGGTGGATAAACAACATATCGTGATTTGGATATACCGCCATCATATGCACACCTACACCGGTGTGATAAAAACTATTGGGGATGTCCTTTTCGCTGTTGAAAACCACACTCCAAAGCATTCCATACCCTAAATGATGCTTTTCATTTGTAACTGAATATGCTTGCGTGCTTAATTCTATCCACGACTCAGAAATAATTCTTTTTTCTTTCCATTTTCCCTTATTCAAAAATAACTGGGCAAAGCGTGCCATATCATTTGTGGACATTCTAAAGTGGTACGCAGGAAAGTAAGATAAATGACTTTCATATTGATAAAAGCCGTCTGTTTGGGGCAATTTTAAACTCTCTTTAGGATCGCCGAGATTGGTGTACTCCCCTCGATACTCAGTCATTCCTAACGGCCTGGCAATATCTTCATAATAAGCTTCAAATATTTTTTTACCGGTAAGTTTTTCAAAAACATGTCCGGCGGCATTAAAATCCCAGTTGTTATAATAATAGTGTTCATTCGGTTTGTAAGTGCCGCGCTTTGGCTTAGCGGCCAACATTCCTTTGGTTTCGGCTGTTGCAGAATGATAAACACCAGAACGAGATTTTAGTAAATCACCGATAGTTGCAGTTTTCTCCAACTCAGTTAAACCATGAATATCATCAACGTCCAGTTCTTTCAGAGTGGAATTGATATTAATAATGCCCTTATCGACATAGATACCATAGAGCGCATTAAGCATAGATTTACGGATAGAATGAATAAGATGTTTTTTAGTTACATCACCCCAGCTAAATACAACTTCACCACGGTGGACGATAACCATTGAAGAAGATCCATGCGCCTCTAAGTATTTCGTTAAAACCTCCAGCTTTTCTTTTGAAAACCCAGAATCAGAAGATCCATCAATTTCCTCAGAAAATAATACTGAAGAAAAGGCGATAAAACACATGAAAATTAAAGCTACTCTTTGCTTCATTGCTTATACATTATTCTATACTTTCGCCTCTGTTGAGTTCTAGCTATTGAGGAATAGCTCATGTTACCCCAACCCTATTCAGCAATATGATAACTGACAGCAATGGGGTGAAGCTATAGGATAACTGTTTTGTGGTTACTGCTAACCACCCCCCGCCGCTTCCCGCTTGCTAATATATTCCAACGCCATGTCGATTCGCCGCAGGCAGCGCTCTTTACCCACTAGCCAGAGGGTTTTATCAATTGATGGCGAGACTCCGCTACCACAAACTGCAACCCGTAGTGGCTGGGCTATTTTGCCCATTTTTAAGTCCATACTTTCAGCGGTATCGATAATTGTTTGATGCAAAACCTCTGCGGTCCAGTCATTTACTGACTCTAGTGCGGCGCGAATTTTGGTTAGCGGCTCGCGACTGACCGGGCGTAGGTTTTTCTTGGCGGCATTGGCATCAAACTCGGTGAAATCTTCAAACAAGATTCGGCTTTGTTCGGCCATTTCTTTTAGGGTTTTAACTCGGTCTGCTTGTACCGGCACTATATCAATTAGAGCTGGCCCAGAGCTTTGGTCTATGCCAAGTAATTTGAACTGATAAGCCAATGCCTCAGCTACCTGCTCTACTGGCAGTGTTCGGATCCAATGCTGGTTTAGCCAGTTAAGTTTTTCAGTGTTAAAACCCGAAGGCTTCTTGTTTACATCTGAGATTTTGAATAACTTGATCATCTCATCCAGGCTGAATATTTCTTCATCCCCATGCGACCAGCCCAGTCTTACCAGATAATTTAACAATGCCTCTGGCAAGTAGCCGTCATCCCGGTACTGAGTGACACCTACAGCGCCATGTCGTTTGGAAAGCCGGGCGCCATCTTCGCCCAGGATCATCGGTACATGACCAAAGGCCGGTGGCTGCGCACCTAGTGCATGATAAATATTGATCTGCCTTGGGGTGTTGTTGATATGGTCATCACCACGAATAACATCGCTAATTTGCATATCTATATCATCTACCACTACGGTAAAGTTATAGGTAGGTGAACCATCTGGACGGGCGATTACCAGGTCGTCCAGCTCGGCATTGGCAATGCTTATCGGGCCTCGTACCAGGTCGTCCCATGCCACTGATCCGGTGTGCGGATTGCGAAAGCGAATAACTGACTCGGCAGTATCACTAGTTTTATTATCCCGGCATTTACCATCATAGCGGGGCTTGATTCCAGCCGCCATTTGTTGCTCACGCAACTTCTCCAAACGGTCTTTAGAGCAACAGCATTGATAGGCTTTATCTGCTGCCAATAACTGCTGGATAACTTCTTTGTATCTGGGGAATCTATCCGTCTGGAATATCGGACCTTCGTCCCAGTCCAGACCTAGCCAGGTCATGCCATCTAAAATTTCTTTTACTGAGGCCTCACTTGAACGCTCAAGGTCAGTATCTTCAATTCGCAATACAAACTTGCCACCTTCAGCCTTGGCTAACAGGTATGAAAATAATGCGGTACGAGCACCGCCGACATGTAGTAAACCGGTGGGCGAGGGAGCAAAACGGGTACGGGTGATCATCATTTATATTGTCTACAGTAACAAGTACCGCCCCGAAAGGGGCGGAATAATGTGTATCTTAACAGATGCCATCAGCTAGTGAACACTAGTGCTATTCAAAACTGTCACTAAAGATTGCATCAACAAAGAAAGCTGGGCCGCCTTGGAACAAGATTCTGCCGTTATCAGGCCTGGTATCACCGAATTGCCCATCAATCAAGTTTAGCGTCCACTCGTTATCAACAACAGTTGCGGGGAAGGATTGCCATTTAAATGCTAATGAACCACTTACTACAGGGGCGAAAATCCGGATACCCCACTGGTTTGCAGGAAAGCTTGTCGCACCATGAAATATGAACTTCACACTGGCCTCCTGACAATCAATAATTTCAAACCTCAGCACCCCAAAGTTAAAAGGCCTGGGTGGATCAGTTGGGATGTTCTGTTCGGTCACTGCATGCACATCCTCCAGGGATGCACATGAGCCTACGACCGGAGTAACCTCAATGGTGACATAGTTGCCATTGATACTTAAACTACTAAAGTTTATGCCTTCATCAACTGGCGGCGCGATAAACGATGCAACATTCTGCTGCTCAGAATCTGCAGCTCCATCGTCATTGCCATCACCATTGTTGGGCGCATTAGCTTCGATAGCACTAGCAACCCCATCAGCGTCGACATCTGGGATGATTTCCAGTGCGTGAACTGATTGCGAGGTTCCTGCATAAAGTATGGGATTAACTCCGCTCTCGTCTATTTCAAGTCGTGTAACCAAAACTGTACTATCTATACCAATACTTATGGATTGCCAGCTTAATCCAAAATCTACAGAGCGATAAACACCGCCAGGGTTTGCTGAATCACCAACTGCTGCCGCATAAACAACTCCAGCAGAATCAACAATAATGTCTCTGACATCAGTAGTCACAACCCCGGTATTGGCCACCACCCAGTTAGCACCTGCGTCCTCTGATTTGTAAATCTGCGATGCCCGAGTCTCAGGATCATGTACAGAGGCGTATAAACGGGTTGGGGTAAGCGGATCAATAGCCAATGACCGCACATCAAAATGACTGGTACCAGCTCCAGCAACTCTCGGCAAGCCTGTACTGGAATGCACCCAGCTTGCACCAGCATCAACTGACTTCCAGACCCCATTATTTATCGTAGGTGCAATACCACTCGGATCATAACCTACAAAATGTGTCGCCGCATATAGAATCAAGGGATTACTAGGATCAATAACAATTTTTACTGCGGCTGGAAAGGGGAACTGGCTTATAGTTGGTTGGTCAATACCATTATCGGAGGGAAGCCAGTTTGCACCGGCGTCCGTTGATTTATATATTCGCGCCGCATCCTTGGAAAAGCCTCCCACACCATCATCGGAAAACCAGCCGGTACCGGCAACATAAAGGGTTTGAACGGGCCCTAATGCTACGCTACTGGAAAGGTCAAGGGTAATATCTCGTACGATACCAAAAAGGGTAAAGGTTGGTGAGCCTGGTGATATTGGAATGCCCACATCTATGGTTGCCCAGGAAATTCCGCTGTCCAGGCTTTTATAAATACCGCCATCACCGTCCGATAAGGCGCCGCCACCTAAAGGAGTATCCGGAGTATCCAGCCCAACCGCATATACATGGGTATTAGGGACTATGCTAGCAGTAAATGGATCAATCTCTATATCCCGAAAATGTGTTGCTCCCAGACCGCTGTTGGATTGAGCCCAAGAGGCCCCGGAATCATCGCTGATAAAATTAACAAATGTAGGAGAAAGAGCACCTGCAGCACCAGCATAAATTCTATTGCTACTTCCTGGATGTACTGCCAGGCTACGAATTAGTAGCGCGTTCAGCCCTGCAACTTGCTGAGTCCATGGCGCACCATTTAGAGTTTGCAGATAAATACCATTGCTTCTTGTTCCAGCCAATTTTCGGGCTGGATTAAATGGATCATAGGTGACCACTGTTGACCTGGCAACTTCGGTGGCATTACCCGCAAAACCAGCTAATGTTTGTGTCCATGAACTTCCGCCATCAAGAGTCACCCAAGGACCCGTTGCACCACTTATGATGACCTCATTGCTATTACTGGGATTCACCGCAATCGCGCTACCAGATACTCCAAGCTGATGGATCCAGGTTACACCATTATCCGAACTTTTATACACCCGGTTTGAAGCAGTAATATATAGCTCACCTCCAAACCCGGCAAAAGCGACATCGGATACTGAATCTCCAGCAACATACGGTGCTGGAATAGCTGCGCTAACATCTACCCAATTAGCACCGCCATCAAGCGTTTCATACAAACCTGGTAAAGGAACTGCTACCCCATCAATAGACTGAGTTGCGGCATAAACCCGATTACTATCTACCGGGCTAACCCTTAGCGCACGAATATAGGTACCCAGACCAGTGCTAGCAGATGACCAGGTTAAACCACCATTGGTGGTCTTATACACACCATTATAAATTGATCCCAGATAGACTGTGTCCGGTGAAAGTGGTGCCAACGCCATCTTAGTAACCCGGATCCCCCCAGGCAGACCAGTGTTAACGCTGACCCAGTTAGCGCCACCATCAGTTGATTTATATACCCCACCTATGCCAGCCACATAAACAGTACCGCTTATAAACCGGTGATGTACCACTGCAAAAACTCGCCTAAGAGTTATCCCATTATTGATATTCTGCCAGGCAAGCCCACCATCGGTTGACTTGTAAATACCACCCCGAGTCGTTGTGTAAAAAGTGTTCGGCATTGCCGGATCGGCGGCAATGCCGAACACATGACCACCATCGGGGCCAGATGAAGACCAAAAACCCGGGCCGGCAATAACATTAATAGCAAATAAAGACAAAAAAAGAATATAAATGAATCGATTAAACAGCCCCATAATCAAGCACTCCAAGCGGCATTAAAAGCATTGAGCTCGAACAATTAAACTGCTGTGCCCAAGAAAACCCGAAGTAATCAAGACACTATTTCCCAAATTTTTGCGAACCCTTTGCTAAGCATAACAGAATTACTGCCGCAATAATAAATCACTGCCCTAATCTCTAGTATTGGCGACCATGGAGATTGAGTAAAGAATGTTAACTATTTTCAACAATCTCAGGTTAGAATGGGCGCTGGTTGTGCAGTGGAAGATATATTGACTACAGTCCCTCGACACTTTGCATGGATTTTTTCTCGCCAAGGCGTTCTCGTAACAATCATTCTTGGCTCCTTGCTGATACTTTCATCCGGAGATGACCGCCTTAGCCAAATAGAAAAAATTCAAGCCCGCGGTTATCTAACCATGATCACCCGCAACGGTGCTACTTCATGGTATCTGGGTAGAGACGGCAATACCGGCTTTGAGTATGACCTGGCTAAAGGTTTTGCCGACTATCTGGGAGTGGATCTGGAAATTCGCCCTGCTGAACAGTTTCAGGATCTATTCCCTATGCTTGAAGCTGCCCAAGGCGACTTGATAGCAGCCAATATAAGTCGTACCCCGGAACGCGAACAGCGACTACAATTTGGCCCAGATTATGAAAATGTAGAATCTATTGTAGTTTACCGGCGCGGTTATCAGCGCCCACGAAAGATCAGTGATTTACTAGGCAATAGAGTCCGGGTAATTGCCGGTTCCAGCCACGAGGCTGAGTTGCAACAAGCACAAATAGACCACCCCCAATTACGCTGGCAGGCAGACCCAGAAAGCAGTGCTGAGGATCTGTTTTTGGCTATAGCTGAAGGAATTATTGACTATGCCATAGTCGATTCAATGGCGTTCAATATAAACCAGCGCTATTTCCCGCTGGTACGGAAAGGTTTTGCTCTTGGTGAGGCCCGCCCGCTAGCCTGGGTAATTAGCGCCACCGACCAAACTATTGTGTCTGCCAGCTATCAGTATTTTGAGGAAATCGAGGCCAATCAACAACTAGCACAACTAAAACTACGCTATTACGACCAATCCAGCAACCTTAATCAGGTTGGTATGTATACATTTCTGAACCAGATAAATAAACATATGCCTACGGTTCTACCGATCTTTATTGAGGTAGCAGAAATGCATGATATGGAGTGGGAACTGCTGGCGGCAATTGGCTATCAGGAATCAAGATGGGAT
>JAJRYF010000113.1 GCA_024275935.1 Gammaproteobacteria bacterium | reverse complement strand
TCGGCTGCTTGCACTGCAAGATACCGGTGTACTTCTGGTGGTACTCGGACCATAAATTTACCGCTATAATTTCGTGCTGAAATTGCAGTTGACGGCACTTCGTTATTTTCTTTCATATCTAGAAGACAATCTTTAACAACTAGCTGAATTCCCTTTAACCCCAATCCCCAGATAGAGGCGCAATATGCTGTGCATGATATTGGTTTCACAGCAAAACGAAAAATATGAGTCGCACCCGTAGGTCCGGCGGTTATTTTTCGTTTTGCTGTGGAATCAAGAGCTCGTGCAGCATATGTGTTTCTATCTGGGGATTGGGGTTTAATGCCCCGCTAGAGGTTTTGCCCAACCAACTAAGGCTGGGAAATTCTGCGCATAAGCCGATGAACTCTTCATCTTCATCCGACCACATAACACGATAGGTATATTTGTCTGTCTCACTAACCATGATTAATCTCTATTTTTTCTATTGCACGCTACAAAGCTCTGGCAGACACCCCGCTGTTTTTGATTTAGGAACAAACTATGTGCTTTGATGTTGTCCGGCAGGTGCAGGAGCGCCTCGCAGCATACCCTCGGTGCTTAAATCTTCATCAATATCAGGCCAGTGTATTCCATACCCAGCACCACATACTTCCCAGTTGGCGCGTTGCTGGGGGCTTGCGGCTTGTAAGCGGGGATACCAGCTAAGTGGAACTGAAATAACACGACCATCGGCAAGCTCCACAGATAGAGCTATATCTGTGAACTGAACGCTAGATACTCTTTCATCTGCACTAAGAGCCAAAATACCCATACCAAGCCTCCTGTAGATGTGATTGGTTTTCTTTAACTAATTTAAGCAGAATATTTAATTCTTTTGCAGAATAACCCAAATTGCGTGCCAATGTCGGGCTTTGAAGCCAAAATTTAGCAGAAGAATTGTCTCTGTCTATATGTATGTGCGGTGGTTCATTGGGCTCGTGACTATAAAAGTAAAATCGATAAGGCCCTATTCTCAATATAGTGGGCATCGTATATCCTGCTGGCTTCCAAGTTAGTATTTTACCTTACTAGGATATAAAGAGTCAGAGTGTATCGCATACACCTAGTTTTCTTTATCCAGCCCAACCCAATTAGCAGGAATCAGTGCAAAGCCTAAGCAGGCACTCCGCATCTATTTAAATCGTATGCCACTTACACAAACAATGCTACCAAGATCACCGCTAAGGGTTCAACCGCGCTTGCAGCGCCAAACGAATAATATCTTCCACGCTCATATCCGGCTGGCTTACCCGCCTTACCATTACGCTAACATCTGTGGGTTTGTAACCCAGTGAGATGAGTGCCTGGCTAGCTTCTGCCTGGGGGTTTTGGCTGCTGCTTGCGTCTGGCGCTGTGCTAGTGGGGCTGGGGATTGCGCTAAGTTTGTCGCGTAGTTCTATAATCAGGCGTTCAGCAGTTTTTTTGCCGATACCGGGCAAGCGGGTAAGAGCTATGGCATCGTTATCTGCCACCAGTACTGATAGCTCCTCAACCGAAATACCAGAGAGGATATTGAGGGCGATTTTGGCGCCAATGCCGGAGATTTTCAGTAATTGCCGGAACAAAACTCGCTCGGACTCGGTAGAGAAGCCGATTAAAGTATGGGCATCGTCTTTGATTTGCAGGTGGGTAACTATAGCTACTTTCTCACCCACCGCTGGCAAATTGTAAAACACCGACATTGGGGCTTCTATTTCGTAGCCTATACCATTTACATCCACCAGTATTAGCGGTGGGTTTTTGCTTAATAATGTTCCTGCAATACGGCCTATCATCTTCGCCTTCTCCCGATTTTGCGGAGGTCTACCTCCGGATGTTGTTTGCCAATGGCGGCTTCAAGCAGGTTTTGGTTGGCGGATGCATGGCTGTGACAGATGGCAATTGCCAGGGCATCAGCTGCATCTTCGGGTATTTTATCGCTAATCCCTAACAACAAATTAACCATATGCGCGACCTGTGATTTTTCCGCACTGCCCTTGCCTACCAATGCCTGTTTAATTTCTCTTGGTGCGTACTCAGAAACTGGAAGCCCGCAGTTTACTGCAGCAACAATGGCCGCCCCGCGTGCCTGCCCCAGTTTTAGGGCTGAAGCTGCATTCTTGTTTACAAAAACATTCTCAATTGCGAACTGCTCTGGTTGATGCTCATGAATTAGAGCGCTGATAGATTGAAATATAATTTTTAAGCGCTCGGGGAAATTACCGCTGCCCGCTTTGATAGTGCCATAACAAACCACTTTATGCTGCTGACCCTCGGAATTAATTATCCCATATCCGGTAGTAACCGAGCCCGGGTCAATGCCAAGGATTAGTGGCATTTAGCTATACGCTTCCGGGGGGATGTTGGCGTTGGAATAAACATCCTGGGTATCGTCCAGGTCTTCCAAAACTTCCAGAAATTTAAGCACCTTTATACCAGTTTCGATATCTAAATCTACTTCCAATGAAGCCCGCATGGTGACTTCAGCATTTACAGCTTCAAGGCCAGCTTCTTTCATGGCTGTAACTACGGCAGAAAAAGTGGCCTCATCGGTGATTACTTCAACCGAGCCATCAGGGGCAGAAACCACATCATCAGCACCCGCATCAAGTGCCACTTCCATAATTGCGTCTTCATCTGCGCCCGGAGCAAAATTTAGAACTCCGATTTTATTGAATAAATAAGCAACTGAGCCATCAGTGCCCAGGTTGCCGCCATACTTGGTAAATGCGTGCCTGACCTCAGCCACTGTACGATTACGGTTGTCGGTAAGGCATTCAACCATCACTGCAACGCCACTGGGGGCATAGCCTTCGTAGATTAGTTCTTCATAAACCACCCCTTCCAGGGTTCCGGTAGCTTTTTGGATTGCGCGCTCTATGGTATCTTTTGGCATATTGGCAGCAAAGGCTTTATCTATCGCCAGACGCAGGCGCGGATTAGAATCTGGATCACCACCAGCTTCACGGGCCGCCACACTGATTTCTCGGATGCAGCGGGTAAATACTTTGCCGCGTTTTTGATCCTGCGCCTTTTTACGATGCTGGATATTTGCCCATTTACTATGACCGGCCATGGATTCTATTCCTATTATTAATTGAGTATATACGGCTTATTTTAACCTGAATTAGTCATCTGCCTGCTGAAATTGCCCACGACGGAGAAAATAAGTACTTTGTTTAGCTACTTCAGGGCTCAATAATAAGCCAAAGTGACTACTAGCGACTTCAATACTATCGACGGCTTCTGGCAACCGGGTTTCGGCAACTGTTACCGTACCATCGTTTGGTTCCGGCAACTTACTGATAAATCTATTCACACCGGGGCTGCCAACTCCGGAAATAACGCCAACTTCATAGCCCAATGGATGCGCACAACCACCTTTCAAGCCAGGCTCAGCCCTGCCCATCAGGAACCGGCCAATGGCTTTCTCTGCTAACTGGTGCGCCATCGTACTGCCATGAACCGGGGAGCCGAGCAAAACTGCTCTGCCGGCGGGTAAATCTCGGGAGTATTTTTCCAGCATGGTAAGAATCACCAGGCCACCCAGACTATGGCCGATAAAGTGCAAAGATGATGGGCTTGGCTCAAGTTTTTCAATAAAACTGCGTAGGTCTTGCGCTAGTGCTGGTAAATCCTTGCGCCTGCTGGGGTAGGAAAAAATACTGGTTGAAAAACCTGCGCGGCGCACCCTGCTCGCCAGCAGCGAAACTGCTAGGCCGCGGTGGAATAAGCCATGCAAAAGCACCACATGACCGTAGGTAGGACTCTTTTGTTTTGCCATGAACCTATTCTAGCGTGTATTTCAGAGCGTTACGCCTGTAGTTAACTCACATTTGCATGATAATCACACCGCTAAACCGTAGCGGAACCGGGACTTTAGTCCCGGCAATGGGCTAGGCGGGACTGAAGTCCCACTTCCGGTAGGGCTGTCCAACATTGATTATTTCAGGATGGGCGCAACTTTTATATGTAGCTCATCCAATTGGGCGGCATCAACAGTAGATGGAGCGGCCGTTAACAGGCACTGCGCTGAGGTGGTTTTCGGGTAGGCAATTACATCACGAATTGAGCTTTCACCTGTCATCTGGGCTACTATTCGGTCAATGCCGAAGGCAATTCCGCCATGCGGAGGACAGCCATACTTCAGGGCTTCTAACAGAAAGCCAAATTTCGATTCAGCTTCTTCGGCATCGATCCCCAGAAGCTCAAACACAGCTTGCTGCATTTCCGGATTATGAATTCTAATAGAGCCACCACCAATTTCAGCACCATTTAAGACTATGTCATAACCGGTGGAAATAGCATTTCCAGCCTCGCTTTTAAGCTCATCTATAGAGTTTGTTCTGGCAGCTGTGAAGGGGTGGTGCATAGAAAAATAACGATCGGCATCGGCATCCCACTCAAACATTGGGAAGTCGGTTACCCATAGTGGCTTCCAACCTGTAGTAATTAACTCAAGGTCTTTGGCACAAGCTAACCTTAATACACCCATGAAGGTGGATACTGTTAGCCAGTCACCAGCCCCAAAGAACAAAATATCGCCATCTGCCGCTGCGGTTTGCTCAAGTATTGTGGCCAGAGCTTTATCATCCAGAAACTTGGCAATCGGGGATTGCACACCCTCGCGCCCAGCAGCCAGGTCATTGACTTTGATCCAGGCCAAACCTTTACCGCCGTATTTACCCACCAACTGCGTGTAGTTATCAATGTTTTTACGTGAAAATTTCGTACCACCGGGAACACACAATGCGGCTACCCTGCCGGTGGGGTCATTGGCAGGGCCGGAGAATACTTTGAATTCAACATCCTTGAGCGCCGCATCAACACTAACCAACTGCATGGCAATACGCAGATCCGGTTTATCAGAGCCATAAACTTCCATTGCCTGATGAAAAGTCATCCGCGGGAAGCTAGCTTCCAGGTCAACATCAAGAACCTGCTTGAATACATCCCGCAGCATGTTTTCTGCTAACTCTTGAACATCGGCCTCGGTTACAAAAGACATCTCAATATCGAGCTGGGTGAACTCAGGCTGGCGATCAGCGCGTAAGTCTTCGTCCCTGAAGCATCTGGCAATTTGGTAATATCGATCCATGCCCGACATCATAAACAGTTGCTTAAATAGTTGTGGCGACTGCGGTAGGGCATAAAACTCGCCGCCATGAACCCGGCTGGGAACCAGATAGTCACGCGCACCTTCAGGGGTTGCCTTGGTTAATATCGGGGTTTCAAGCTCACAAAATCCAGTAGCATCCAGATGGCTGCGAATTGCCTGGTATAGCGCCGCTCGGGTCCGCATATTATTCTGCATCCGTGGCCTGCGCATATCCAGGTAACGATATTTAAGCCGAATATCTTCGCCGTCATCGTCATTCATCAGCATTGGAATCGGGGCCGCGGCATTCAGAATTTCAACACTATCTGCCAAAATTTCAACTTTACCGGTCAGCATATCTTTATTCCACTGACTTTCCGGGCGCAGCCTTACCTGGCCGCTAATACGCACACAGAACTCATTGCGTACCGAGCTGGCAATCTCAAATGCAGATTTATTGTCTGGATCAACTACTACCTGAATAATTCCGCGGTAATCGCGCAAACTGATAAATACCAGCCCACCCAAGTCACGGGCGCGGTCAACCCAGCCACATAAAGTGACAGATTGGCTGGCGAGTTGTTCGGTAATATCACCACATAGATGGCTGCGCATCAGAAACTCCGGTTTATTCAATCAAGGGCGCAAATTATACCGGAGATGAGCTAGAAACGCGCCTGTTAGGAGAAATGACCTGGGCGGAGTGCCCAGGGCATATTCATCTAAAGATTAAAGTGCCGCCGTTGCCAGCCGAAGATGGCAAACATGGCGAGAATTAACAACAGCAACCCAAGTTTGCTATTTGTGGGAATGGTCGGGAATGGCAAGGTTGTGCAACTTACCTGAACATCCCCAATACTTGACCCTGCCAGCACTCCGGCTCCACTAGTGACTATACAATCTTGAGACTGCCTGAGCCCGCCAGTTGGCTTACTCTGACCTTTATCCGTAGCAGCTGTTGGCACTGCCCCATGCCCAATTTCAAACGACAACAACGACACCATGTAGTTACTACCATCTAGAATCGGAGTGCTGAAGCTGTAGGGACCATTGCTGGTGAGAGTGAGGTCATCAGCACCGTTGTTTTGCAGAACGATGATATTGTCCTGGTTCAAACCAACGAGGTTACCAGATACAGTGAAAGAGTCGGTAGTACAACTCACCAGCACATCAGTTACATTGGCAGCTACCATAGTACCGGCCGCATTGCCAACCTCGCAGGTTTGACTCAAAGCAGTTGGATTACTCAGCACACTAACTATGTAATCTGTATTCCTAACTTGGGTGGCACTAAAGGCAAAGCTGCCATCTGTGCTAATTATTAGGTCATCACTCAAATTGTTTTGTAACACCAAACCATCACCAGCAAGGCCGGTAATCGTTCCACCAATGGTATAAGGGCAACTTGGAACATCATCGGTAATGGTTAGACTTAAGGGACAGCTATCATCGATACCATTTTCATCCGTAACAGTAAGTGTCAGTTGCTGCACACCAAGGTCGGCACAACTGAATGTATCTCGATCCAGACTATAAGTATAGGGTGTATCTCCCTGAGCTCCAGTATAGTAATCCTCTGCATTGGCAACTATCTGCCCTTGAGTATCGAGTGACAAAACACCATCCTGGCATTCTGCAACTGGCCCATAGGTTATTGCCAACTGTTCCCCGGGGACATCTGCAAAAGACAAGGGGAATCTAACATAGTCGACTTCTCCAACAGGGATTAAATCTACAATTTTTATCGGCTCAGGCCATAGGTCAGCGGTAAATTGTACCAGCGAAAATTTAGGCAACCATGTACTTGGCACGCTCAGAACTTTAAGTTGCCCACTAAATAACTCACCCTCAACAATCGGGCTTAACATCAAGTCACTGTCATTGGTAAACCGGTTGCTATCCAGGCTATAACTGGTTTCAATAGTTAGCTCCCCCCCAGGATGCTCAAATTCATGGCTATCTCCCAGTCTGATGCGCAGTGTGCTCACGGGCTCGGTATCAGGTATACCACCGCCAGGCGTGGTTTCAATTTTTACCGGCTTACTAAAACTCAACACCACATCAAGATTGGGTTTAAATACGATATTTTTTTCAACATGAGCAACAACGCCAATATCCAAATCTAGGGCGCTGACTGATAACGACCAGTAGTTTGTCAACGGTATCCCAGTAGGCATAGATACTTTGACACCAACTGCTTTGCCAGTACTTAGCGCATAAAGACCATCAACATCAACATCAGCACGCAGCACATCGGGGTCTTTAAGGCCGCTATTGAGCGCCCCAGGAACTACCCCCGTGCGGCTCCCAGCGAACAGCTTTTGCGAGATAGATGTGGTTGTAGGAATCAGCAAACTATCTTCGTATTCGCCCATATAAACCGGATCTAAACGAACCGGGGTATTCATATCGACAGTAGCCAGGCCCAACTCCAACAGCACAAAGCCAACCTGAGGCACTCCCCCTACCGCAGGGGCAAACAACTTGTCGGTTAGTTCAAGCGGCGGGTTAAACATCCCCCCGCCTGGAATTGACGGGAAATCGAACACATCTGCTGGCAGAAAACCATCAGTGATCATGTCGGTCAGGCTAAATCCGAGAATGTCCAGATTCAGGCCATCTACACCAATATGAAAATCTACTATGGGGGTCGCTTCAGCTATTTCTACCAACTCAGGTGTGGATGTGTCGAGCAGGTAAAAGCCCAGGTTGTGCTCACCGCCACTACTGGTATCCCATAGTGGTAGGGTGTCCACAGCCTGCTCCCAGACAAGACTCTCAAGCTTTGGGTAGTGCACTCGAACTTCTGCAAAACTTGCCATATCCATGTAGTTGTCGTAAAACATATCTACAGCCGGGAAAGTGCTCGACATAGTGAGCTCGGTGGTGGCCTCATTTTGGCTGGTACTTATTGTATATGTGCCTGCGGTTGCTGTAGGGTTAATATCAACCATAATCGTGGCTGAATAAGCTACATCTACGCTGCCTTCGTCTATTTCAATGCCACCGGAAACACCCACCTTGTATCTAAAGTCATAGTCCAACTCCATGCCCAAGTCAAAGTCACCAGCACCTCGGTCAACCAACTCAAGACCAACACAGGAGCCATCTTCATCAACACCTGCGGTAGGGTTCCACTCAGTCCCAGCTGGGCAGCTATAACAACTGCCCGTGACTAGATCAAAAAACTCGCCCGCATCACAACCCTCAAGTGCCACATCGTTCTCAAACTCAGCGGCTATATTATTAGCAGTAAAACACACGCCTGGAACATCAGCAGGGAACAACGGGTTATGGGTGTAGTCATTGGCGCAGCTAGCACAGCTGTTGCTCGCCGGGTCGTAGAACTCTCCTAGTGGGCAGACAAAAGTAATATCTCCCTGTCTGGCAGCAATGTCTGGTTTGAAACAAACCCCCGGTGTAGAAATGGCCAATAATGGATTATGCGTGTAGCCACCAGCGCAGTCATAACAGCTACCGTTGAGACCATCAAAATCATCGCCTTCACAGCCGTAGGCATGTTCGTAGTCGGCGGTGTCGTTGATATAGCAAACTCCCGGAGTTCTCACAGATAGCAGCGGGTTATGGCTATAGCCAGAGGGGCATCTCCAACACCGAGTCTCGGCAAAGAATTCACCTGAATCGCAGCTAAGTGCACGCGTGGATGCGTCTTTATATTCGCCAAGCAATCCCCCTTTATTACATACACCAAGTCCAACATACGAGAATCCGCCTGGACAACGCGCGCAAGATACAATATCCGTTCTCCAGGTGTACCCGGATGGACAACTCAAACTACCAGCATCATTCGCGGTGGTATTGTCAGAACACACACCTGGCGTATTAACTGAAAGCAACGGATTATGATCTTCACCCGGACTACATGAATAACAACCCTGCAGGAGCGTATCGGGAAATTCAGAGCCTTCACAGCCAATGTCTTTTGCCCAATCTGCAGTGGTATTATCGGTACAGACTCCAGGAGTACCAACAGGCAATAACGGGTTATGATCATATCCTGAAGGACAACCATAACAACCTGAAAGCTCAGCATTTATAAACTGCCCAGACGGACATAGAAATTCAGCCTCGCCTTCGAGTCTGGCGCGCGCTATACGATCAACTTGAAAACAAACCCCTTCAACATTCGCCGGTAATAATGGGTTTTGGGTAAAGCCTTCCGGGCAACTGTAGCAGCCTGTGCCTATTTCAATACTGGGCGGGGTGAAAAGATCACCCACCTGGAAATTGTCAATCACCACACTGGGGAATGTACCCACAGCGCAAATCAATACCGGATCACCCTGATAGTCGGCTGTAGTAGCGGTTAGGTCTACCCCTACAACTGAATCAAGCACCCCGGCATCGGCAACATTTAGTACATCTTCCTTGACCACACTGAGCACTGCACCAGAGCCATCTTCACTCCATAAACTAGCGCCTTCCACAGTAAACTCGGTATCGGTTTCTACCGATAACACATCCGCATACGCTGGTGCCGACACCAAAATCAGGGCCATCGTAATCCACAAGGATTTTATAGTTGCCCTAACGGACTGAATTGGATGCTGACCTAAAATCTCCCCGAATAAAATCATAACTGCTCCCTTCCTGCTAACTCCCAACGCAATACCTAGTTTGATATCCCCGTACCATCACGCTCGATCTGAAATTGAGCCTTGAACTCTCTCTCGACCAGAATTGCTTGCATTAATCCAAGCATACACTACCCCGTAGTTATCGACTCACCTAAAGCCTAGGTAACAATACTATTTATGGACTTTGGCAATTAGTACAAATGTAGCAATAATTTGCACAAATGGTGCATGTAGCTAACTCAGCCTGCGAGAGAGCCTTTAGCGAATACAGATGGGGTGGTGTTATAAGTAAGTCGAAATACTCTAGAGAAATAAGAAATGCTTTCAAAGCCGGTGGCATAGGCAACTTCTGAGACCGACATTTAGGTTTCTTTTAGCAACCGAGCTGCTACCTGCATTCGCTGCTGGCGTAAGTACGCGACTGGTGACATTTGGCAGCTGGCCTGGCAGTTTCTATACAATGAGCTGCGATCCATAGCGAGCAACTCTGCCAGGCGATTAACATTCAAGTCGGTATCATTAAGCTGCTCCAAAATTACCTGATCCAGGCGTTCAATAAAGCTGCTCTTCTCCGGCTTTATGGAATTTATCTGAAACTCTGCCATGGCGGAAACCCGGATCAATTTGCGACTGGCAATCAAACCAGCAACTCTGGCAATCAATTCTGAGGTATCGAAGGGCTTGGTTAGATAATCATCCGCCCCAGCTTCAAGGCCTCCAACCGTATCGCGCTTGGTGGCCTTTGCGGTTAGCAATATTATGGGAATGGTAACGGTATCCGGGTTCTCGCGTAGGGCTTGTGTTAGCTCGATTCCGGTCATTTCTGGCATCATTACATCGGAGATGATCAAATCAGGCAATTCCTTTAGCGCAACTGCGACTCCTTCACGGCCATTTTCGGCCTCTAAAACCTTGTAACGGCTAGCCAGCCTCAAACCGAGGAAATGGCGTAACTCGGCGTTATCATCAACTATCAAAACTGTGGTTATGTCCTCTCCTTGCAGAGAATCAAGCGGCTCTTTCGGGACTTCATCAGCAGCCTCTATATTGGTTCTGAGGGCCACCCCATCCCGGTTCATTTCTACCTGGCTAAAGTGTTTGCAATCACGCAACAAACGCAGGCGGAAACAGGCTCCCTGCGCTGCTGCAAGTAATTCAACCTTACCGTGGTGGAGCTCCATCAATTCCTTTACCAGCGCCAAACCAATACCGGTGCCGGGCCATGTATGTTGTGATGATGCTGCCCCCTGGAAGTAACGCTCAAAAATCTGCTCGCGTTGATCTGCGGGTATACCTGGGCCGTTATCACTCACCAAAATATCTACCGCTTGCGTGCCCGCTTGCAATGCAAGTTTTATCTGCGAACCCTTGCCACTGTATTTAATTGCATTGGAAATAAGGTTGCTAATGCAGCGATCAAGCTGATCCTGATCAAACCAGAGCATGACCGGGTCATCGGTATTCTCTAGCACCAGTGTTTGCTGCTGGCGCTGCAACCAGGGCTGAAAACGCTGGGCAATACGCCGCGATAAGTCTGCCAGATCATGTTCCGCCACCACCAGATCAAGCCGACCGGCATCCAAACGATTGATATCCAGAACCTGGCCTATCAATCCCAACATTTTGCGGGCATTGCGCAGGGCGATACTGGTTAAGCTCCGACTCTGATCGTCCAGGCTGGCGCTGTGCTCTCTAATTACTTCCTCTAAAGGCTCTATAGTTAAAGTTAGCGGAGTTCGAAACTCATGCGAAACATTGGCAAAGAAGCGGTCTTTTAGTTTTTGTGTTTGCCTGAGTTCGTCTACTTTAGACTGAACTTCCAGAGTTCGTTCGGCGACCATTTCCTGTAATTGCAAATTCCTTTGTTGCAAGCGCGCAGTGCGTAATCTTTGTCCCACCCATGCGGCTGCCAGCAAGGCCAGAATCAAAGCAAGGGAATATAACCCCCAGGCTAAAGGGCTAAGATACCAAGGTGGCAAAACGCTAAAGCTGAAAGTCGGCAGGCTTTGCTCACGCCCCCAACCATCACGAGCTTGTAACTCAAACTGATACTCACCCCCTTGCAGACGGGTGAAATCACGCCAGGTTTCCCGCTGCCATTCACTCCATTGCTCGGAGCCGCTCAAACGGCTGCGGTAAAGTGTTTTTTCCGGCAAGGAAAAATCACCTAGGGCAAAATTAATTCTTATAGAGGCAGAGCCAGACACTAGCTGCTGGATTTGCGGGTCGCCCATGCCGCCAAATAATAATTCGTTGCTAGCAAGGTTGTTTATCTGGGTAATTCTAAGCCGCCCGACTGCTGGAACAGCTGTAACTTCACCGCTGACCAGCGCAGCACCCAGGCGATACACCCCGCCATCAGCCTGGCTAATCAAAATTGCCCCATCCACGCTTTCAAAAAAGCCAGTGGCACTTCTCAATGGCAGGGGTTTGGTTATTTGCTCGTCTGCCTGATAGCTGCCATCTGCTTGCTTTCTGGCGACCCCGGTATGGTTGCCAATGCGATACCAAAAGTTACCTTTACTATCTACTAACCAGCGGAAAAAATCTTTCTCCGGAGTATTAAATATCTCAGGGAAACCTGCTGTTGGTTGGAATTGCGGTTGCCGCTCAGGGGCATAATCAAAAAGACCATTGTCGGTACCAAAATACAACTTCTCAGCCAGCATAATGGGATAAACATTGTTATTTCCAAGGCCATTATCGCCATCAAAAATGGTTATTTCTGGCTGCGACTTCAGCAACTCGTTCGCTTCCAGCAAAAACAAACGCTGGTTAGAGGTACCAATCCAAAGGTTGTTTTGGGCATCTATTTCCAGGTGAAGTAACGGCTCATCAATACCGGGGATTTTTGTCGACTGCCAACTTCCCAGAAATTTTTCCAGCCTATATAAGCCCTCTGAAGTTGCCGCATATACTGTCAATCCGACATTTTCCGTGGTGACCGGCATCTGTAGCAGATGGATTGCAAACATAGCTTTCTGCAAAAGCTTGTCTATGGCTTCTGGTTCCAATATGCCGGCTGGACTAACCGGAATACTAAAGATTCCACCAGTTGCCGCAACCAAGGCCTCCGCACCCAGATCGAGGATAAAATTACTCTGGTGGCTCCAACCACCTAACGCCTTAAAAGCCGGACTTGCAAGTGCTTGCTCTGCCTCTACCAGCTGGTAAATTGAGAATGCTGCCAGCATAGGTTCACCGCGCCAAGCCTGTAGGTCCGGAAAACCAATGTTTTGTTGTTTGCTACCATAGTCACTATAAAGGTGCGCCGGTAGCATTCGACTTACACCGGGCAGCCCAGAAAACCAGATACCGCCCTGACTGTCTTCAGAAATATCCAGCACAGTATCCAGACCAGTTCCGTCTTTGCTACCATAGCTTCTAAGCAGCTTGAATTCTGGGCTTAGAATGAACAGACCGCTACGGCGGCTACCCAGATAATAATATCCATCACTAGCACGATAGCCAGTGTAAATATCGACATCTTCACCAAAGTCTTCGGGCTTGATAACTTGGCTGGCACCAGACTCTTGCCATAAATACACCCCATGTTGGGCTGTAACTATAAGGTGTTGTCCTGCTGGGCTTTCGAGAATATCTCGTACCTTTATCCCTATCGGCAAACCGGGAATGGAAAATTTCTGGAAGGGTTGCGGGTCAGCAAGTGAAATCTCTACCGGTGGTTTCCCATCGGGAAATAACACTATATGCCCCTGTAGGTTAAATAACCTGCCAGCTCCAAATCGCGGGCCGTTAATTTTCTGCAGCGATTCGCCGTTATATACCAACACCTGCTTGTCGGTATTAAAAAATATATGCTCAGCGGTTGCGGCTATAGACCAGGTTTCCCCAAATAATGGATTCGCATCAGGCTCCAATAATGAGGTAAAAGTCATCAAGCCCTTTTCGTTCGCAGCGTAATAACCTATATCATTTACCGTACCCACATAAATACGCCCATCTTCCCATTCCAGTAAAGCTCTTACCCTGGATTGATTAGGAGTGGAATAACGCTGCCATTGCTCGCCATCCCAAGCCAGCAAGCCGTTACCATTGCCTACATATATACGCCCATCACTGCCTTGAGTTACTGCCCAGTTTTGCACATGCGCGTTGAAGTCATCGGGGTCGTAGGTTTGGGTTAGGGGGATGCCAACTTGTGTGTATTGGTTTACCGTAACTGCTGCTGGTGTCAGCGCATAGCCAACAGAGGCGCTCAAACCAAATGCGAAAACCAAAAGTGGCAACAATAACTTAGACATGGGTCTATCATAACCTAGTAATTGCAAGGTGTAGGTTATACCCCCAGATAGAAACACACATGCTACACATAATATCGCAGTTCTATATCGGGATCCAGGATTAGGCTACAACTAGGGCGGGGGCAAGAAGAAGTAGTAGAGCCTCAACCAAAGCCTTTATATCAGTGGAACTTCTTGCATCAACTTCAAATATTGGAAATACTTTGTATTGCTTACCCAATCATTGATAGCGTCCTAACTAGCGGACTTAACTGTATCTTTATCGTATTTTTTGATTTTATCATCTGATTTCTTGACTTCTTTTGGAGCATCAGCCAAGTTTTTCTTATTCCCTGTCTTAAAGTCAGTTTCGTACCAACCGCTGCCCTTTAGTCGGAACCCGGCAGCTGAAACCAACTTCTTAACATCTGCTTGCGAACACTCAGGACAGTCCCGAATTGGCTTGTCAGACATTTTTTGCAACTTCTCGAAGCGATGCTCGCAAGCATTACATTGATATTCATATATTGGCATATTGTGCTCTGAAAGTATTTGGCTTGAAACATAAGTGCGGGCGCTGGAGTAGTTTTCCAAGTATATAGGTATATCTGCTATCCTAAGCGCATTAATTGAAGGAGTACGAGAAACCAATATGTTGCAATTACACCGCTACCTACTTATGACCTTATTTGTCATTCTGCTAGCAACCTTAGCTGGTTGTGAACCCGCTGACAAACCTATAACTATAACAACTGAGCCAATGCCTACGGCAGAAGAAACCAAAGCTGCGCTGGACTCCCAAGCGCCCACTGCAACCAGTCCCCGTTTTGGCATATATACAGCAGTCAATCTGTCTGCGGACTTAAGCCACCTGAGTGAAAATCAAAAAGAAATGATCCCTTTGCTTATCAAAGCAGCAAAGATTATGGACCGCCTGTTTTGGTTGCAGGCATATGGTGAACGCGGCTCGCTTATGAGGTCTTTACCAGACAACCACACGCGCCGTTTTGCGAAACTGAATTACGGCCCCTGGGACCGACTCGATGGCAATAAATCATTTGTGGATGGAATTGGCCCCAAACCTGCCGGTGCAAACTTCTACCCGGCCGATATGACTAAAGAAGAATTCGCCGCCTGGGAGCAACCAGGCAAAGATGGTTTATATTCCCTGGTTGAGCGCGACGAAATTGGCAAGCTGAAGCTAGTACCTTATTCAACAAAATTCGCCCGCCCACTAAAACGCGCCGCTGACCTCTTACGCCAAGCCGCAAAGTTAGCCGATGATAAAGAATTTGCTAACTATCTGGAGCTTCGTGCGGATGCTTTCTTAAACGATATTTACCAACCTTCAGATATGGCCTGGATGGAAATGAAAAATAATTCCATTGAGCTGGTAATTGGCCCAATTGAATCGTATGAAGATCAATTATTTGGCTACCGCACAGCTTTCGAGGCTTATGTTCTGATTAAAGACATGGCCTGGAGTGAAAAACTCTCCCGCTTCGCTAAATACTTGCCGGAATTGCAAAAAGGCCTGCCAGTTGCTGAAAAATTCAAACAGGAAATGCCAGGTTCAGATTCCGACTTAAATGCCTACGATGCAATATATTATGCTGGGGACAGCAATGCCGGCGGAAAAACAATCGCCATTAACCTGCCCAATGATGAAGAAGTACAACTGGCAAAAGGCACCCGCCGTTTACAGCTAAAAAATTCTATGCGCGCCAAGTTTGATAAAATCCTACTGCCTATAGCCGATATGTTAATTGCCAGTGATCAGCGCAAGCATATTACTTTTGACGCGTTTTTTGCCAACACTATGTTCCATGAAGTTGCCCACGGCTTGGGAGTAAAGAATGTAGTTGGTGGTGATACCACAGTCCGGCAAGCGATGCAGGAACACGCCTCGGCACTAGAAGAAGGCAAAGCCGATATTCTGGGTTTGTATATGATTCAGAAACTGCGTGAAAAAGGCGAGATTACCGAAGGTGAGGTAATGGATAACTATGTAACTTTCCTAGCCGGTATTTTCCGCTCTACCCGTTTTGGTGCCAGTAGCGCACATGGCCGCGCCAATATGATTCGTTTCAATTTCTTTAGTCAAATGGATGCTTTCAGTCGGAATGAGGAAAATGGCAAATATCGGGTTAATGTAGACAACTTTGAGCAAGCCATTAAGGCCTTATCCAACACCCTGCTGACCCTGCAAGGCAATGGCGACTACGCCGGTGCTAGTAAACTGATTGCTGAAAACGGCAAAATTGGCAACCAATTACAAGCCGACCTTGACCGCCTAGCTAATGCTGATATTCCAGTTGACATATTCTTTCGCCAAGGGCTGCGGCAATTGGGTTTGGAAAGATCGGGGGAGTTCGCTAGAGATCGTGGTAAGTAGAGCTTTGGGTTTTTAGTAAGCGCTCCCGGTGCGTTACGCCCGCGCCTAACGCACCGGGAGCTTGTTATGCCTTGGCAAAGCTTAATCTACCATCCGCCGCATCTACTTTAATCACATCTCCAGCCTGATACTCACCAGCCAATAATTTCTCTGCCAGAGGGTTTTCCAGATGCTGCTGAATAGCGCGTTTAAGTGGGCGCGCACCGTAAACCGGGTCGAAGCCAATATTGCCGAGCAAGTCCAGTGCGGTATCGCTTAACTGTAAAGTCAAATCTCGCTCTATCAGCCGTTTTTCCAGAGTAGCGATCAGTAAGCCGGCAATTTGACGAATCTGGGATTTATTCAAGCTATGGAAAACCACAATCTCATCTACCCGATTAATAAATTCCGGCCTGAAATGCTCATCCACTTCGATCATTACCGCAGCTTTCATTTCCGCATACGGAGCATCCTGCATTGCCTGAATCTGCCCTGAACCAAGATTGGAAGTCATTACAATTATGGTGTTGCGGAAATCAACCGTACGCCCCTGGCCATCAGTTAAACGACCGTCATCAAGCACCTGCAAGAGGATATTAAACACATCCGGATGAGCTTTCTCAACTTCATCCAACAAGATTACAGAGTAGGGTCTACGCCGTACTGCCTCGGTTAAGTAGCCGCCTTCTTCATAGCCGACATAACCCGGTGGCGCACCTATCAGGCGAGCAACCGAGTGTTTTTCCATAAATTCGGACATATCAATCCGCACCATCGCATCGGTGGTATCAAACAGGAAGTTAGCCAGCGATTTACACAGTTCCGTCTTGCCCACACCGGTTGGCCCTAGAAACAAAAAAGAACCATTGGGCCGATTCGGGTCAGACAAACCTGCGCGTGAACGGCGAATAGCATTCGATACTGCTACGACAGCCTCATCCTGACCAATAACCCGCTGATGCAACTTTGCTTCCATTTGGAGTAATTTTTCTCGTTCACCAGCGAGCATTTTACTTACTGGAATACCAGTCCAATTAGCCACAACTTCGGCAATTTCGACTTCTGTTACTTTATTGCGAAGCAAAGTAAATTCGGTTTGCTGATTAGATTCCACTTCTTCCAACTGCTTTTCCAGCTCCGGAATTTTGCCGTACTGCAACTCTGACATACGCTGCAAATCACTAGCCCGCTGGGCAGCCTCAAATTCTACTTTTGCGTGCTCTAATTCTTCTTTAATATGAGTTGAGCCTTGCACGGCAGCTTTTTCGGACTTCCAAATCTCATTCAGATCAGAGAACTCTTTCTCCAACACAGTGATTTTTTCTTCCAATTCAGCCAGGCGCTTTACGGTGGCATCATCAGTTTCTTTCTTTAATGCTTCGCGTTGAATTTTCTGCTGTATCAGCCGTCTTTCAAGACGATCTAATGCTTCTGGTTTAGAGTCAATTTCCATCCGAATACGCGAAGCCGCCTCATCCATAAGGTCAATTGCTTTATCTGGAAGTTGCCGGTCGGTAATATACCGTTGAGATAAAGTAGCAGCTGCCACTAATGCCGGGTCGGTAATATCTACACCATGATGAACCTCATAACGCTCCTGTAAGCCGCGTAAGATAGCGATGGTGTCTTCCACTGAAGGCTCGCCAACCCAGACTTTCTGGAAGCGTCTCTCCAGGGCTGCATCTTTTTCTATGTACTGGCGATACTCATCGGTGGTAGTCGCACCAATGCAGTGTAATTCACCCCGCGCCAGTGCAGGTTTGAGCATATTGCCAGCATCCATTGCCCCTTCGGCCTTGCCAGCGCCAACCATGGTATGGATTTCATCAATAAACAGAATAATCTGACCTTCCTGTTTTTTCAGATCACTAAGCACCGCTTTAAGTCGCTCTTCAAACTCGCCCCTAAACTTTGCTCCAGCTATCAAAGCCCCCATATCTAAAGACAACACCCGTTTGCCTTTAATACCGTCTGGGACTTCATTATTTACTATCCGCTGGGCCAGGCCTTCGACAATGGCAGTTTTGCCCACACCGGCCTCACCGATTAGCACCGGATTATTCTTGGTGCGCCGTTGCAATACTTGAACACAGCGGCGTATTTCTTCATCTCGACCAATAATTGGGTCGAGTTTTGAAGACTCAGCCTGGGCAGTCAGGTCAATGGTGTATTTATCCAAAGCCTCGCGATTTTCTTCGGCATTAGGGTCGTCTACCTGCTCGCCGCCACGGATATCTTCAACAGCTTTTTCAACCGCTGCTTTGTTGGCTCCTTGCTGCTGCAGAATAGACTGTAACTCGGCCTTAATTTCAAATGTGGCCAATACAAATAGTTCTGAGGAAATGTAACTATCCCCACGCTGCTGCGCCAATTTATCCATCATCGTCAGCGTTTTCATACTGTCATTGGAAAGGTTAACTTCTCCAGCAGCACCCTGAACTTTTGGCAACTGATCTAAACACTCACCCAAACTGGAGCGCAAACTATTAACCCGCACACCAGCTTTGGTCAGCAAATT
>JAJRYF010000112.1 GCA_024275935.1 Gammaproteobacteria bacterium | reverse complement strand
GGTATACTTGGTGCATGGTGAAGATGAGGGGAAAAGTGAATTTCAGGATTATCTAAAGCGGCGTTGTGAGGTTACTGCTGGTATTAGCAAGCCGGGTTTGGTTGTCGATTTGGCCAGCTAGTAGTTGTTCATAATAGCAATAGAGACTTAAATTTGAGGAGAGGTATATGCGTTGGCAATCAGGAAGAAGAAGTACTAATGTTGAAGACCGTCGCGGGATGCGGCGCGGTGGAGTATTTAAGGGCGGTCTAGTTGGAATTTTATTAACCCTGCTGGCAGCTTGGGTTTTAGGAGTTAATCCGCTGACCCTGCTTCAGGTTCAGCAACAAATATTACCATCAAGCGAAACCGCAGACCCGAATTGGAAGCCCAGCCCGGCTGAAGAGCAAATGGCTGAGTTTACCAAGTCGGTACTGGCCAGCACTGAAGACACCTGGAAAGCAGTTTTTGCAGAAAACGGGAAAAATTATAAAGATCCGGCCTTAGTCATGTATACCGGCTCGGTTCAGTCTGGGTGTGGCGCCAGTTCATCACAAATGGGGCCATTTTATTGTCCTACCGACCAGAAGGTTTATATTGATCTGAGTTTTTACGATGACTTAAGAACCAAGATGGGAGCTGGAGGTGACTTTGCCCAGGCTTATGTGATTGCCCATGAGGTAGGCCACCATGTGCAGACACTTCTTGGTATTTCCAAACAAGTACGCCAGGCAGGTCGCGGAAAAAGCAAAGCCAATGTGAACGCACTTTCAGTCCGCCAGGAGCTCCAAGCTGATTGTTTTGCGGGCATTTGGGGTGGACGCAACCGCGATATTCTGGAAGAGGGAGATATGCAGGAGGCCATGAACGCAGCAAGCGCAATTGGTGATGACCGGCTACAACGCAATTCTACCGGGCGGGTTTCTCCAGAAAGCTTTACCCATGGCACTTCCGAGCAGCGGATGCGTTGGTTTAGCACTGGTTTCCGGGCTGGGAAAATCAGCGCCTGTGATACCTTTAGTGCGGCCAGCCTTTAACAATCTGGTGCCAAGCACAGAGGCTTCATCAGGAGGCGGATAATGTATCTGGTGGTATTTACAGCAGAACTATCTGAGCCCGACCATAAATACTTCGCCTTGGCAGAAAAGTTGCGCCGCCTTGCCTTTGACGAATACGGTTGTCTCGAGTTTCAGGCTATCAATAAGGGTTGTACGGAAATTGCGATTTCCAGTTGGGTATCGCTAGAAGATATCCAACGGTGGAAACAGGACCCAGGCCACCAAAGCGCCCAGCGACTGGCTACCCGATGGTATAAAAGTTGGAAGGTCACTATAACCGAGGTGGTCAGAGAGTACGAAAATTGACGCGATCTGCTGCAAAGGAGAACCGTATGAATAAACTTTGTCGACTGATCATAGCTGTGAGTGTAATCACACTCGGAACTTCTACTGGCAATACACTACAGGCGCAAGAGCCTGATGCGGCAACGCTTGCAATGATTTCTGAACTCGGACTGCGCCAACATTCTGTTGCCAGTCGCGATTTTCCCGGCTGGAAGCCACCACAGAAAGTAGTAATTCGAACATTAGCCGCTGATCAGTTAGAGAAAATCTCAAAGCTCTTGCCGGGGGTCGAAGTTGTTGGTGTAGCAAACCTGGAGCAGGCATTGGCTGAAGTAAGCGCTGCCGATATCGTGATTGGGTTTTGTGACCTAAGCCTTCTGCGTGCGGCCAAACAGTTACGCTGGTTACAAATTTACTATGCTGGTGTTGAAAATTGTATAAATTCACCCACACTGCAAAGTGGCACAGTTCTGGTCAGTAATGGCCAACGACTTGCGTCACCAGCTCTGGCCGAACATGCGGTAACTTTCATGCTGATGCTTATGCGTGGCATGGACTTGTACCATAGCCAACAAATGCAGGGAAACTGGCAAGCCAATATAGGCAACCCCAGTAATACTTTCCTTGAGTTACAGGGGCGAACACTACTGGTAGTAGGTCTAGGAGGCATAGGTACAGCGGTGGCCAAGCGCGCACATGCCTTAGGTATGCGGGTTATCGCAACCCGGAGCAGTAAACGCGAAGGCCCTGACTTTGTTGAGTATGTAGGGCTGGCCGATGAAACTCTCAGCCTGGCAGCTCGCGCAGATGTGGTAATTAATACCGTGCCGCTAACCCCGCGTACTAGAGGCATTTTCAATTTGGAATTCTTTAAAAACATGCCAAACTCTGCCTATTTTATCAGTGTAGGCAGGGGTGCAAGCACGGTTACCGCTGACTTGGTAACAGCGCTAGAAAATGGTGATATAGCTGGCGCCGGGCTTGATGTTACCGACCCTGAGCCCCTGCCTGCAGAGCATCCGCTTTGGTCTATTCCCAGGGTCCTGATTACCCCGCATACAGCCGGGCGCTCTGATCGAACTCGTCAGCGCCTACAATTATTGGTGATGGAAAATTTGCGTCGCTATGCGGCGGGCGAGCCACTGCTTTCGGTTGTGGATCCTAAGCGTGGATACTAAGTAAAAGTTATGAATGGTATGAGCAAGGTAGCAGAAAAAGCACTTCGAAATTTTTTAATCGCCGGCTGCCTGTTACCAATCTCAGCTCAGGCTGTAGAAGTACTTCAGGTCTGCCCAGAGCAATCACTGGTAACGGTAGTGGTTGACCGCGCTGGTGGACTCTCTCGCTTTGCCCATCAACACCTGATTTCTATCCACACGCTCGCAGGCGAAGTGCAACTACAATCACCCCTTGGAAACTCAACCGCCGAGCTAATGGTTTTACTGGCGGATATGGATGTCGATAAACCTGAGTTACGCAAGGCAGCAGGCCTGGAAGGTACATTATCTGCCAAGGCAATTACTAAAACTCGGCGCAATATGCTCAAGAAGGTTTTACATGCTAGTCAGTATCCAGAGCTATTAATTAGCATTGATAAATTTAATCAAACAGATGTGAGCCATACTGATGGTTCATTTAGTCTCAGAATTAGGCTGTATGGAAAAACTATTGTGCGGGAGATACCAGCCGTTCTGGAGCTTGTAAATGATAGTCTGCGGGCAAAAGGTGAATTCAGAATAAAGCAAAGCGCTTTTGGAATTAAGCCATTTAGCGCAGCACTGGGTCTAATATCAGTTGCTGATGAGTTAATAGTGGTGTTTGATGTGGTGGCGGCTAGTGATTGCTAGTAGCTGTGGGTCCCGGATAATGCTACCCGCATTTGATGTGCAGAACGGCCCGGGATGCCACCTATCCTCGTCTTTCCTGGGCGGCGAGTAGCTGAACCCGGAATCCATGTTGGGCAGCCATTAAATGGTATTCCTACCCCCCAAACAGAGCTTCAAGGTTGGCAAGGTGGGCTTTGGCGCGTTCCTGTTTTTCAGTTTCTTCGGCTTCTGAGCCAGTACCGGTTTGTAAGATACACTCTTTAGGCAGCTCAGCCAGAAAACGACTGGGCTTACAGCGTAGCGCCTCACCAAAGCGTTTGCGCCGGGCAGCATGGGTTAGGGTCAGGGTTTCTTCAGCTCTGGTTATGCCAACATACATCAAGCGCCGCTCTTCTTCCTCGGCACCCTCATTCAGGCTCATTTGATGGGGCAGTAAACCTTCTTCTACGCCAACCATAAATACATGCTTGAACTCCAGGCCTTTAGCGGCGTGTAAAGTCATCAGCCTGACAACCTGGCCAGGGTCTTTCTCATCATCCAGTGAGGTCATCAGGGTTATTTGCCCCATCAGGTCGGTTAAATTCATGCTGGCGTCTGCTGATGTATGGATTCTTTGTATCCAGTTTAGCAATTCATCCACATTCTTTTGGCGGCGCTCAGCATCTGGTGGAGTTTCCGCCTGATCACGCAGCCATTGTGAGTAATCAATTTCATCAATCAACTCTTTGATTGCTACCATCGGGTCAGCATGCTCGCCCGCGGCGCCTAGTCGCAGAATTAAATCTGAGAAGCCGCGCATAGCTGTAGCAACCCGTGGGCTGAGGGTGTTCAGGCACTGCTCATGCCGAGAGGCATCCAGCATACCTGTGCCTAGTTGCGCCGCAGCCGCAGCAACTTTGGCCATACTCCCAGCGCCCAGGCCGCGGCGTGGGGTATTAACTACCCGCAAGAAGGCGGTATTATCGGTAGGATTCACCAACAGCCGGAAATAACACATCAGATCCTTGATTTCAGTCCGACCAAAAAACGAAGTGCCGCCGCTTAGGTGGTAGGGGATCTGTTGTTCACGCAGAGTTCGCTCAAATACCCGGGACTGAAAGTTGCCTCGGTAGAGTATTGCAAACTCTCCATAGTGACTATTGCGAGTGAATTTTCGGTGCAGAATTTCACTGGTAACTCTACGCGCTTCATCACGCTCATCCTCACAGGGAATAATTCGTATTAGCTCACCCTCAGGTAGGGCGCTCCAGAGCTGTTTCGGGTGCGCGTGCGGGTTATTGGCAATTACCGCGTTAGCAGCTTTTAGTACTCGACCACTGGAGCGATAGTTTTGCTCCAGTTTGATAATTTTTAACTGCTCAAAGTCCTGGCCAAGTTGTTGAATGTTTTCAGGTTGTGCGCCGCGAAAGGCATAAATAGACTGGTCATCATCACCCACGGCGGTAATTGCTCCACGGCCACCAGCTAGTAGTTTTAATAGGCGGTACTGGGTTTCATTGGTATCCTGGTACTCATCTACCAGCAGGTAACGGAGCTTTTCCTGCCAGATGATTCTGATTGCCGGGTCTTGCAACAGCAATAGAGGCAGCATAATCAGGTCGTCAAAATCTACTGCATTTAGGGTTTTTAGTTGATCCTGGTAACGCTTATACAGCTCAACTGCGGTGACCTCTCCAGGGGAGCTGGCATTGGCTTCGGCTTCGGCTACAGTTAGTGCTAGGTTTTTCCAACGGGATAACTGCCAACGAGCCTGTTTGACTTTATCGGCCTGGGTTCCAGGGGTTAGCAAGTCGCGCACTAACTGCAGGGTGTCGCGTTCATCAAGAATACTTATTCCGGGGCGGTATCCCAGTTCCTTGCTGTGCTGCCGTAAAATACGCCAGCCGAGGGCGTGAAAAGTGCAAAGTATCAGGCCATTAGTGTTTTTACCCTTTAGGCGCCTGGAAATTCGCTCACGCATCTCTTTAGCAGCTTTATTGGTAAAGGTGATGGCGGCAATTTTGTTTGGTGGCAGCCCCATTTTATCTATCAGATAAGCAATTTTTTCGGTAATTACTCGAGTTTTACCACTACCCGCACCGGCTAGCACCAGCAAGGGTCCTGCCAGATACTCAACAGCTGCTTGTTGTTGTGGGTTTAGATTCATTTTGGTGGGGTTTCAGTAGGCATAATTTGAATGCAGTATTGTGACAGGCTTTGGCGTAAAATGAGAAATATTTTTTATGTTTAATAAGCTCATGTTATGGCAAAACTATATTTCTACTACTCAAGCATGAATGCAGGCAAGACTACTTTGTTGTTACAGTCGGCCTGGAATTACCGCGAGCGCGGTATGCGCCCGCTGTTATTTACCCCTGCGCTGAATGATCGCCATCAGCAGGGTGTTATTCAATCTCGAATTGGCCTGGAGTCTCCAGCAACCAGCTTCGTTAATACCGATGATATTTATGAGATTACCGTAGCTCACCGTGAGCAAGAAGGGGTGGATTGCGTACTGATAGACGAGGCTCAGTTTTTAAGCAAAGACCAGGTTTTCCAGCTTGGTGAAATAGTTGATCGCTTGAACATACCAGTGTTGGCGTATGGTTTGAGAACCGACTTTCAAGGTGAATTATTCGAGGGTAGCCACTACTTATTGGCCTGGGCTGACCATTTACGAGAATTAAAAACCATATGCCATACCGGCTCTAAAGCTACCATGGTGGTAAGAGTAGATGAGCATGGCTATGCGGTACGCGAGGGGGCGCAAGTGGAAATTGGCGGTAATGATCGTTATGTGGCAGTTTCACGAAAAGAGTTCAAAGCAGTTTTCTTTGGCGGCAAACGAATTAAGTTTATTGAACCACCAATAGTTGAAAGCCCGGCTGAACAAATGGAGTTTTCTATGGGCAAATCAGAGACTTCCTAGTCGAGTCTATTGTTTGTCTGCGGCCACAATTTTACTTATAGTAAGCAGCATTTCTGACAAGTCTTTACGCATGGTTTTTTTCATCAACCAGTCCGGGCTTGGGAGTTTAGGCTCGATAGTAATAAAGTACAGTGCTAGCGTCGCTCCACCCCGTGGGTACAAATCCCAGCCACCCTGTAAGGTTTTAAGGTCACCGGAAAGAGCTTGAAAGCGAATTTCTCCTGGGTAGGGATAGCTGGCTCTAAACGAATAGTTTAATTCGGGCAAATACCAACTGAGTTTAACTCGCTGTTTATATTCAGTAAACCCGGGTCCTTGATCAAGTTGTTGGCATGATTTTAGTTTTTGATACCAACGAACGGCTTGCTCGCACAGGCTGATGGCAGCAAAAACTTTCTCGGGCGAGGCAGAAATTCTTAGTGCCGCCCACATAGACATACCTGTTGTAGGCTGATCCGGGGTAAAAGCTGCGATTACGATTTCGCCACGCATGAGCTGCTGGCTAATTGCTTCGGTGGTTAGCGCTTGTGCAACCTGCGTCGGTACTTCATCCCGCGCCAGAGAAGGCGCGGGAATCAAGCTTAGCAGCAGCAATAAAGCTGCGGCATATTTGCTTAGCGGGACTTGAGCCAATTAAGCATGGTATCGGCATCCGATACTTCAAACGGGTCGGTTGGGCAATTGTCTTCTTGGCCTTCTTCAGAGAATACCTTCACAATTTCTCCGTTTTCCACATACATAGAATAGCGCCATGAGCGATCTCCGAAACCGACATTGTCTTTGTTGACCAGCATGCCCATTTGGCGTGAAAACTCACCACTGCCATCTGGTAACAGGCGTACATTTTCAGATTTCTGGCTGATACCCCAATGATGCATAACAAAGGCATCATTCACGCTCAGACACCAGACTTCATCTACACCTTGGTCTTTTAGTTCTTGAAATTTGGCTTCATAGCCAGGTAGATGAGTGCTGGAGCAGGTTGGTGTAAAAGCACCTGGTAGGGCGAACAAGACAATATTCTTGTCCTTAAAAAGATCGCCACTGCTTAATGGCTGCCAGCGGTAAGGGTTTTCGCCGTCCACGCCTTCATCGCGCACGCGGGTCATAAAAGTAACTTCAGGGACTTGTCTAGACATATTAAACTCCAATAATTAAATGGTTGATGGTTAAACTTGAAACAACAGGCTCAGAATAACATTCTTGAGTGTTGCTTTGGGTTGAAAATTACTATAGCTGCGGTAGTCAGCGGCTATTAGTAATGCGGTGGAACCTCTGATTCAGATTCACTGTTATCTGCTTCAGCCAGGTTGTGCATGCGATCAGCCAGGCCTTTACTAATAGCATCTAATTTTTCAATCTGCTGCTGTTGAGCAATTAGCACAGTATTGAGCTTCTCGATGACATCATCTTGAAAGTCGAGACGAGTTTCCAGTTCAGTCAGGCGTTTGTCGCTCATACGGTAGGTACTCCAGGGACAGGCATAACATAGTAAAAGATAGCGATAAAATGAAACACGCTGCCAGCCAATACAAACAGATGCCAGATAGCATGGTTATAAGGGATGCGGTCATTGGCGTAAAAGATTGTACCAAGGGTGTATGCTAGGCCGCCTGCAAACAGGAACAGCAGCCCGCCAAGAGGGACCCGAACAATTAGCTCAGAGCCAGCCAGTACAATTATCCAACCCATAGTGATATAGCTAAACAGGGAAAGTTTCTCAAAGCGGTCGTGCAGGAAAAACTTGAAAAACACCCCAAATACGGCAATTGACCAGACTATTACCATCAGGGTATTGCCCCAGGTGCCGGCCATGCTGATTAGCAATACCGGGGTGTAGGTACCGGCAATTAATATATAAATAGCTGCATGATCGAGCTTTTGGAAGAAGTTCTTGGCTTTTTCTCCGGGAACTGAGTGGTATAGCGTGGAGGCTAAATACAGCAGAACCAGGCTTATACCATAGGCAATGGCAGACCCGAGACGAACGGGATCATCTTGGGTAAGCGCCAGCAGCACCATGGCTATCAGGGCAGCTATCCCTAGCACTGCCCCAATACCATGGGTAACAGCATTAGCCAGCTCCTCACCGAACGAGTAAAGGCTGTGGCTATTTTTAACTGGTTTATTCACCGCATTTTTTGTTGTAGCTTGCGTAGCGCATCAACACCCGGGTTGAGGACTTTATAGTCCTGGTTTACCAGTGCCTCATCAATGCTTTCATTTGCTTGATGCATGGTTGGTAAGTCTTCGTTCACATATAGCAGGCCGGTCACTATATGCTGTTTTAAGCGGTGCTTTTCCAGATAGTGCAAGGCTTTTTGGCGTGACTTTGGGTTATATTTATCATTAACTTTTTTCAATAATAAAGTGCTGCCATCGTGCAGCTCTACCGGCATTATTTCTCCCTCTTTGTAAGCGGTTTTAATTTCTTCACTGGGAGGAACAAAGTCGGTATGTATAGCCGGGTGATAGAACTCACGAACATGCTCATAACTTTTGGTAGACCCAGGGTGGTTGTTAAATGTGACGCAGGGAGAAATCACATCCAAAATTGCACAGCCTCGGTGCTTCAAACCAGCTTTGATTAACGGCACTAGCTGCTCTTTATCGCCGGAGAAACTACGGGCAGCGAAACTGCCGCCAAGAGTGATCGCGGTGGCCACCGGGTCAATTGCCTGCAGATGATTTACTTCGCCACCCTTGCTGGTACTACCGGGATCAGCCGCGGCTGAAAATTGGCCCTTGGTGAGGCCATAAACGCCGTTATTTTCTATAATATAGAGCATATTTAAATTACGGCGGATAACATGGGCGAACTGACCCATGCCAATAGAAAGAGAATCACCATCACCAGAAAGGCCAATACAGTAAAAATTTCGGTTAGCGGCCATAGCCCCGGTTGCTATCGAGGGCATGCGCCCATGTACAGAATTAAAGCCGTGTGAGCCACTGAGGAAATATGCCGGGGTTTTACTGGAGCAACCAATGCCGGAAATTTTAATTACTTCCTCAGGTTTGGCATCTAGTTCCCAGAAAGCCTGCACAATAGCTGCGGTGATGGAGTCATGCCCGCAACCGGCACAAAGCGTGGAAATCACCCCTTCATAATCGCGCAAAGTTAGGCCCAGTTGGTTTTTGCTTAACCCTGGGAAGTCGATTACAGGTTTGGCTATATATGTCATACACTCACCGCCTGGGCTAGTTGGGCTTTGGTTTCTCGATAAATGCTTTCAGCCGAAATTGGCATGCCAGCGTAGTAAAGTACTGGTAGCAGCTTGCTGGGGCTTACCTCGGTTTCCAGTTTTATCAGGGAGCGCATTTGCGCATCACGGTTTTGTTCTACCACTAAAATTGTGTCGTGCTGGTCAATAAAATCGGTTAGATCATGGTTGAACGGAAAGGCCCGCAAGCGCAGGTAATCGATGTAAATGTCCTCTGCAGCCAAGTTTGACAACGCCTCTCTGGCAGCGTCATCGGAGGAACCGTAGGCGATCATGCCGATAGTGGTTGACTGCTTGGCAGGTTGTAACAAAGGCGCTGGCATCAGCTTTTTGGCAGTCTCCCACTTCACCAGTAAGCGGTCAATTACCTGTTGGTATTCGTCACTATCTTCGGTGTATTTCCCAAAACGGTTATGTCCGGAGCCGCGCACAAAATAGACACCCTTGCGGCTGCTGCCAGGGTAGGTACGGTAAGGAATACCATCACCATCAGGATCATCGAAACGGTAGAAATTTTCTACATTTTCCAGATCTTGATCACTTAATACTTTGCCACGATCAGGGCTATAGTTTTCATCAAATTTGATTTCTTCTACCATCCAGTCATTCATGCCTATATCTAGGTCGGAAAGCAGAAACACTGGTGTTTGCAGGCGCTCAGTTAGGTCAAAAGCTGCAATTGCCATGTGGAAACATTCATTCGGGTCGGCGGGCAGTAAAATTGGGTGACGGGTATCGCCGTGGGAGGCGTAAGCTGCCAACAATAAATCGCACTGCTGGGTACGGGTTGGCATGCCGGTTGATGGGCCGGTACGCTGAATATCTATAAATACGACGGGAATCTCGGCGTAATAAGCCAGCCCGATAAACTCGCTCATCAAGGAGATGCCCGGGCCAGAGGTCGGGGTAAAGGATCTGGCGCCTGCCCAGTTAGCACTAATTGCCATACCGGCGGCAGCCAACTCATCCTCGGCTTGAATTATGCAGTAGCGATTTTTGCCATCTTCAGCAACCCTAAACTGCTGACAATACTTCTTGAACGCATCCATTACTCCGGTTGAAGGGGTAATTGGATACCAGGCACCAACGGTGGCGCCAGCATAAACACAGCCAAGCCCGGTTGCCGTATTGCCTTCAATTAAAACTGACTCAGCAGTGCCAGCACCTGGCTGAATATGAAATGGCAGGGGATTATTGATATGTTCACGCACATAGTCGTAACCTAAGTGAATAGCCTCAAGGTTGCCGGGTATTAGCTTAGGTTTGCTGGCAAAGGTTTCTTCCAGCAAGGTATTTACAATGGCCAGATCAATATTTAAGAGAGCACAAACTGCCCCCACATAGGCGATGTTTTTCATCAATATGCGAATTCTGGCTTTATCAAAGTGATCATTTACCATCTGCGATAGCGGAATACCCAGAGTGGTGATATCGTCGCGGTGCAGGCTTTTATCGCGCGGCCAGGTGTTGTCATACAGCAGATAGCCGCCGGGGCTAACCATTGCCAGGTCCTTCTGATAGGTCTGGGCATTCATGGCTATCATTAAATTGACCTTTTCGGAAAAGCCCAGCCAGCCATTTTGGTTAGCTCGAATTACATACCAAGTGGGTAGCCCCTGGATATTAGAAGGAAACAGGTTTTTGCCCGAAACCGGAACCCCGGAACGAAAAATAGCCTTCATTAGCAGGCCGTTGGCGCTGGCCGAGCCAGTGCCATTTACGGTAGATATTTTAACTACAAAGTCATTTATATGGTTTTGCGTAGCAGCCATAGTGTGGTTCAATCCTGATCTGGTGCGTGGGGGTGAAAGAGGGATGATTTCTGCATATCCCAGGCAGCCGTTGGGCAGCGTTCAGCACAAAGGCTGCAATGCACACAAAGGTTTTCGTCTTTTACCATCACCCTGGCTGTTTGAATTAATTCCCCGGAGACCATTAACGCCTGACCCAGGTCTTCTGCCGGAGCTTTAAGTTTTTTCCGCAGAAGCGCCTCATCCGACTCCATGGTGGTGAAGGTAATACAGTTAGTGGGGCATATATCCACACAGGCATCGCATTCAATGCAAAGGTTTTCAGTAAATATGGTTTGGATATCACAATTAAGACAGCGTTCTACCTCTGTGGCTATTTGCTCAGGGCTAAAGCCAAGCTCTACTTCTGTGTCCAGATCCTTGAAGCGCTGCACCAAGTCTACATGCTGCATCTGCCTGCGACTGGCAGGGTTGAACTGATTATGAAAACTCCACTCATGCATGCCCATTTTCTGGCTGACTAGAGTAATCCCATCTGCCGGGCGCTCATCTATAGACATGCCCTGGCAGTACTGGTGGATAGAAATAGCTGCCTGATGACCATGTTCAACCGCCCAAATGATGTTTTTCGGGCCAAACGCGGCATCACCACCAAAAAATACTCCGTCAACATTAGACTGGAAGTTATCTTCATCAACTTCAGGTTCATCCCATTTGTTAAAGTTAATCCCGGCAGCATCATCAATCCAAGGGAAGGCATTTTCCTGGCCAATTGCCAAGATTACATCGTCACATGGGATGGTGGCTTCACCGGTTACGCGAGATTCAGTTATGCGCCCGCTTGAATCTATCTCATACTCCATCAGGTCAAAAATCATTCCGCAGAGCTTGCCATTTTCGATTACAAATTCACGGGGGGAGTGATTAACTACAATCTCTACCAGCTCTTCTTCAGCATCTTCCAGCTCCCAGTCAGAGGCTTTGAAGAATTGTCGAGGCTTGCGTGCCATAACTTTTACATCTTTGGCCCCAAGCCTCAAAGAGGTACGGCAGCAATCCATGGCAGTATTACCGACCCCAATGATCAAGACCTTTTCGCCAATGCTTTCGATATGCTCAAAAGCCACTGATTTTAACCAGTCGATACCAAGATGGATATTGTCATCTATTTCTCTGCCTGGCAGGCTTAGATCTTTGGCTTTTGGTGCTCCTGAGCCAACAAAAATGGCATCATAGCCATCTTTCATTAGGGCGCTAAGGCTTTCAATTGGGCTATTGAGGCGTAAATCTACGCCCATGTTGACAATGTAGTCAATCTCCTCGCTTAGCACTTCAATTGGTAGCCTGAAAGAAGGGATGTTGAAGCGCATTAGTCCGCCAGGGACTGAATGAGCTTCGAAAATTGTGCATTCATAACCCAACGGCATCAGGTCATTGGCAACCGCAAGGGAGGCACAGCCCGCGCCTACCAAGGCAATTTTTTTGCCGTTTTTGGCCGCAGGGATTGCGGGTAGTCGTTGCGTAATATCATCTTTATTATCTGCGCAGACCCGTTTTAGTCGACATATAGCAACCGGCTTTTCCTCTATCCTGCCGCGCCTGCAGGCAGGCTCGCACGGTCGGTCACACACCCGCCCCAATATTCCCGGGAAGACATTGCTGTGGCGGTTTACCATATAAGCATCGGTAAAACGCCCCTGGGAAATTAACCGAATATACTCTGGAACATCGGTATGCGCTGGGCATGCCCATTGACAGTCGACGACACGGTGAAAATAGTCCGGGTTATTGGTATCAGTTTTATTCATAAAAGTCCCGCTAGGGTTTTCGATTAATGATGAAAAATTATTTCTTATAGGGCACCAAGCGTAGTATTGCTTTCATTTGTGCTCCCGGCAAGCCTGGATAGTGCATCTTTATCTAGCAACTCTACCAGCTTGCGCTCAACCCGGATTAGTTTTTTCTTCTGGAACCGCGCCAATACTCGGCTAACAGTTTCCGTCGCCAGGCGCAGGTAATTAGCAATATCGGCTCGTGACATTGCCAGATTAAACTCTTTTGAGGAGTAGCCGCGCTCTTTAAAGCGAGCGGCCAGGCTTAATAAGAACTCAGCCATGCGCTCATCTGCGGTATGGTCGGCGGCGGCCGCAGATAATTCTGAAATTCGCTGGCTAAGGAGCCTGAACATATGTGCTTGTAGCTCTGGTACTTGTTGCGAAAGCCGAGTTACATCGTCATAGTGTAATCTGCATACACTACTAGTACCTAGGGCCTCGGCATTGCTGATATTGATACCCTGATAGATTGCCTCAAGACCCAATAGCTCGCCTGGCAGGTGAAATCCCAGAACTTGTTCGCGGCCTGCAGCATCGACTACAAAGGTTTTAAAGCAGCCGGAGCGGACGGCGTAGATATCAGCAAAACGGTCGCCAACCCGGTACAGAAACTCACCGCTTTGCAAGGGTCTGGATTTATGCACAATCATTTCCAGTTTGCTGACATCAGGTGCATCCATGCTTGCCGGTATACAGAGCTTACCAAGACCACACTTGCTGCAGGCAACATGGGATACCGGCGTAAGCACGGGTTTTTGACTTTGCTTATTACCACCTATACGGTGTTGATCAGACATAGCAAACCTATTTTCCTGCAACTCAAGGTATTTTATGCTACATCTGCCTCTGGCTCAATCAGAGAATATGCTGGGAAATGGTAGCGGCTTATATTGCTGCTGTAGGTATTGGTCGAAAATTCTGGCGATAGCTGGCAATAATGCCCAGCCTTGCGGGGTTATACTCAATGAAACCGAATCTATTTTAATTAGTCCAGTGCTGGCTAATTGCTCCAGAATCTCAATTTCCAGAGCAAAATGTTGTTTAAAATCTATATGATACTTATAGGACAAAGCGGCAAAATCAACATTAGCCTGACACATTATTTGTTGAATAACAGCTCTCCTCAGGTGGTCTTCCTCGTGCAGGACTAGCCCTTTAGCGAGTGGTAGCGTGCCTTTTTCGAGGCTGCCCAGGTACATAGAAAGGTCTTTAAAGTTTTGCACACAACAATTACCCACCCTGCCAACTGCGCCGAAACCAAGGCCGAGTAACTCGCACTGCGTCTTGGTGGTGTACCCCTGTAAGTTACGCTGCAGGCGGTTTTTGTCTTGGGCCAGGCAAAGCTCATCGGTTTCTAGCGCAAACTGAGCCATACCTAGATGTCGATAACCGGCTGCACTTAAATACTGAATAACCTGCTCTAAGGGCTGCGCCCCGGTTTCTTGGCCTGGTATGTCAGCTGAATGCATTTGCTGAGGGGGAAATAGGCTGCTCAAGTGACTGCGACTATATACCGATATTCGGTCTGGGAGCATTTGAGCAACCGTGCTAATAGTGGCAGCAAAGCTTTCCGGGGATTGTTGTGGCAGGCCGTAAATCAATTCGACTGAAACAGACCGAAACCCCTGCTCACGCGCACGAGCTATCAGCTTAGCAGTGTACTCAGCTTGGTGGAGGCGGTTTATCGCTTGTTGCACTAGCGGGTCGAAGTCCTGAGCCTCCAGGCGCAGATAGTTGAACCCTGAGGCTGCCAAAAAGTCGATTCTTTGAAGATCAACTTTGCGTGGGTCAACCTCAATTGACCACTCACGCTTTTTTTTCATGGGCAAGTTAAATTGCTTAGCTAAGCGTGACATTAACGCGGTTATTTGTAGGTCAGATAAATATGTGGGCGCGCCCCCACCAATGTATAGCTGTACCACTTTTCTGTCGGGGTCAAACAGTGCAGATTGAAGCGCTATTTCTTTGTGCAGAGCAGCCAAGTATGGTTCGGTTTGCTCTGGGGTCAGGCTTGCTTCGCTATTACAGCCACAGTCATGGCAAAGGGAGTCACAAAAAGGGATGTGAATATAAACAGACAATGGCAGGGGGATTAATTCATCATTGCTGGCCTGCGCCTGTTGCTGATAATTAGTGACATCAAAGCCGGTTTGGAACTGTTTAGCAGCGGGGTAGGAGGTGTACCCGAAACCCGTTTGGTAAGGCTGTTGCAAAAAACATGAATCTAAATTATTGGTTTGCATAATGTTAGCGGATTGCAAAGGTGTGCTTATAAATATAAGCCTTCAACCACACTGATGAATTGATAGAGGTCAAGTTAAGCGCAGCTAACAGACTCTTGACCTAGGTCATATTAGCGCGTTAATAGGCAGACTATACTTCTACTCACTGGAGTAGAGACCCCCCATAAGACCCCTCCGCTTCAGTTTCGGAATCTCTTTTTGAGCTCTCCGTTAGGGATCTTTAACCGAAGCCGGCTATGGTTTCGGTTTTTTTTGCCTAAACTTACTGAGCCTGTGTCACTTTATTCTTCACCATAGTAGATACAGCCGGCATTACAGGTTTCTTGAACTGCAACTTTGTTCAGATTTGGCAACTCAGGCTTGAGTTTTTGCCAGATCCAGCGCGCCAGGTTTTCAGATGTGGGATTTTCCAAACCCTCAATATCATTTAGATAATTATGATCCAGGGTTTCGTAGAGCGGCTGGAAGGCCTGCTTTAGGTCGGAAAAATCCATTACCCAACCAGTTTGGGCACCAACTGGGCCGGTTATATGCACTTCAATTTTGAATGAATGCCCATGCAGGCGCGCGCACTTATGCCCCTCCGGGACGCTTGGTAACCGGTGAGCTGACTCTATCTGAAATACGCGAAAGATTTCCATTATATTTCCTTAAACTCCGAAAAAGATTTGGGTGGCAGCTTAAAAAGGCAGTACCCCAAGCGGGCGTTTTATTGGCTCTGGTTTGGTATTAGACCGAAACATCCGGCTAAAGGCAAGGCAATCAGAGGAATGCTTGTAGCTTGGTACGCTCCTGTAGTGGGGCGGCAAAACGCAGTTTGCTCTTGTTATTTGTCAGTTTATCCCGATATTGTACTGATGCCATCTGGTAAGTAGTAGTGGTTTGATTTTAATATGTAAGTAATTTGTCTAATAGGAGAGAGCGTGTCTGAGCAAGCTGATATAGCGGAGTATAAAATCTGGGTGTGCGTACTTTGTGGCTGGATTTATAACGAAAAAACTGGTGACCCAGAGGAAGGGCTGGCCCCAGGTACCCGCTGGGAAGATGTGCCGGTTTGGTGGGTTTGTCCAGAGTGTGGCGCTGGTAAAGAGGATTTTGAGTTAGTTGAGGTGTAGTCTTATCCTTACTCTTACACAGCCTTAGGGATGCCAAGAACGATCCCGATAAACATCACCAGGCCAACATAATTATTATTCAGAAACGCCTGAAAACAGGCCTCTGGCTCGCGCTTGCGGCTGAGGTAAAGCTGCCTGGCAAGCAGTATTGTTACAATCAGTAGACTAATATAATATCTGTAGTCAGCAACTAACTGGATGCCTATCCAGATTAGCAAGCCAAGAAAAACTAAAGCCAGCAAACTTAAAATCACTAGATCATTTTTGCCAAATAAAATCGCCGTAGACTTCACCCCGATCTTTATATCATCCTGACGGTCAACCATGGCATACAGGCTATCGTAATAGACCGTCCATACCAGGTTGGCGGCCAGCAACCACCAGGCAATGGCAGGAAGTTGATTTTGCTCAGCCGTAAATGCCATCAGCATACCCCAGGAGAAGGCCAGCCCAAGTACCAGTTGGGGCAGGTGGGTAAAGCGCTTGAAAAATGGATAAGTCGCGGCCAGCGCCAGGGCAACAAAGGCGAGTTTGATGGTTAGCGCATTGGTGAGCAGAACTAGACCAAAGGCCAGCAACATCAGCACAGCAAAGCCAAGCAAGGCGTTCTTAGGGGATATTTCACCGGTTGCCAATGGTCGCTGCGAGGTTCTGGCAACATGCGGGTCAATTTTGCGATCGGCATAGTCGTTAATAATGCAACCCCCAGCTCTGGTTAGGATCACACCGAGACCAAAAATCAGAATATTTTTCAGGCTTGGTTGGCTCGCTCCAGCAACCCATAAAGCCCAAAAGGTTGGCCACAGTAATAGTAAAGTCCCGATTGGCCTATTAAAGCGCATCAGTCGCCACCAGCTTTGCAGTTGCTGCAAACTGCTATTTGATATTTGTCCGGGTTGCTTGGGCATAACTTACTATAATTGATACAATACCTCGCTGATACCAGTATCATGAAATTCACCGACAAAATTACTGCCCATGACCCCGAAACTTGATTTAATTGATATTGGTTGCAACCTGACCCACGATAGCTTTGACCGGGATCGCGAGCAGGTAATTAGGCGCGCCACCGAGGCGGGCGTTACCCAAATGATAATAACTGGCGCCTCTGAGCAGGGTAGTGAACAGGCGCTTGAACTGGCGCAGCATTACCCCGGCCATTTGTTTGCTACCGCGGGGGTTCATCCACATCATGCTGCTGATTATACGGATGCTACCGATCAGCGCTTACGAGAGCTATTGACCGCACCCCAAGTGGTGGCGGTAGGCGAGGCAGGGCTAGATTATTTTCGGGATTTCTCCCCGCGCAAAGCGCAGCTCCGGGCGTTTGAGCGACAGCTACAAATTGCCATAGATACTGGTTTGCCCATGTTTTTGCATCAACGCGATGCGCATGAGGATTTTTACGCCTTGCTCAAATCGGTTCGCGAGCAAACTTCAAAGGTTGTAGTACATTGTTTTACCGATACCCGGGAAGCGTTATACGACTACCTTGAGCTTGATTGCCATATTGGCATTACTGGCTGGATTTGTGATGAACGCCGCGGTTTTCACCTGAAAGAGCTGGTGGCAGATATTCCGTCAAACAGGTTGTTGGTAGAAACTGATTCACCCTACTTAAAACCAAGAAACCTGCGGCCAAAACTTAAAAGCAACCGCAATGAGCCCCGCGTATTGCCCTGGATAGTGGGCACGATAGCCGCTTGTCGGAGTGAAAGCCCAGAGCTTACCGCAGCCAATAGTTCTCGTGCAGCTAGAGAATTTTTTGACCTACCGCCCCAATAGTAAATTTCCTACCCTGACCCAACGCCGGCCTCATCAAGAATAATACTATCTTCGGGCGGGCCTGCGTGCACCCGCGGCACCTTTGATAAAGCCGACCAACTTACCACTGCATAACGGATGCCTGAAATGACTTTTTCAGCCTCGTGGGTGTACCGATAATCAGAAGGGAAAAAGATCAGGTCACCTTTTTTTGGTTGGTAGCGGTAATTGAATTTATTAAAGCGGATGCCGCCACCGGTATAGTCATCATTGAGGTAGAGCAGCAGGCTGACATCTCGATCAAGGGATTTAACCATCACTTTATGTTCAGGGATATAACTATCGGAGTCTGCGTGGGCTTTATATAGGCCGCCAGGACTATAGCGCAATAAAATAGCATTTTCATGCCAGGCTATTTTGCGCTTATAGTGAGGCTCTATCTTTGTTTGTATTGCCCGGGTAATTTCCCGGTTCAGTTCATCTTCTAACTCGCCCAGCACTACGCTTTCCGTCACTCTGGCGGGGTTTATCTTTTGGGCAAGATGGGTTTTAGTGCTGTTTTCAACATCAATAGTTTTCAGTGTCTCCCGGGGCTTGGTCTCGGCGCGTGCAACCCAGTTATCACATAGCTCGTCGCTGATAAAATTGTGCACAACCTGAACCCCGAACGGTGGAGGGCGGTTCGGGTCTTTGCTGCCGCAGCAAGACTTAAAGCGTTTGCCGCTATTACAAAAGCAGGGGCTTAAACGTGAAGGATTGAATGCCGGTAGGCGGAATTTTGGTAGCTCGCTCATTTAACTTCTTAGTCCTTTGCCAGTATGAACCAGCCACAAACAAGCGCTTGCAAGCAAGGTTACAAATAAAATGATAATAATGTAGGCGCTGGTAATGTCGACATCCGACTTGCCTAGCAGGCCATAACGAAATGCATTGATGATATAAAAGATAGGGTTAAAGGCTGAAACATTTTGCCAGAACTGTGGCAATAGCGAGATAGAATAAAACACGCCACCTAAATATATTAACGGGGTTAATACAAATGTAGGAATAATCGCAATGTCATCAAATTTTTGGGCGAAAATGGCATTTATCATGCCCGCCAGAGAAAACAACATAGAGGTTAGCAAGGCGACTGACAGGGTAATGCTGAGGTTGTAAATGCTAATATCAGTGAACTGCATCGCAATAATGCTAACCACTGAGCCGACCATTAACCCACGCATCATAGCTCCGGTTACATAGCCTGCGACAATTACATAGCTTGGCAGTGGCGAGACCAGTAATTCTTCAATATGCTTGCCAAATTTAGCCCCAAAAAAAGAGCTAACCATATTGCCATAGGAGTTGGTAATTATCGACATCATTATCAAGCCTGGAACGATAAAAGTCATGTAATCAACGCCGTCCATTTGCCCGATTCGTGAGCCGATAAGGTTGCCAAAGATCACAAAATAAAGAGTCATGGTAATTGCAGGCGGAACTATGGTCTGCCCCCAGATGCGCAAAATTCGTTTAACTTCTTTACGCACCAGGGTTTTATAACCAACCCAATTTAAGGCAGAGCTCATAAGCTACTCTCCTTGGGGTCGTTGTCTTCATTTATCATTCGCATAAACAGCTCTTCTAGGCGATTAGACTTATTGCGCATCGACAGAACATGGATATTTTGGTCATTTAATTGAGTAAACAAGCTATTTAAAGACCTTTGTTTGGGCACAACTACTTCTAGTCTGGTGGGGTCTAGCAATTGGGTCCGGATGCCATCAACTAATGGTGGTGCCGTTATTTCTTCGCGCGTATCGAGAATAAATGTTTCTACATCGAGGCTGGCTAGCAACGACTTCACATCGGTATTTTTTACCAGCACCCCGTGGTTGATGATGGCAATGTTGCGACACAGTTGCTCGGCTTCTTCCAGGTAGTGGGTGGTAAGAATAACGGTTGTACCAGCATTATTTATTTGCTGGATAAACTCCCACATTTCCCGACGAATTTCGATATCAACGCCGGCAGTTGGTTCATCGAGGATTAACAACTCAGGCTCATGCACCATTGCTCTGGCGATCATTAGGCGGCGCTTCATGCCGCCAGATAGCTGTCGGGAAGGTTTGTCGTGTTTTTCCCAGAGCTTTAGTTGGCGTAAATATTTCTCACCTCGCTCCAGGGCCAGGCCTCGTGGCAAACCATAGTACCCAGCTTGGTTAACCACGATATCTAACGGAGATTCAAATTGGTTAAAGTTCATTTCCTGCGGCACCAAGCCGAGGTGCCGCATGGCTTGTGAGCGATTCTTCTGAACTGAATCGCCAAATACTTTAACTTCACCAGAGCTGGCATTGACCAAGGATGAGATAATCCCGATTAAAGTTGATTTGCCAGCTCCGTTGGGGCCTAAAAGTGCGAAAAAATCGCCTTTTTCTACCACCAATGACACGCCTTTAAGCGCTTCTACGCCATTACTGTAAGTTTTCTTGAGCTTGGAGATTTCCAGTGCTTTCATGCTTGGCTTCTTGTTGGTAATTAACTATAGGGGCATTATAACTGGATACCGTCATCAATAGCATTTACCGGCAGTTATGAGCATACTGCTAAGTTTATGACCTGTGGCCTATAGACAATGCTGGGCTAAAGCCATATTCTACGCCACTGGTGAGTACAACCTTTGGGAGGGGACCCCCTTGAAGCAATTATTAGTATTTAGTTTACTTTTGTTGGCGGCTATTTGTCAGGCGGAGGTGGCAACTGATCTTGAAATAGAGAAATGCGTGTTATCTATGTCCGGCTCTACGGCTACTGCGGAGGCGGAGTGTGGTTGGCTTACTGTGCCAGAAAACCCGGCGAACCCGGATGGTAAAACCATTCGCTTACGCTTTGCTCTGGCCCGGGCCTTAAAGCCGGAACCAGATAGCACCCCGATTTTCTTTTTTGCTGGAGGCCCGGGCCAGGCTGCCTCAGAGCTTTGGGTGCAGTTGGAAGGACCATTTAAAAAGCTGCAAAAAAACCACGATATTGTACTAATGGATCAGCGCGGTACAGGCTCAGCCTCGACCTTAAAGTGCGAGCTCGACGATCAAAGTATTGAGCTACGGATGGATTATGGGAAGGCAACAGAACAAGCGCTGGAATGCCTGTCGAAGGTTGAGGGTGATCCGCGTTTTTACACAACCACCATTGCCATGGCTGATTATGAACAGCTAAGGCAGGCCTTAGGTTATGAGAAAATAAACCTTATGGGGGTTTCTTATGGTACCCGCGCGGTGTTGGAATACTTGCGCCGGTACCCTGATCAGGTACGCAGCATAGTGCTTGATTCTCTTGTCCCACCTGAACTCTTGCTCGGAAGTGAGCATTCGCTGAATCTTGATCAGACTATGGATAGTATTCTGACCGATTGCCTGAACGATGCTAGTTGTGCTGAATACTTTCCCAAGGTTAAGGCCCAACTACAGCAGTTAATAACCAAAACCAGAGCCGCGCCAAAGATGCTGGTTGTAGATGATCCCTTAACCGGAGACCCGATTGAGTTGGAAGCTAATATTGAAGTGTTAGCCTTGGCTCTGCGGATGCTTTCCTACAGCAGCCAAACCCAGGCGATGCTGCCTTTTTTGATTAGCGATGCCGTTAATACAGACAACCCCGAGCGACTGGTGACACAAGCGTTAATGGTTATTTCTGGAATGGAAGACACCATCAATCACTGGATGGAGCTAGCGGTGATTTGTAGCGAAGATTACCCGCTGATGCAAGCTCGCCCGCAGGACGCGACCACTATTCTTGGCGAAATGCTGCATAAGCTACTGATAGCGCAATGCGAAGTGTGGCCTCGTGGAGTGGTGCCAGATGACTTTCACAAACCATTTAAATCAGATGTGCCGACACTGCTGCTCTCCGGCGAGTTTGACCCAGTTACCCCACCGCGGTATGCCGACCAGGTAGCCAAGCACCTTAGTCAGCACAGTAATTTGGTGGTTAAAGGGCAAGGTCACAGCGTTTCTTTTTCTAAATGTACCAGTGGTATTGTTACTGAGTTTATAACTAAGGTGGATCCTGGCGACCTGGATATTAGTTGCCTTGAACAGCAGCGCAGATCACCATTTTTTATCAACCTGATGGGGCCTACGCCATGATAGTTATTGAAAACCTAAAAAAATCATTTGGTAAGGTCGAAGCGGTGCGTGGGGTTAGCTTTAAAGCTGAAGACGGGCAGATTACCGGCTTACTGGGCCCTAATGGTGCTGGCAAAACCACTACTTTGCGGATGCTCTACACATTATTGAAGCCAGATAGTGGCACGATTCTAATTGATGGAATGGATCCGCACCAAGAACCAATAGAAGTTAAGCGCAAGCTAGGCGTGGTACCAGATAGTCGGGGCTTATATACCCGCCTCAGTGCGCGTGAAAACATTCGCTACTTCGGGCAGTTACATGGAGTAAATAAAAAGGTGCTGGAAGAGCGGATAGAAAAACTAGCCGATATTCTGGATATGCAGGACTTTATTGACCGTCGGACAGAAGGGTTTTCTCAGGGGCAGAGAGTCAAGGTGGCCATTGCCAGAGCGATGATTCATCAACCGCAAACAATCTTGCTGGATGAACCAACTAATGGCCTGGATGTTATGACTACCCGCGCTTTGCGGAAATACTTGCTAGGGCTTAAACAGGCCGGGCACTGCGTGGTGTTATCAACCCACATAATGCAAGAAGTAGCGGCTTTGTGTGATCACATTGTAATAATTGCCGATGGTGACATTGCCGCCGAAGGTAATGCCGAAGAGCTATTGCAGCAAAGTGGCTGTGATAGTCTGGAGGATGCCTTTGTCGAGCTTATTGGTAGTGCCGAGGGTTTATTATCATGAGTGGCTGGACGACTGTATTTAACAAGGAAGTTAAAGAGAACTTTCGTGATCGACGGGTGATTCTTACCTCACTAGTGCTTGGCCCTCTGCTGGGCCCAGCTTTATTGGTCATAATGTTTGTTCTGATGGCGGATTCAACCTCCAAGCGGTTGGATGAACCTCTGGAGTTACCAGTGGCAGGCCAGCAGTATGCCCCCAACTTGGTGGCATACCTGCTTCAGCAGGGGGTAATTATTGAGGACGCCCCTGCTGATCCGGGAGCTGCTATCCTGGCCAGAGATAAGGATGTAGTGTTGCGCATACCCGAGTCTTTCATAGAGCAATGGGAGGGAGGTCAGCCTGCTGTATTGGAAGTGATTGTTGATGAGTCCCGACAACATGTGGCGCTTACCAGTAAGCGTTTAAGGCAATTATTGGATACATATTCCCAACAGCTGGGTATATTGCGCTTGCATCTACGCGGGGTTTCTTCACAGGTATTAAGCCCGGTCATGATCAAAACGGTTGATTTGTCGACAGCAACCTCGCGGGCTGCCATGATCTTGGCGTTTTTACCCTATATTTTGATGATTGGGGCTTTTATTGGTGGCATGCACATGGCAATTGATGCCACTGCAGGCGAGAAAGAGCGTAAATCACTAGAACCCTTGCTAATCAACTCGGTGCCTCGGTGGCAAATTATGGCTGGTAAGTTAATGGCTACTTCTTTTTTTGCTGGGCTTTCAGTACTTTTAACTATTTTAGCATTCCGCTTTATGGTGCAGTTTTTACCGACGGATATGCTTGGGGTATCAATTGAGATCACCACAGCTATGGTTATTGGCATGTTGATTGTTCTTATGCCAATGGCGATACTAGCATCCGCTTTCTTGACCATTTTAGCCTCATTCGCTAAAACTTTCCGTGAGGCCAATTCATATATGGGGCTGGTTACGCTAATTCCGATGATACCTAGCTTTTACTTAATGATTAACCCGGTAAAAGCCGAAACCTGGATGATGGCAGTGCCGTTGTTATCGCAGAATGTGCTGATTCATGAGCTGATCCGGGGTGAGCAGGTATCGATGTTGTGGTATTTGCTGGCGGCAGGCACGACCTTGGGGCTAGGCTTGGTATTGGCGGCCGTTGCAGCTACATTATATAACCGGCCGCGGGTAATATTTACTAGTGAATAAGAGCTTGCTACCTCAGTAGTTACTGGGGTTGGCAAAATAAATTTCGTTTCAGGTGAGAGAATCAGAGGGTATATGACAGTTAAGTAATACCAAAGCCCACAACTAACTGTGCGGATTGAACAAAAGAGCAAGGAATATGCGTGCAATGGCAACCTCAGATCACATTAGCTTCGGTGCACTAAAAATTGAAAAAAGAGAAAAGCCCAGTGAGCCGTTAGCCGCTCAAAGTTGCGCAAGATCACCCAGTATTTCGGCAAATCGCCCTGATGATAGCGTTGAGTGTTGGTCTCATAAGCAGCAGGCTAAAAACGGAATGGTAACATTTCAACTGAGCGGGAACGGTCGCGAAGAATGGCACAATGAAATTGTAGAAACCGCCGCCTGGTTTGAGAATGGTAGTAGCACACCTGAGCCGGTAGTTCGGTTGGTTGATGCGGAAAATCACCTGCGCGGCATCATCCATATGCGCACCAAAGACAGTGCTACTGAGGTTTGCCTTTCTTTGATAACCCCAAAGGGTAAGTGGCAAACTGGGATTTGGTTTGAAATTTCTAACCAGGATGAGGTAAATGTTTCCTGGTGTACAGATTGGTCGGGTCGTGAGTTAACAACGATTTCTCTGGAAATACAGTCAACCACGCATTGATCAATATTTGGTCTCCCAAGTCCAAAGCTATTACCGGGTCTTGTGACCCGGTTTTTTTAGCAAATCAGAAAAACCAACACTGTTGTCCCGTTAACTTTGTGCCTAGCTGATGATAACCCTTACTATCGTTTGGCGCACACCAGTTTTTGTCACCGAGCACCCAGAATTCATGCTTGAACAGTTAACGGGACAGCAGTGAAAAACCAATATAAATTTTGGGTCGTTGACTGCATATTGTGAGACGAGAAAAGTTGTCTGGGTAGTTAAGGTTACGATCTGGGTTTGCTACTTATATGTGCAGAAATACACTCAGGGCGTTCTGGCTACAACCCAACAATCTACCCGCTTAACCCCAGCAACAAGGAGCACTTTTGCGGCTTCTGCCAGGGTACTTCCAGTTGTCATTACATCATCTACCAGAGCCACTGAGTCGGGGAGCAAAATATTTTCTTTTATTGAGAACACTCCGCGAATATTTTTTTGTCTGTGGTGAGCATCAAGGTCGGCTTGTGGCTGATTGGCAGTATGGCGTAGCAGTGCATTTCCCAGCAGTGGTATTTGAAAATCTTTGGCGATGTCGGCGGCTAATAAAGTTGCCTGATTAAAGCCTCTTTCGCGTAATCTGGACGGGTGCAAAGGAACCGGAACAATAGCTACTGGTTTGGTTTCTGGGTCGGCAGCTACTGCTTGAGATAATAGGCGGGCTAAAACCCTGCCAGCTGCCAGGTTTCCTTGGAATTTAAATCTTTGAATTAACCGGTCCAGAGGCCACTGGTAGAGATAGGGGACACAGCTATGAGTGAATTTGGGTGCTGATTTCAGGCAATCTCCACAACGAGATTGTGGGTTGGTAGCGGCAAGTGGTAGTGGTATCGCGCACTGGAAACAGTAGTTTTGGTTGCTTGGAAGATCGCCCTGGCAGGGGCTGCAAAGATCTAGCCCAGAGCTGTCTTTAGCGGGGTGATTTTGGCCCGATTCGCCACAAAGTACACAAGTTGGAGGATAAATCCCGTCAACCAGCTTGCTAAACAATTGGTTGACAGCCAAAATATACCTCCTTATACGATAGTCGCCAGAGTGTGCTGGCCGGAATAGGTAAAAATAATGTCAACTATAGCCCCCATAGGAAGTTCTGTAACTGAAGATAATACCGTTTTACGCCATGACTGGTCATCACCAGAGGTGTTGCGGATGTTTCAGCGGCCGTTTAACGATTTGTTATTTACAGCGCATAGTATCCACCGGCAAAATTTTGACCCCAATGATGTGCAGATTAGCACACTCCTGAGCATCAAAACGGGTGCCTGTCCGGAAGACTGTAAATATTGTCCCCAAAGTGTACATTACGATACTGGCCTGGAAACCGAAAAATTATTACCGGTGGAAGAGGTGGTGGCTGCGGCGCAAGCGGCACTGGCTAAGGGCGCTACCAGGTTCTGCATGGGCGCTGCCTGGCGGCAACCCACGGACCGGAATTTGAGTAAGGTTATAACTTTGATTGAAGCGGTGCGCGAGACCGGCATGGAGACCTGTGTTACTTTGGGGATGCTTAGTGATGCCCAAGCGCAGCGACTAAAGACTGCCGGCCTGGATTACTACAACCACAATTTGGACACCTCCCAGGAATATTATCCCGAGGTAGTCAGCTCCCGCAGTTACGGCGACCGCCTGGATACCCTGAAAAATGTGCGTGATGCCGGGCTGAATGTTTGTGCTGGCGGAATTGTTGGTATGGGCGAGAGCCGCAGCGACCGGGCTGGATTGCTGGTTGAGTTGGCCAATCTGCCAACTCACCCACAAAGCGTGCCCATCAATCAGTTGGTGCGGGTTGCTGGCACACCAATGGAAGGGCTGGATGATTTAGACGAGCTTGAATTTGTGCGCACAATTGCGCTAGCCAGAATCATGTTGCCAAAATCTGTAGTCCGACTTTCTGCCGGGCGCGCCGAGATGAGTGATTCGATGCAGGCCCTGTGTTATTTTGCCGGGGCTAATTCAATATTTTATGGTGAGCAGCTACTAACCACAGATAACCCCGAGATGGATTCTGACCAACAGCTATTTGAGCAGCTGGGAATCAACCGCAAGTCATCAGCAGACCAAGTAGCTTAAGCTATTCGACAAATGGCCAAGATTGAGCAACAGCTTACCGACTTGCGCAAACAGCATCGCTACCGTCAGCGAGAAGTGATGCTGCCTGCTGAAGAAAGCCCGGATTTATTGAACTTTGCCGAGAATGATTACCTCGGTCTGCGCCGTCACCCCCAGGTAATTGCCGCATGCATTGAGGCCAGCCGGAAATATGGGGTTGGTAGCGGTGCCTCGGCGCTGATTTCTGGGTATAGCCATGAGCACCAGCAACTGGAGCTGGAGCTGGCTGATTTTCTTGGTTATGAGAAAGCGCTGCTATTTTCCAGCGGCTATCTGGCTAATTTAGCGGTATTGAGTAGCCTTTGCCAGCGGGGCGAGAGGATTTATACCGATAAGCTCAATCACGCTTCATTAATTGACGGTGCGCGGTTATCCAGGGCGGAGGTGCGTAGATATCGGCATGCTGATACTGATAGCCTGGCGCAAATGCTCGAAAAAGATACTGCTAGTAGCCCTCTAGAACAGCGCTATATTCTTAGTGATGGGGTGTTTTCCATGGATGGGGATATTGCCCCGTATCCGGCCTTGAGGCAACTTGCTGACCAATACGCGGCAACACTTATAATTGATGATGCCCATGGCGTTGGCATAACCGGGCCGCAAGGTCGAGGCAGTTGGGCTGAGTATGGTCAAGTGGCAGATGTGTTGATTGGTACTCTGGGTAAGGCCTTTGGTACCCAAGGTGCGTATGTTGCCGGCAGCGAGCAACAGATAGACTGGCTACTACAGACCGGGCGCTCATATATCTACACAACAGCCTTAGCGCCACCCATAGTAGCAGCCTCAAGAGCCAGCTTGCGGCTGATTCGTGCAGGCGATAAACTGCGCACTAAATTGGCAGATAATATTAACTATTTCCGTCTCGGTGCTGAGCAGTTGGGGCTAAAAATTGGTTCTTCTAAAACCGCTATTCAGCCACTTATACTAGCTCAGGAAGAGCGCGCTCTCAGGTGGTCACAAAGCTTAAAACAGTCCGGAATTCTGGTCGGTGCAATCCGCCCCCCCACTGTTGCGGAGGGTAGTTCTCGCCTGCGGATTACTTTTAGTGCAGCCCATAGTTACCAGCAAATCGATAAGTTGTTGGAGGGCCTGGGCGAATGCGGGATAAATTAAAAGTACAGGTTACTGGGAGTGGCCCGGATTTGGTGTTGCTGCATGGCTGGGCTATGAATAGCGGGATTTTTTCGCGCCTGACGGCCGAACTTGAGAAGCACTATCGCCTGCATTTAGTAGACCTGCCGGGGCATGGAAGCAATCACGAATATACACTAACTACAGATATAAATGAGTTGGCAGTCCAAATTGCAGCAGTTGTACCACCAGCAAGCTGGCTTGGGTGGTCGCTGGGAGGCCTGGTTGCTTTGCAGGCGGCATTGGCAGAATGCACTGAAGTCAGGCGTTTAATTTTACTTTCGGCAACCCCGGCTTTTGTGCAAACTGAAAGCTGGCCTGAGGGCATGGATGCGGAGGTATATTTGGGTTTTTCTGCCCAAATTGAAGCAGACTTTAGCAGAGCTTTGCAGCGTTTTATGGCACTTGAAGTAGGTGGCAGCAAGGATGCCAGCTATCAATTAAAGTGCCTGCGCATGGGCCTGAAAGAAGCTCCCGTACCGGGCCGGCAAACTTTATTAAATGGCTTGGAAATACTCCGGGTAACCGACCTTTCCGGGCGTATAAACCAACTCGATATGCCGACCCTGATAATTGGCGGCAGCCAGGACCGCTTGATTAGCCCACAAGCACTACGGCGTACCGCTGAACTGATAGCAGGTGCTCAGCTACATATACTGCCAGCTACAGGGCACACTGCTTTTATTGGTAAGCGGCAAGGCCTTGTGGCTACACACATACACGAATTTCTACGAGATACAGATGGATAATCCAGACGATAATATTTTTACTAAACTGCCAGATTTGCCGCAGACCGGTATCGATGACCTCGATATCGAGGTCGATCAGGCGCGTCAGTCGTTTGATCGAGCAGCAGCTGAATATGACCAACACACCTGGCTACAGCAGGAAATTGGCTCGCGCTTATTGGAGCGATTAGAGGTACTTAATCCGCAACCACAGGTAATTGTGGATATGGGTTGTGGTACTGGCCTGCATAGCCTTGAGCTGAAGAAGCGCTACCCAAAGGCGGAAGTTATCGGTATAGATTTTTCTAATGAAATGCTTGGTGTAGCCCGCCAGCGTAATCGCTGGCACCGTAAAGTTAAGTATTTACAAGCAGATATGGCAGTCACTAATCTGGCAGATGCCAGCGTAGATATGATATTTTCCAATTTTAGCCTGCAATGGGTTACTGATTTACGCCAGTTATTTAATGAATGGCGCAGAATCCTAAAGCCAGGTGGTTTGCTGCTGTTCTCTACTCTGGGCCCAGAAACCCTTACCGAGCTGCGATCTGCGTGGGCGGAGGTTGATGGCGATACCCATGTAAATCCGTTTGTAGATATTAAGGGAATTGGTGATACTTTATTAGCTTGTGGTTTCGATGAAACGGTCGCGGATGCAGAGATGGTAACGCTTACTTACTCTAGCGTACACCTGCTAATGCGCGAGCTTAAAGGTATGGGCGCACATAATGTGAACCGGCAGCGGCGGCACACTCTAACTGGCGTCAGTAGAATTCGTAAAATGTGCCAGGCATATACAGAATTTTGCTTGCCCGATGGCCGCTTTCCAGCTAGTTGGGAGGTAATTTATGCAACCGCCTGGCAGCCTGATGATGGCCAGCCAATTCGTAGCGGCGAAGGTGAAGAGGCCAGTTTCTCGGTAGCTCACCTGCTTTCCAATCGTAGACCTAAAAAATGAAGCGTTTGTATATCACCGGTACCGATACTGAAATTGGGAAAACGCGAGTCAGTTGCCAGTTATTACGCGCCTTACAAGTCGAGGGCATAAGCACCGCAGCCTACAAGCCGATATCGGCAGGGGCTGAGTTAATTGCTGGCCAGTTGCGTAATGAAGATGCCTTGGCATTAATGGCGGCAAGCTCTACGGCCCAAGTTTATGGGGATGTAAACCCCTGGTGTTTTGCAGAAGCGGTAGCCCCGCATTTTCTGGTAGCTGAGGCCGGGATTCAAATTGATACTCAGGCAATGGCCAGAATAATCGCCAATGAAAGCGCATCTGTAGCTTTGATAGAGGGCGTTGGCGGCTGGCTGGCACCACTCGATGCCAATACCACTCAGGCAGATATGGCCAGAGCGTGTGGCGCCGCAGTAATCTTGGTGGTCGGTATGCGTTTAGGCTGTATTAACCATGCTTTACTGAGCGCAGAGCGGATTCAAAGCGATGGCTTGGTGTTGGCAGGCTGGGTGGCCAACCAGGTTGATGCGCAGATGCCCCGATATTTGGATAATATTGAAACTTTAAGCGCAGCAATTAATGCCCCATTGCTGGCAACAGTTGCCTGGGAGCAACAAAACATCACTTTAGATCAAGGCTTTATAAGGGTTCTGCATGACTGAATTAACATAGGCTTTACATTTGTTAGATATTGTTTTACCAAGTATAAATATGGTGTACAATTACCCTTGCTGATGTTTCTCCCCTTTAGCGTCAGCTCCCTTCGAGGGCCGGTCACCCCTTTCCGGCCCTCGATCTTTTTGTAACCAGCTTTCGTGTAATCCAACTGGTTTAATCCAAAGCCGAAACCATCCCAATATTCATTTATCGCGCTCTCTTGCAGGGTGTGTTAGCCATACGATTGCATGGATGCTAGAAGTAGGGCAATGCAGGGGCAATTGCCGAGGCGTAACGCACCAGCCATAAGCACCCTACTTGGTGCTTATGGCTGGTGGGGTTGGGCGAGGTATTGTTGGGTTTGCATTTCGCTCAGGCGACTGCGGGTGCGTTTGAATTCAAAGGCTAACCGGGAGCCAGTGTAGAGCTTTTCTAGAGGTGTTTCGGCGGTTAAAATCAGCTTTACACTACGGTCATAGAATTCATCTACCAGACTGATAAAGCGGCGCAGCGCATCGAGGTTAGTAGCACTAAAAACCGGCACCCCGCTGATTAAAACGCTGTTATAGGAGCGTGCTATTTCAATGTAATCGGCTGGCCCGCGGGCTTTTTCACAGACTTCATTAAAGTCGAACCAAATGATTCCAGCACCGCGTTGGCGGGGCGCGAATATCCGGGCGTTAATTTCAAGTGTGGTTTGACTACGGTCACTGCCGGGGCTTAGCTGGGTATATAGCTTCTGGATTGCAGCTTCGCTATCAGGGGAAAGTGGTGTGAGGTAAACCGGAGATTTTTTCAAAATGCGTAAGCGATAGTCGGTAGGGCTATCGAGTTGCAAAAGCCGGCAGTTATTTTTGATAGCAGTAATCGCAGGCTTAAACCGAGCTTGCTGTAGGCCACCGCTATATAGCTGGTTTGGTGGAATATTAGAAGTGGCAACCAGCACCACACCTTCGGCAAATAAAGCTTGTAGCAACTCACTTAACAGCATGGCATCGGCGATGTCGCTGACATGAAACTCGTCAAAACAAAGCACTTTGCAAGCGGCCCACTCGCGAGCAATGATGGTCAGCGGGTTTTGTTGCTGTTGGTGTTGCTGAAGTCCCTGATGAACCTGTTGCATAAATCGATGGAAGTGCAAACGGGTTGCAGTTTTGGCTGGTAAAGAGTCGTAAAACAAGTCCATCAACATGGTTTTACCGCGGCCAACATCGCCCCAGATATAAATTCCTTCAGGAGTAGTCTGGCGGCCTTTCAGGCGTTCGATAAATGTTGTTTTTACAGTTAGTTGTTGGTAGAGAGTTTGCAGGGCATCAACTATTGGCGCCTGCGCTGGATCATGCTCCAGGCTACCACTATGGATTTTCTTTTGCCAAGCAGAGGCGGGCCCACCAAGGCTCATCCTCTGGTGTCGATAGGTAGTTGGTCTCTTACTCCATTTTTTATTAATCCACGCAGATCCATTAGCCGCCGATGGAAGAAGTGACTAGCCTGCTCCATCACCTCAAGTCTTGGTGGTGGGCTTATTTCACGCGCCCAATCAAATACTGCCGTTGGTGAAACCACTTCGTCTTCATCGCCCTGAATTACCAGCCATGGGCACTGTGGTGCTTCCAGCTGGGAAAACTCATAAGCGGCAACGGGTGGGGCAATCAGAATTAACTGGCTCAAGCTTAATCGTTGGGCGGCCCGCAAGGCAACATAGCTGCCAAAGGAAAAACCACCTAGCCAAAGGGCATCGTTGGGGCGCACCCGGCGCACCCAGTCGACCACTGTCAGCAAGTCATCGGTTTCGCCAAAGCCATCATCATATTCTCCCCCGCTATCACCAACACCACGGAAATTAAAGCGTACTGTAGCCACGCCTAGCTCGCGTAAAGAGCGGCCCATGATGGTGACAACTTTATTGTGCATAGTGCCGCCATGTTGCGAGTGCGGGTGGCAGAGCACTGCCGTTATAGTGGTATCTGAAAAGTTATCGGGGACATCACTGATACATTCAAGCTGGCCTACCGGGCCGGGCAACTGAAATTCTGCACGCTTGTTTGGGAATGAACTAGTATCCATAAATATATATCAGAAGGTAATAAGTTGGGTTTTCTGAGACCTTATAATACCTCAGTCCTGTCGATCATTAAATCAAGGTCAATAATAACAGGGTCATGATCTGAGGAGCGAGGGTTGGCGGCAGCAGGTTCAGGAGCTACATTTGAGTTGATATTCCAAATCAAGGCACTGTCTATTTGGGGCTCTAGTTCCGGGCTGACAAACACATAGTCCAGAGTGCCAGCCTGGCCCCTGTAAATGAAGCTAAACCGAGGTGCTGAAGTATATTTCTCAACTGCCTCTACCCAGCCTTTGGATTTTAATTTTCTGATCGGGTCTTCCATGCGGTAACTGTTTAGGTCACCCAGAATGACTACTTTGGAATTGGCAGAAAAATTGCGTAAATTATTTAACCAGCCAGAGAGCGCCTCGGCCGCCTCAACTCGCGCCGTGTTCCAACAAGCCTGTCCATCACGCTGGTTGGCGTTTATGTCGGTGTTTAGATCAGGACAGCCGCCTTTGGACTTAAAGTGGTTGGTAGTAACCCAGAATTTCACCCCAGAGAATTTTTCCTGAAATTGCTGTGCCAGGGGCTGGCGACTGAGCCTTTTGAACGCTTCCGCGCTGCTGGATACAGCCGGGCCCAGAGCTTCCAGCCGCTTACCTCGATACAGAATGCCAACACTTATTTCTCCTGCGCCATTGCGTTCGGTAACCGGCTGTGCGTATTTCCACAGCGTGCCCGGCATTGCTTGATTCAGAGATCTGGTTAAGTCAGCTATTGCGCTGGTTTCGCCATAGCCATCGTTTTCCATTTCCTGAAAGGCAACCAGATCTGCATCGCTTGCTTTAATCGCTGCTGTGAGGCGTTGGGTTTGCTGAATAAATTCAGCATAAGTCTCGGCCCCTCTGGGGGTTGGAAATCCAGACTGCTTGCCGTCACCATTGAAGTAGTTATATAAATTGAAGCTCATAAGCCGTAATCGGTCGGCCTTTTCAGGTAGTGGTGTTGTAGGTCTGGCGGTTAGCTCCAGCCCGACATCGCTCAAGATTTGGTAACTGCCAAATAATTGTGTCAACACCCCGCTTATACTATAAACCACATCACCTACCTGAGACTGTGTGGCCTGTGGAAGCTGGGCAATCAATATACGCTCACGGTATTTTTGTCCTAATTCTCTTGTTGCAGGCCCTGGAGCCATAATTTCAGTTGGGGCAAACAGTTGACCACCGGAAACTAGACCTAGTTGTTGGCGTTTTTGCAAGTGGTAGACATCAGTAACGGTTAATTCCTGCAGAATATCCAGGCGCATGGCTTCCAGGCTTTCTCGTTTGCTTGCAGACAGTGGTAACTGCACCGCACTCACAGGCAACGGCTGTTGCCGGGCACAAATTTGGTAGCCGGAAACCTGCACTATCGAGGTCAGCGTGTTGCCGCCTGAACGGCCCAACTCTGCCACGGTTCCAGATATTTGCAGCAGATCACCGGGCTTGGCTAGTTTAGTGATTGCAGCGGAATCGACATAGATGCCATCAGAGGTTTCAGGCCGTGTATCTGCCATTAGTTGTTGCAAATACAAGCCAGTATCGGCGGCTATATGGGTAACTACGCCGCGTACAGTATGAGTAGTGCCAGTTAGTGGTGACAGCTTGCCCGAACCTTGAATAGTGGCGATAGAGCTTACCTCTTTATCACAGGACTCCAGCGTCAGGCCAGGCTGGTTTTTGCTGGCACAGCCAGACAAGAACCCCAGCACGAGGATAAGCAGAGCCAAAAAAACCGGCTGCAGGGAACCACAACCGGTTTGTATGTCAGGGTTTTTCATCTGCTCGAATTACAACTGTGCAAGCATATATTGAACAGCAGCCAGAATTTCAGCATCGGAAAGCTGCATCTGCCCGCCTTTCGGCGGCATCGCACCAATGCCGTTGATGGCATTATTTACTAGCTCTTCCTCACCCTTAGGCAAACGCTCGGTCCAGCTGGCAGCGTCCAGTTTCGGTGCTCCGGCAGCGCCGCTAGCATGGCAGGCCATACATGCATTTTGATAGACCTTGGCACCATCAATATCGGCCTCAGGGGCAGCATCCGCTGCAGGGGTAGCCGCAACCTGAGCTGGTGCTTGTGGTTGGGCCCCGGTATTAACGCTGGCAGGAGACTGGATGCGTTTTTCCAGGTTGGCCTGGCGCGAAGGATTTTCAGCCGGCGCTAAAACATTATTAAAGTGATTGCCCACTAAAGCCATAGCGATAGTAAATACTACTAACATTATGATAATCATGGAAAAATTGCGTAAAAAAACTTTATCGTCTTCTTGACTCACGGCTCACCTCAGTTGATTTGGTGGTTTATTATTCTCCGCTGGTTAGCCAGCGGCGTTTATTTAAATACGATATTTTCCTGCATAGTATATCCGAGCGGGGCTGTGGGATAAAACTATAGGGTGAGAAAAGAGCTATAAAAGACCTATAAACTGGAAAAAAGTAGTATATTCGCCTACAATTCGCATCCCCTTTCAGCGGGGAAGTGCTGATTTAAGTACAATACAGACAAAGCGCCTGTAGCTCAGCTGGATAGAGTACTGCCCTCCGAAGGCAGGGGTCAGAGGTTCGAATCCTCTCGGGCGCGCCATTTATCAGGTAGACACCGGAACTAACCCCATCTGTGACTATCGCCATTCAGGATAGCTAATGCCCAAATCTACAGTTACAACGCCAGCAGAAACCAGAAAACTACCGCTGTGCAGGTCTATAGCTTTTATGTTTGCCGGGACGGCTCTGATTTCGTTATTTGTGGTGCCTTGGTATGGAATACAGTACGGCTACTCAAAAGGGGCCTGGGTATTATTCGGCCTGTTTTGGTTACTAAACGGAATATCTATAACCACCGGCTACCACCGTTTATGGTCGCACCGCAGCTTTAAGGCCCATCCACTATTGCGTTGGTTTCTAGCTATTTGGGGCGCACAAGCGTTGCAGAACGATATTATGACTTGGGTTTCCAGGCATAGAAACCATCATAAGTTTGTAGATGATAATGATAAGGACCCGTACTCAGCCGGGCGTGGCTTCTGGTTTTCACATTTAGGTTGGATGCTGCGAGATTATCCATCAGGAGATCTGGATTTTAGTAATATCCCGGATCTAAAGCGGGATCCGGTGGTGGCTTGGCAGGCTCGTTGGTATTGGCCATTAACTGCATTTATGAACATCGGCTTACCCATAATATTAGGGCTGCTGCTGGGGGATCTCTGGGGAGTGATACTGTTGGCAGGTGTATTCCGCTTGTTTATCAGCCACCACATGACTTTTTGTATTAACTCGCTGGCGCATGCCTGGGGCAAGCAAACATACACTGAAGATAATAGTGCCCGCGATAACTGGGTTGTAGCCTTATTAACCTGGGGCGAGGGCTATCATAACTTCCATCATATTTTTCAGAATGACTACAGAAACGGGATTCGCTGGTGGCAGTTTGATTTAACCAAGTGGTTTATAAATCTGTGTAGCTATGTGGGCCTGGTTTCGGATTTACGCCGAGTACCACGATTTCGTATCTTGCGGGCCCGGCTGGCGATGGAGTTCAAGCGAGCCCAGCTTAAGGTGCAGGAAACCCAGCTCGGTCAGGGGTGGAAGGCTATAGTCGAGCAGGAGTACCAACAATTTAAGAAAACCATTTCTGAGTGGCAAGAACTACAGGCAGGCAGGGCCAATGAAGTTGGTGAAAAGCTGCGTGGCAGGTGGCAAAAAACTGCTTTTCACACGCGGGTAAAAGAGTTGGAATACCGGCTTAAAATGCAGCGCCGCCGCCTTGCTTTGATCAGCGTTGGTCTATTGAAGTAAAGGCTGGTGGATAGAGCACATAATAAACTCTTATTGCTTGGTGGCGCATTGAGCGTAGCTGCTGCGCTGGCTCATCTTTTAGTAATTGTTGGCGGCCCGGATTGGTATCGTGCCTTTGGCGCGGGTGAGGGCATGGCGCGTTTAGCCGAGTCTGGCTCACTATACCCGGCTATGGTTACTATGGGAATCGCGTCAGTTTTATTTGTTTGGGCTATGTACGCGTTCTCAGCAGCGGGCTTGATCCGTCGTCTGCCATTGCTGCGTTTGGCTCTGGTTATAATTGCAGCAGTGCTCCTACTTCGAGGCTTGCTTGGGGTTCCAGTAGTTATGCTTGCTGATGGCCCGCATCTGAATGAGTTGCGACAGAGTCTTACCTTTATGATTATTAGCTCTTTTATCTGCCTATTGATAGGTTTGTGTTATGCCGCTGGCACTGCGCAAGCCTGGCCGAATCTGGCAAAACCAGCACGGGAAGTTTCTACAAACCCGTAAATAACTGGAAGTTTCTTGAAACTCCCTCCTGATTCAATTAGGCTCAGGGGTGATGAACGCCCAGTCTGATCATCACTATGGCTGGTAATAATTATATTAACAAATAGGTAGGGTCTTAAAATGGAACACTTAAGCAACTTAGAAATCGTCAATATGCTGGCTCGTTGGGGGCATTTATTATTCGGCATTGCCTGGATAGGCCTGCTGTATTACTTCAATTTCATCCAGGGCGGGTATTTCAAATCGGCATCTCCGGAAGCACTGAGCGATGCAAAAGCCAAGTTAGCGCCGAAAGCCTTGTGGTGGTTCCGTTGGGCCGCCATGTTTACTTTCATTACCGGCCTAGTGCTGTGGGGTGGAGTGCATGGCAACGGTCAGGTCAATGAGTACATTATAGTTGGTGTCGCCCTAGGTACTTTGATGTTTCTAAATGTCTGGTTAATTATCTGGCCTAAGCAAAAAATCGCTCTCGGTATGGTCGCAGGTGATGGCGCAGCAGCTGGTGCTAAAGCACTGTTGGCCTCGCGTACCAATACCTTGTTTTCAGTGCCGATGGTATTTTTCATGCTTGCAGGGCCACACTTTGCCGGGTATACGAAAACATTACTCTCAACGGGTATGTGGGTAGCTCTGGCAGTAGTTGCTGTGCTTCAGCTCAACGCAATATGGGGCAAGCAAGGACCAATTGCTTCGGTACGCGGGGTCATAGTAAGCGGGTTTGTATTAACCGTGATACTGGTTGCCGCGCTTGAGCACTTATAGGCGCAGGGCGGGCTTATAGCCGCAAAGCTTGGCGCGCTCTACCTAAGCAGAATATTTAGTTCTCTTGTAGGGTGAGTTAGCCGTAGGCGTAACGCACCAGCGGGTGAATCCAAAGCGCCCGCTGGGCAACAGGCGTTAGCCGCTGAGGACCTCTTTCTGTAGCTCAACCTCAGCCGTCATAGAGTTTGTGATTAGGCATATTCGCTTGGCTTTATCCAGCAATTTATCTGCTTGCTGCTGATCTTCTGTATCTGGTATGAGTAGTTTGATGTTGATGTTGATTTGCGTAAATAGACTTACTCGCTCTACTCGATCAAGTACCGCCTCAACTTCGCAGTCAATATTGGTCCAGTTAAAATCAGTATGCTCTGCCAGGGCACGAAAAGATAGAATATAGCAATTCGCAATAGCCCCAGCGAGCATGGTTTCTGGTGACCATAGATCACCTGGCCCTCCAAACTCTGCTGGTGCATCAGTTTCCAGTTGTTGTAATCCAGAAGCAGACAGCATAACTGTCTGGTTGTGAGCGGATTTAGCGCTTACTTGATATTTATGGGGCAGGGACTGCATTTGAACCATCCTTAACTTCAATAATAATTTTTTCGGAAACCAGGCTTGGTTCAAGCGGAACATGCAGGTGGTCGCCCATAATTAACTGCAAGCTATGTTTGCCCGGGGGTAATTCAAGCAGGACTTCAGTTTGCCCACCACCAAAATGTTTTACATCCTTACCAAGTGGTTGGCCAGCTTCTGGCAGGGTTTTAAAATTTACTAATAAGTGATGGTGGCCCGTGCCTTGGCGCTCGACTCCTGCCGGAGCTACTCCTATACCCTGAAGTCCAAAGCGAACCAATACCGGGCTTTCAACAGTTTCGCCATTAACCGGGCTAATTATATAAACCTTGGCAGGGGCCTCATGAGCCTCCAGAGCCAGGCTAAATAGCAATAAGCTGCAGGTTAAAACTGAATAGGTCCAAAGGCTTTTCATTTGTAACTCCAAAAATATAGGCAGAAAATATGTATGTTCCAATGAAATTATACTAAACATTTGGGTCGGCAAAGGGTGTAGTTATTGAGCGAATTTAACTGAATATAGCCGATATATTGATGAAACACCTTAGAAACAAAGGTTTTATGTATGTTTTTTATGATTTTATTACTGCATTGCTAGTGAAATGGGGTATAATCTGCGCGCTGGTAATGATCTACAGCCGATATTTATGTATGTACAATTTTGATTTTCATCTTGCTATTTCATCTTGTCTTATCGTAAGTACCCCTGCATCTTTCAGCACTTATGTGTGTCGACACTTATTGTCGACGATTTTTTAGTTATATTTGGAGAATACTCATGGCTAATGGCCGCGTTAAATGGTTTGATGAAAAGAAAGGTTTTGGTTTTATTGAACGTGAAGATGGAACCGATGTATTTGTACATTTCCGTGCAATCGAAGGCGGTGGTTTTAAAACCCTGACCGACGGACAGGAAGTTGAGTTTGATGTTGAAGATGGCCAGAAAGGTCCTCAAGCAGTAAACGTAAAACCTCTGTAATTATTACTTAACTAAGTAGTAATTAAGTAAGTCGGCTGGCCAGATACGAGTAATTGTATCTGGCCAGCTTTTTTTATGCACGAAGAATAATTTCAAGTTGAATGGTTCATTGCTATGGAATGCTAGAATTTATGATGCAGGCTTAGCTGAAATTGACCTTTGCTCCAGTTGTTTGTTTTCTGATACATATAGCCGAACTGCATTCTTATATTATCGGCAAAGTTGTAGCCAAGAGCAGCATAAGTCCTGTTCCTATCAAAAGTTTCAACTCTGTTGCCATTGCCAATGTCGCGCTCACCATTGATAAATATTTCGTTATAGGCCGAAAAATAAATTGCGCCTTTTTCTAAGGTAGTTTGATTCAATGGTATGGTCAAAAACAGATTGTATCGCCACCGCGTCCTAAAATCCTGATTATCCAGATAGCGCTGCTCGTACCGGAATCTATGGGTTAAATAAACCCTTTCACCGATTTTGTGTGGCAACAAAGCCTCTTGGTATATGCGATTTTCACTGGTCGTGCGACTGCTACCGCCATAAGCGCCTGAAGTAATGTTAGCAAAACCCAGGGTGAATTTTACATTGTAATTTTTAGGGCTGTAAGTTAAACCACCTCTGACAAGAAGTTGCTCAAGGTCTCCGATTGTATCCCAGTTTCTGTATTGAATATCGCCCTGAAAGCCAAAAGAGCTTTCCCCCAAACCCGTGTTCCAAAAGTACATGTACCAGGCACCGGTAGAATCCTCATTGATCTGGCTATAACCATAAGGGCTAAATAAAATACTCAACAAAATTAGCCAACGAGCTAGTGCTTTGTTCATTTTTCGACATTCCTTTTTAAGCGGTTTGCAATTATATTTAGATCGGTTGGGGTTTGCAATAGGCCCTGACTTTATGTGGCAATAGCAATACATTTGCCCGGCTTTGCAGGCAGGCTTACATGTTGAGGAAGGTTATTTGGGTGTTAGTTGCAGATATTCAGAAGTTGTTTTGATAACAACAACCACAGGCTCCATTGGCTGTATTAAATTCAAAGCCACCTGCGAACCTGAGCTTTATAGTTTACATACTCAGCTCCAAAAATAGTTTCCAGGGCTTGTTCTTCTGGTTCAATTTGGAAACGATTCATATAGCCAACATATACTGCACAGAGTGCAAGCGCAAACACGCTGGACAAGAATACACACCAGCCGATAAGCATCAGTAAAAAACCAATATACATGGGGTTGCGTGAGTATTTATATATACCTGATGTTACCAAGGCTGAAGAAGACTCCGGGGCAAGGGGGTTAACAGTTGTACTAGCTGACTTAAATCGCAGACCGCCGAGAGCAATTATCAGGGCTCCGACAGCAAGGAGCAGGGCAAATCCGGTATAACGATACATTGCAGGAATGGAAATAGTAGCGAAGTTAACCGCCACCAGCCACATTAAGAAACCAATAATCAGCACTAATATCGCCGGAGGTATTTTCAGGTTTAACTTTGACATGCTGTTTGCTCGCTTCTTAAACAACTATAGTTTTGTCGCAATATCGCCAACCTTGATCTCTCCAGGCTGGATAACCTTGGCATTTATTCCTCGGAAGTTTTGTTTCTTGCCAAATCCGGAATTTACAAATTTCATCGCCTCCAGCCCAAACCTGGCCACGAACTTCTTGCAGCCAGTGTGCGGCGGCGGAGTAACTTCAATAATTGCAGTGCCTATAGAAATCTGGCTGCCGTGGGGCAGGTTTTCAGTGCTAAGATCCATATCCAAGTATAGCTGATCTCCAGCCAGGGGCCATAATTCTGGCTTTTGTGCCACTAAAGCAGTAACTCGTGAGTTCATTATATTAAGTTGCATTTCAGGGTCAGCAGAACCATCGGCGGTATGCTTGCAGCCGCGCCTTGCCCAGTTATCACCCACCAGCCCTGCACTTAAACTTAGGCAGCCTTGCTGCAAGACTTCCCGTTCATCAGTTTCCGGGCGGCGTACAATCAGGTGTAAAACCCCAGCGTCTTTTGGTGCTTGAAGGATTTCATCTATTCCGGCCTCAAGAGCCTGTTTGCTTAACTGTGGCATATAATCAGGATTTCCTTTTAAGGGCTTAAGAATACCAGATTTCAGCTATCAGTATAGTTCGCCACGCTCTCGCGTGGTGGCGCAGATGCTTCAGTGCGAAGGGAGTTTGATATGCAGAGCAAGCAGTTTGTTAAAGACGGATTTGCTCTCCCAGAATCCAAAGGCAGCATTTCCTGGATAGATAAAGATCAGGTATTTATTGGCACTGATTTTGGTGCAGGCAGCATGACCGAGTCTGGGTATCCGCGACTCACAAAACTGTGGCAGCGAGGCACACCACTTGATTCGGCAGTTACGGTCTTTGAGGGTGAGAGTAGTGATGTTGGCGTTTGGGCGGGGGTTTATTTTACCCCGGAGGGTAATTACCCTTACATTCAGCAAGCCACTTCTTTTTACACCAGCAATAAATACTACTATAAGGACGGTAAACTGATCCCAATCGAAATTCCTGCTGATGCGAGTATTAGTACCATCTTCAAGGGACAACTGTTGGTCAGCCTGAAAACAGACTGGGCAATAGCTGGCAATACTTATCCGCAAGGCAGCTTGGTGAGTATTGATTTTGAGCGTTTTCTGAATGGAGCGCGGGATTTCAGTATTGTAATTGAGCCAAGTGAGCGTAGCTCGATAGGTAGCATTAGCACCAGCCGTGATTATTTAATTGCCAATATGCTGGATAATGTTCATAGTCAGTTGCTTGCCTACCAACTTGTGGACGGTAAATGGCAAAATCAGGCCATTGATACTCCTAAACTTGGCAATATTTCAGTTATTGCCAGCAGCGACACCGATAATCAGATGTTTTATTCCTATACTGGCTTTCTCACCCCAAGTACGCTGTATTTTTTGAACGGAGATATGGAAAGCGAGAAAACTCAGGCGCTTCCGGCCTTTTTTGATGCCTCTCCTTATATCGTTAGTCAACACGCCGCACGCTCAAAAGACGGTACTTTGGTGCCTTACTTTATGGTCGCCCGAAAAGACCTAAAAATGGATGGTACAAATCCCGTTTTGCAATACGGCTATGGCGGCTTTCAGGTTTCACTTAAGCCGTCATACTCACCCACCATCGGCTTGAGCTGGTTGGATCAGGGTGGGGTATATGTGCTTGCCAATATCCGGGGTGGCGGTGAGTTCGGTCCATCTTGGCACCTGGCCGCGTTGAAAGAGAAACGCCAGAGCGCCTATGATGACTTTATTGCGGTGGCCGAGGACTTGATTAAATACAAGGTCACCTCACCAGAGCACCTGGGAATTCGGGGCGGTAGCAACGGTGGTTTGTTGGTGGGGGTTATGCTGACCCAGCGACCAGATTTATTCAATGCGGTGGTTTGCCAAGTACCTTTGCTGGATATGCAGCGCTATAATAAACTGCTGGCCGGCGCCAGTTGGATGGCCGAATTTGGCGACCCTGATATTCCGGAGCAATGGGAGTATATTCGTGAGTATTCGCCCTACCATAACCTGGATGATAAGCAGGACTATCCGCAGGTATTTTTTACCACCTCAACTCGCGACGACCGCGTTCACCCTGGACACGCCAGGAAGATGGTGGCAAAAATGGAGGCTATGGGCAAACCGGTTTACTATTATGAAAATACCGAAGGTGGCCATGCCGGAGCTAGTAACAAAAAACAATCGGCTTATGTAAACGCTTTGATATATAGTTATCTATTGGAGCGGTTAAAGTAGGGGTTGAGAAACCTCTAGGGCCTGGCATTGCTTAACTTGAAGGAATTCACATGAAAACAGTAATTTTGGTAGCAGTTTTAATAATCTTGGTTGCGTTTTATCAAACCGCTAATGCACATAGCAAGTCCATATTTTTAGTGCTTGAGACTAAAGATATTAAGCCGGCAGAGGGTGCTTTGTGGAAGTTTGCAGAAAATTCCAAGCCAGTTTTTCCAGAAGACCTTGCTGTTGGCAAATTTATTGGCTGTGCGGTCATTTCTTTTGTTGTTAGTGACTCTGGTCGCACCAAAAAAACAGAGGTCGTCAATACAGTGCCTGCAGGCCGGGCTGCGCGCTCCGTGCGTAAAGTAATGAGGAAGGTGCGGTGGCAACCGGTTGTAGAAGGTTCTTCCCCTGGCGAAGAGCAGCGGCTAATGAGGCTTGATTTTTGTATGAGCGGAGATTCTAACGAAGCAGCTGAAGAGCTGTGCGAGGACTTGGCAAAGATGGCTTGTGAATGAGGCGTGAGAGAGCCTCGAGTAAGTTCGTGTGGGCTCTATGGAGAGCTTTAATTCCTCGTCTCATCAACAGCTAAGGTTTCAGCAGTATCACACAACTTGCACTGTACATCAGTAACCTCAATATCATTAACCAGATTGGCTACCCAGTCGCGCACCCGCAGGCCATTGACATGGTAGCTGTAAAACTCAGGTCTAAGCAGAATGGTGTGTAAGTCACCCCCGGCGATATAGGTATTAAAGTTGCTAGCATCGCTACGGATATCCGCATGATTAGCCAATAATAGCGGGAGTAGTGTTGAGTTATCTATGCCCAGATAGTTTAGAAAAAGCTTTTGTACCTTGTCCTCGGCAGTATCGTATTGAGCAAGTTGCATTTTAGGGTAGCGTTGTGCTGCTGCTATGTATAAGTCTTCAAACCCGAATGGCCGTGATTCCAAATCTGCAAGTTCAGGCACTTCTAATAAACGCTTTAAGGTGCCCCAGGGCTTATGCGGCTGAATATTATCATCATTTATTCGATACCCACCAGCGCCATCACCTAACTGAGTTACCCTGGTATTAGCATAATGATCAGCGACCAGCATCGCATAGTAAGGGGATGGAATAGCGCCCGCACTAGAGCCGGTAACAAAGATGTTTTCCGGTTGGTGGAAGTGCGTAAAGACCCAATCCATAGCTGCGGCAGAATTTATATAGCCCCGGTGCTCAATCCGTACGCGGTGGCCTTGGTGGTCGGGGCCTGTTGGTGCTTCATAGTTAGCAACCGCATCCCCTATATGTACATCAGCACTGCAATAGGGAACAAACACCACACTGTAATCACGCAGTGGATTCTCAGGGTTGCTGAAATCAAGCACTCCACTGTATAAATCAGGCTTAACTTTATCTAGATTGATTTTATAACTAGGACCCAGGTCAGGGTCACAGGTCTTCCCTGACCAGCACGCGCCGCCACCTTGAAAATACAGCATAAGCTTTGCAGTCGCGCCAGGTCGAAAGAAAAACTTGTAGGGGCTACCATCTGAGCATATGGTGGACCCAGCGGCATCAATAGTGTTCCATCCAGTTGCGAAGTTTTGGATGTTCGTAGCTGTAATAGCCGGTTGATTAACGGCTCTCAGATTACATGCGCTAAGCGATATCAAGAAAAGAATTATCAAACTGGTACGCAGCTTGGGCATATAAACTATCCTCATAAACAACAGCGGTGAAAACCACAGCCTCGATTGTGTATCAGTTTTGGCCTTATCACAGCGGCTCCTTTTGATTTGCAAATTCGGTTAACGACAAAGCCAGTCCAGACAGCCGTTTTGATTTTTGCTGTGCCAGTTTTCTAATCAATCTTTCATCTGCAGTGATAAAATGTCGGCCTCGTTCAAGAGCTAGCGCCAGATACAAACAGTCATAGGCAGGGTGATCAATCTCGATCGCCAATGCCGTTGCGCTGGCCAGTAGTGTTCGTGTTGGGACAAGCTCCAACTCAGCCTGCTCTAAAAGGCGCGCAGCCATAAGAGCCTCATCCTTGGTGAGCTCGCCCCGGCGTTGTTTCTTCCATAAGATATTAGCGCATTCCGATATAATCAAACCCGGCGCAATTAAGCCACCCCGTTTCAACACGGTAACTGCTTCAGTGGAGCCATCCTCTGCAACGACCCATTTAATTGCAACGCTAGCATCTATGATACAAGCGGTCATCGTTCATCACGCCCTTCGCGCATTAGCGTCTGCGAAGGCGTGTGTTTACGGCCTTTGGTGAGGGCGCGCAACTCCGCTGCCAGCGCAAGAAAATCCGTACCCTCTTCACCGGCGAGAGCTTGTGCCAGAATAATGCGGTGTTCGGCTTCCGCTGAACGCCCATGCCGCCCAGCCCTGCGTTTAAGCCGGGCAATCAAATCATCATCGAGGTTTCGCACATGCAAGCTGCCAGGCATTTCTACCACCATTTAGATATTTGTTGATATATTTGATATCAATAATATCATTATTGGCTTGAAAGTCAATTCAAGCCTTGAACCCCCAGTAGTAACAACATTATTGCTGCTAGTGCTTTCCTAAGAAGACCGGTAAAGCAAGCGCCTACTTAGGATAAAGCAAGGTAATCATAAGCCTTACTCCAAACCCTTCTGGGCCCGTATCGGTGCTTTCAGCCCAATAGCGTACGCCACCACCTACACTAACAAGCTGGTTACCGATTTTAGTCACTTTTGTGGCGGTTAAATTAAATGGTACCGCCCATTGCTCAGACTCCCAATCATAGGTAGCCTCACTATTGAAGGCGAAGGTAACAGCTTTCGGGGTTGTATAAGACACGAACGGCTGTAGGAATGTAGCGTTGATATCCTGGCGTTGACTATTGCCTGCTACCGACCAGATATGGTTGGCCAGAGCACCGTAAGTCCATGGGCCGTTTTGTTTTAGCGCAACCCCTGTCGGTCCTACTCCCCATTTATCTGCACCAAGCAAATCATCGGTTGCGGTGGGTATAATGAAGACCGGCCCTGCACCCCATATCCAGCCGCTATTGGTAGGTTTTTTGGGAGAGAAAAATATACTTTGGACAATATCCCCCAGGCCTGCTTGGCTGCCCGCACCGGCGAATATTGCATCCTGTGAGACCAGCGGCAAGATGGTTCTGGAAATCATATTCCAGTCATCATTTAATGAAATTGGAATCACCGGCTGCATATTTAATACAAATTTATCACCTTCCTCATCGGTGCCAATATTAGAGTCATAATTGAGCTGAAATGGCACGCTAATAAGCGAGGCTATGGGGTTGGATAGTTTTTTGGCCAGATCTTCTGCACTGTCGGCATCTTGGGCCAAGGCAGTATGGGCAGTGAAATTGATTGCAAAAACAATCACAATGAGCTTTATTAAAGGCTTTCTATATCGTTGAGCGGTCATGGTTTTTTGTAAGCATGAGATATGAAATATATAATAAACTTATTAGGCATGAATTGCCCTGACTGTCGATTTTGCTGGGAACTAATCATTATAATTAAACAGCAACGCGCTTGCATAAATAAGATTTAACCCAAGCGGGCAGGCTTATTGGGAAACTTTAATTAAAACCCAGAACCAGGTTGCTTCAAAAACGCTATTTCAGCTGCGCTAGAGATTCTACCTAAAACCTCGTTTCTATGTGGGTAGCGGCCAAATTGCTCGATAATAACTTTGTGTTTCAGCTCAAAGTCATAGTTGCCCTGAATACCATTTTCTTTGTAAAGCTGTACCGCTACCGCGTGAATTTCCAATGATTCGCTGTGCATAAAAGGCAAATAGAGAAAGCTCCGCTCAATAGCAGTAAGCTCTTTATCCGCAGCCACTGATATAGCCTCTTGGGATAACGCCAAAGCTAGTGGATCGCTAGCAAAAGACCGGGCTGAGCCACGGAACATATTTCTGGAGAATTGATCGAGCACAATGATTTCTGCTAGCCTGCCTTTGGCAGTTTCTCGCCAGCTAAACAATTCACATTGGGCGGCTTGAGCGTGAATAGCGGAAAACCGTTTAATTATGGTTTTATCTAAGGCATTATCACGCAACCACCACTGGGACGGCTCTAGTTCTTCAAACCAGAATTCTAATATCGCGGTATGCATAATGTTTCTTCCCACAGTTTAGAACCAGAAACGCAACCCAGCGACAACCCGCGTATCCTTTGTATCCTGGCCTGCGGCGCGTGCCAGGTCAGCAGTTTTGCCAAATTTTCCGGCCCACTCAAGCCCTATATAGGGGGCAAACTCGCGCCGGATCTCATAGCGCAGGCGGATTCCGGCTGAAGCCTCTGCCAGGCCAGAGCCAATCCCAAGACTGGGGTCGTCTTTACCGTAAAATGTGGTTTCGATGCGTGGTTGCAGGATGAGTTTTTGGGTGATTATGATTTCATATTCAGCCTCCATGCCAAGAGCAATTCGCCCCTGTTGGCCTACATACCCGGTAATATTTAATTCAAACCAGTATGGTGCTAACCCCTGAACCCCAAAAGCTAGCCAGCTACGGTTTGGGCCTTCACCATTGTCGTAACGAATGCCGAGCTGAGTGTCCCAGAAGGTTGACAGGGCACGGCCCCAGAGCAATTCGGTACTGGCTTCTTCCAATGAACCAGACGCAACACTGCCCTCAGCCTTCAATACCAGGCGGTTATAGTCACGCCCAAACCAGGCTTGTAGGCCATAGTTTATCGAGTTGTTACCAGAACCATTTGCCACCTCAAGTCGGTCGACCAAGAATAAATTGAAATTATATTCATCAGCCAGCACCAGCCTTTGCTCTTTGGTGCCAATGGTATAGCCACCAGAATAGGCGTGTGGGTCGCGGGCATTGTCGGGGGCTGGGCCACCCTGCATAGAACCCTGACTCATTTCCTGCATCTCCGGGTTTTCATCTCCCATCTGCATTTGGCTATGATCCATTGTTGCCATATCCTGGCTCTCATCATCCATTTGCATTTGACTGTGATCCATCTCCTGCATATCGGAACTTTCAGCCTCCATCTGCATTTTGCTATGATCCATCTCTGGCTCAGGTTTATCTGCATCAGCCCAGGCGACAGCGCTGATTCCAAATAATATCAGCCAAGTCAGGGCGAGTAGAGATGTTAGCTGTTGCCGCCTCATGCCACTACCACCTCGCGGAACATACCCGCATCCATGTGGTAGAGCAAATGACAGTGCCAGGCCCAGCGCCCAAGGGCATCGGCGGTGACCAGGAAGCTAACCCGCTGCGCCGGTTGAACCGATACCGTATGGCGCCGTGCTAAAAACTCGCCGTCAGCAGACTCTACATCACTCCACATACCATGCAGGTGCATAGGGTGGGTCATCATGGTGTCATTGTGCAAAATTACCCTTAAGCGTTCACCATAGGGGAAATGCACAGGGGTAGACTTGCCAAACTCCAGGCCATCAAGTGACCAGGTATAGCGTTCCATATTGCCGGTTAAATGCAATTCTATATCGCGTGCTGGCTCGCGTGGGTCCGGGTTTTGCCCCGGAGTATGAATATCGGCATAAGTAAGTACCCGGCGGCCATTATTTCGCAGGCCAATACCGGGATCATCGAGGTTGGTACGCGGTGTATCCACGCGCATATCCACGCTCGGGCCATATTCGGTACTGGCGTGGCGCACATGAACTTTGTTAGCGCCCATATTCATCTTGCTGTGATCCATACCAGCCATTGCGCCACCTGCTGCCATGCTGCCCATCATATCAGCCATGGTTAGCCACTCGGGTTCATCCACCGCTGGCACTGGCGCACTTAATCCACGCCGAGTTGCCAAAGTGCCTCGGGCGTAACCGGTGCGTCCAAGAGATTGAGCAAAAATAGTATAGGTTTCATCTTTAGGGCTAACGATAACATCGTAAGTCTCGCCCGGGCCACAGCGGAATTCATCCACGGTTACTGGCTCGATATCCTGGCCATCTACATGCACAACGGTCATTTCCAGACCCGGAATGCGAACATCAAAGAAAGTTTGGGTGCCGCTGCTGAGGAAGCGTAAACGCACTCGCTCGCCGGGATTAAATAGCCCGGTCCAATTGGCGGCAGGGGTACTGCCATTCATAAGGTAGGTGTAGGTATACGCGGAAACATCTGCCAAATCGGCCGGGCTCATGCGCATTTGGTTCCACATACGGCGTTTGCCGAATGCAGCAGCTACCCCGATATCGGCAGCATCGCGGAAAAACTCCACAGCGGTGGGTGCGTTAAAGTTGAAATAGTCACTTTGTTTCTTCAGTTTTTTGAACACCGTCATAGGTGCTTCATCGGTCCAGTCAGATAGCTGCACTATGTAGTCGCGATCGACACGACTATGCTCGCCACCTCGCGGTTCGATAATGATGGCGCCCTACATCCCGGTTTGCTCCTGAAAAGCACTGTGGGAGTGGT
>JAJRYF010000111.1 GCA_024275935.1 Gammaproteobacteria bacterium | reverse complement strand
CACCTCCCAAGCCACTAACGGGCGCGATATCCGTTTCGATATGGGCCGCATTGAAGGCTACCGAAACTTCTGCAATAAACTCTGGAATGCCAGCCGCTATGTATTAATGCAAAGCGAGGACCAGCCCATTAGCACCCCAGATACAGCCGATTTATCCAGTATAGATTTGTGGATCTTGTCACGCTTTAACCAAGCGGTAACTGAGGTTCGTGGACACATTGACAGCTACCGCTTCGACCTCGCCAGCCAAGCCTTATATGAGCTGGTCTGGGATGAGTTCTGTGGCTGGTATCTGGAGCTAAGCAAACCACAACTAAAGCATGGCAATGCCGCCAGCCAAAATGCTACCAGGCATACCCTGCACACAGTACTGGAAGGGATTTTACGCCTTCTCCACCCATTCATGCCTTATATCAGCGAAGAAATATGGCAACGAATTGCACCATTATTGGGCAACTCTGGCGCCACCATCATGACCCAGCCGTACCCCGAACCGGGCAACCAGGACTTTACCGCTGAAGATGATATTGAATGGCTAAAACAAGTGATTTCAGGCATTCGTAAAATCCGTAGCGAACTAAACCTGCCGCCTGGTAAGCCATTGCCACTATTGGTACAGGCGGGAGATGATGCCGATGCTGCGAGGCTCGAAAAGTTTGGTGAATTGCTAACGGCGCTGGCAAAAATAGAATCAATCCGGCGACTGGATGAAAGTGATAGTAGCGATGAGTGCGCAGTAGCGCTGGTTAATAAGCTAAAGCTGTTAATTCCTTTGCATGGCCTTATTGACACCACCACTGAAGTCGCGCGCCTGAAAAAGCAATTACTAAAAGAACAGTTAGAGTTGAAAAAATCTGCTGGTAAATTAGGTAATAAGAACTTTGTTGCCAACGCCCCTGATGCTGTGGTCATTCAAGAGCGTGAGCGCCTGGAAGCACATCAAATACAGGTTGACCAACTACTTGAACAAATTACCAAAATGGAAACTCTGGCTAAGGCCCCAATCCCCAGATAGAGACGCGATATGATGTGCAGTATGCGTATCTCTGGACTAAAGCAACTGTAAGGCCATAACAATAGCATCTTCACGGATTCCACCCGCCCGGTAATATCCCGGGCGTAGGCCAATCTGGTTAAATCCCCGGCTTTCATACAAGCTAATAGCAGCGGGGTTGCTAGGGCGCACTTCCAAAAAGATCACTTCAGCTGGAAAGCCAGAAGCAGTCTGAATAATCCAATCAAGAAAGATAGCTCCCAGACCTTTGCCCTGAGAGTCAGGCTCAATACACAAGTTCAGCAAGTGTGCCTCACCCGCGCCATAACTGAGCATACAGTATCCATAAATACCACCACCATCAGTTAACACCCAACCAGGAAACCCGGCTTGCAGGCAATCGGTAAATATCTCTCTGGTCCAGGGGAATGGGTATGCTCGTTGTTCTAAAGCAAACACCAAATCCAAATCCGTAGCCAACATAGGCCGGACATACTCTTTAATAGAGGTTTGTAACGGTAAAGGCTGGCTACTCAAGAGCTAACAGCTTTGAGCTGCTCCCAGAGTTTGCGTTTAAGCGAATTAGACTCTGCCAGCTCTGTCAGTGAAGAAGATGCAATTACTTCTACAGTCAGGCTGCCAATGGCAGCAACAACCTTAGTGATAAATTCTGCCGAGCCAAACACCACCACCCGGGTGACCAGCTGATCTTTTATGGTGGCAGCAAAGTCAATCTCAGAATCAGGTTGGTAGCTGGCCAATAGACTATCATCTTCGCCCGCAGCAGCAAGCTGCACCTTGGTCAATAAAGCTTTCTCACTAGTACTGATATCCCGATCTTCAAGCAACCACAGGTAACCGCTGTCGGCACTGCCGCTCAAGCTTATTCCAAGCCCTTCTGAGCGTTCGCTTGGGGTTTCCTGTTTCGCTGACCGGGGTCGTTCAACCCATAAAGGGATGCCAATTTCAGACAGTGTTTTTTGTTGTTGCTCGTTATTCATCGTCCTTAGAACCTTTGCTGTCCGTATCCTTGGCATTGGATATGGATTTTCGTAACCGATGCCGTTGCATTCCCAGCAAAGTCACAACCAGCCCCGAGCCAATATAAATAATACCGACCAACAGTAATACCGTAGGCGGGTCAATCGCCAGCAATACCAGCAATAACATCAACACGAAAATCCAGAGTATTGGCACCTGGTCGCCTGCGGGCCCGGATTTAAAACTAAAATAACGCACCCGGGAAAACATCAGCAAGCCCAAAGCCGGAGTAACTACCAGCACTACCCAGATCAAATCCGAACCAGCGATGCCCTGGTCCACTCCAAACCAAACCAGAGAAGCTAACATTCCAGCCGCCGCTGGGCTAGCAAGCCCCTGGAAATAAGCTTTTTCTGCCACCCCCACCTGGGAATTAAATCGTGCCAGGCGTAAAGCTGCGCAAGCTGTATAAATAAAGGCTGCCAACCAGCCTAATTTTCCCATAACCGGAGAAATATCGTGCAGCCCGGCCAGCGACCAGTTAAATGCCAATAAAGCCGGGGCAAGCCCGAATGAGATCAAATCAGAAAGGGAGTCGTACTGAACCCCAAAGTCACTTTGGGTATTAGTTAAACGCGCAATCCTGCCATCGAGACCATCAAATATACCAGCCAATAAAATAGCAATTGCAGCATGCTCAAAGTGACCATTAATACCCGCTATAATGGAATAAAAGCCCGCAAATAAAGCTGCAGTAGTCATTAAATTAGGCAGTAAATAAACACCGCGAGAAGGCTTGGGTTTGTTCTGAGAATCAGTCATTGATTCAGGCTCTACAATTTATAAGAGTTTCATTTTACCCTAATCGCTGTTCTCAGGCTAAAATACTCGGTAATATTAACGCTTTTGTGTAGCTAGTAGCTGTAAGCTCAGGACAAAATAAATATGAAAGTCTCACAATTCCATCTGGCAACCACCAGAGAAACCCCTGCCGATGCCGAAGTCACTTCCCATAGACTGATGTTACGGACTGGTATGATCCGCAAACTCACAACTGGCATTTACACTTGGTCACCGCTGGGTCTGCGAGTGTTGCGCAAAGTAGAAGACATTGTTCGCGAGGAAATTAATCGAGCAGGTGGTCTGGAAATGCTAATGCCAGCGGTACAACCAGCCGAGCTCTGGGAAGAAACCGGGCGCTGGGATCAGTATGGGCCACTGCTATTAAAAATGACCGACCGCGGCGGGCGCCAGTATGCCTTTGGCCCCACCCATGAAGAAGTAATTACTGACTGGGCTAGGCAAGAGCTAAAGAGTTACAAGCAGTTACCCGTAATCTTCTACCAAATTCAGACCAAATTCAGAGATGAGATTAGACCGCGTTTTGGGGTAATGCGGGCACGGGAATTTATTATGAAAGATGCCTACTCTTTCCATCTTGATGCGGCCAGCCTGGAGCAAAGCTATGCGATTATGTTTACCGCCTATAGCGCAATTTTTACCCGCCTGGGTCTGGATTTCAGAGCAGTGCAAGCAGATTCCGGAGAGATTGGTGGTAGTGCCTCGCATGAATTCCATGTGCTGGCAGATTCTGGCGAAGACTTAATCGCATTTTCTGATCAGAGCGACTATGCCGCTAATATCGAGCTGGCAGAAGCGCTGCCGCACTGTCAAACAGCCCCTGATAGTGAGCAATCGCTTGAGAAAATAGCAACCCCTGAGTGCAACACCATTGAAAGCGTATGTGCCAAGCTGAATGTTGCTCCCGAGCAAACCCTGAAAACCCTTATCGTTGAAGGTACAGATGGACTAGTTGCGCTAGTACTGCGCGGCGACCATAGTCTAAATCCTCTGAAAGCGGAAAAACTAGATATAGTTGCCTCACCACTGCAATTAGCTGATGATGCCGCAATCAAAGCAACGCTCAACTGTAGCCCCGGATCATTAGGGCCAGTGTCCTTGAATATCCCAATTATCACCGATCGCAGTGCCGCCGTTACTGCAGACTTTGTCTGTGGTGCTAATACCGATGGTTATCACTATACTGGCGCCAACTGGGGCCGGGATGCGAAATTAACTCAGGTCGAAGACCTGCGCAGCGTAGTCGCTGGCGACCCTAGCCCCGATGGCAAAGGCACGCTCTCACTGCTGCGCGGTATTGAAGTCGGGCATATATTTCAACTGGGAACAAAATATTCGAAATCTATGAATGCTGTGGTTCTGGGTGAAGATGGCAAGTCTCATGCTATGCCCATGGGCTGTTATGGAATTGGCATTTCCCGTATAGTCGCCGCCGCCATCGAACAAAACCATGATGACAAAGGCATTATCTGGCCAGCACCATTAGCCCCATTCCAAGTAGCATTACTACCGATGAATATGAAAAAGTCTCACCGTGTGCGGGAGGCTGCTGAAAAGTTATATGCTGAACTTCAGGCTGCCGGAGTTGATGTGCTATTTGATGATCGCCTGGTGCGCCCAGGTGTTATGTTCAATGACATGGAGTTAATTGGTGTCCCCCACCGTATAGTTATTGGTGAACGGGGGCTGGATGCTGGTGAATTGGAATACCGGGCTAGGAATGAAAGTGATAACATTCAGGTGCCTATTGCCGAGGTTGTTGAGTATATTCAGCAGCGGTTATGACCCATGAAAATAAGTAACCACAGGCGAGCTACGAAGCAATTGTAGCGGAGCTGGGGCTTTAGTCCCAGCAGGTGTATGCGGGACTAAAGTCCCGCTTCCGACCATTCACCAGCCGGTGGGTTCGGCAACTGCTCCTGCATTGCCCTACCTCCTGCATCCATGCAGTCGTACGCCTGCGGCTAACCCACCCTACAGAAAAGTCATAGGCATCCGGTAGTGTGCGTCAAGCTTCGCTGCCGCACCGGGGGTTTCTATTCTGAACTGAGGAAGTCCATAGCTAGGTGACTGAGTGCGCGAGTACCGATTTCTAACACTGATTCATCCACATCAAACAGCGGTGAATGATTGGATGGTGCGGCTAAAGGGTCTACGCCCTCGGCGACTGAACCTAGGTAAAAATACAAGCCCGGAACCTGATTGGCGAAGAAGGAAAAATCTTCAGCCACTGTAAAAAGATCTGGGTTTAGCAAGGGCACATCTCCCGACACTCTGGCCAAAGTAGGCAACATACGGTCGTATAAATCACCATCGTTGATAGTTACTGGATAGCCGTTGTATATTTCAACTATTGCTGTAGCTCCGGATGCCGCCGCTGTATTGGCCGCAATACGCTTGATGCTGGCATGTATTTGGTCTCGCATCGCCGCATCAAAAGTTCTGATTGTGCCCCACATTTCGACTTCATCCGGAATAATATTATGACGGACACCGCCTGAAATCTTCCCGATAGTAACAATTGCGGGAACTTTGGTAATATTTATCTGGCGACTGACAATGGTTTGTAAAGCATTAATAATTTGCGCAGTAGTAACAATCGGGTCCACTCCGCCCCAGGGACGAGCCCCGTGGGTTTGTTGACCTTCAACTGTAATTCTTAGGGTATCAACCGCAGCCATTAGTGGACCACGGCGCAGAGCAATTACTCCATGAGGCGTGTTCAGCCCAACATGCAGGCCGAATACCGCAGCTGGCTTATATTGCTCAAACAAACCTTCAGCCAGCATCAACTCAGCGCCGCCTTCTTCACCTTCAGGAGCGCCTTCCTCAGCTGGCTGGAAAATAAACAGCACATTTCCAGAAATATCCTCACGCATCGCTGAAAGGGTTTTAGCCACCCCCAACAAGATAGCCATATGTGCATCGTGCCCGCAAGCATGCATCACCCCAACTTGTTTGCCATCATATTGCGCCTTTACGGTAGAGGCGAACTCCAGGCCAGTTTGCTCACTAACCGGCAAGCCATCCATATCGGCACGCAAAGCTACCGTTTTACCGGGCTTGCCGCCTTTCAATAACGCCACTACCCCGGTTTTAGCTATTCCTGTGCTAACATCCAGCCCCATATTGCTTAATTCACGGGCCACATACTCAGCCGTATTAAACTCCCGATTGGATAATTCAGGGTGTTGATGAAACCAGCGCCGCCATTGAATAACCTGCTCGGCATTCTTGACCACTGCCTCATCAACCAGTTCCCATGCAGGCGCTGCTGATAGCCAACTACTAAAGCTCAATAGTGAAATTATTATTGTTTTGGATAAAGTTTTCATAATACTCATCATAATTCAGCCGCAACCAATGCGCTGATTTCGTTAGTGACCCCAAAGCGGCCGCGCTCATCCCGGCTTACTGATGCTGCCGCACATTCGAGGTCATGGGTAAAAAATAAATCGACATTGCGTGCCAGTTTATCGGCTAAAAATGCTTTCTTCTCATCCAGCAGCAATTCCGGGTAACGATCATAGCCCATGCTAATTGATGTATGCACCCAGGCGCGGCCAGGTATCAGATCCGCACAAAAAACCATTCCGCCCCCGGCAGCCGGGCCAACTTCAGCCAACATCAAACCAGGAGTGTGGCCATCGCTATAAGTGAATCTCACTTGATTACCAAGCAGGGAGTGATGGTCGTCTTCAAGCAACTCAAGCCTACCACTATCAAGCAATAACTGATTCAGCTCTGGGATAAAAGATGCGCGATCTCTTGCATGCGGGTTATTAGCTCGTTGCCACTGGGTCTTGCCGACCAGGTAGCGGGCATTTGGGAAAAGCAATTGATACGGTTCATCCTCGCTCCAGGCAGAAAGCAGGCCGCCAGCATGGTCAAAATGCAGGTGCGAAAGCACTACTAAGTCAATATCTTCCTCATTAAAACCCAGCTGCAACAAATTCAATAATAAAACATGATCTGGTTCTTCAACCCCAAACCGTTG
>JAJRYF010000110.1 GCA_024275935.1 Gammaproteobacteria bacterium | reverse complement strand
TATTATTAGTGTTATGCAGTCATCTTCATGATGTTTGTTAGATAGTATGCCTATCTATATGAAAAAGCAAATATATTTTATATAGGAATTTGCTATCTTACTGTGTAAGCAGTGTCCTTATTTAGCGTCGTTATTATGTTTGGCGGTAAATAGACGAATTATTATGCCGGAATCGCAGGTTAAAAAATAGTCAAGTTTACATAGCCAGAAATGGCGAATTAATCATTCCTGGCTATATAAGTTAAGGGAGAAACTTACCAAGAATATGGTTAGTCTTTACCGGTTTCAAATAGAGCCTTCAGCGCAACTACAAAGATAGCGCCAGATACAAACAATAAAATATTGCTGACTATCTGGGTTACTACTTCTCCAATAGCTGGAATGCTGCGGAACGCAGTTGCTGATAACATTAATGCTATTCCTGCGAGTAAAAATGTGCGGGTTTCCCCGGAAGTGATGTTCAAAATACCAACTATTGCCCCAAGTATTACTAGAGTCCACGGTAGCCAGTGCCAGTCCAGTCCAAGCCCTGCTGCGGCAGCTGCGAGGATGCCAATAATAAATAGAACTTTCCCTAAGTTGTCCATATACCTACCTCAAAATTAAAAGATCCCCGGATGATTGTATCTGTAATTTGTACCAGTACGCAAATGGAGGTGTGAAATGGCCTGGATAAAATCCAAAACTTTCGGCCTTCTGGGCTTACTCTTGGGTGAAAGGTTCGGTGCTATCGGAATCTTCTGGATCGCTTAATTTTTCTACAGTTAATCTAGCATTCTCAAGTAGTTGCTGGCAGTGTCTGGTTAGTTCTACGCCGCGCTGGAATTGCGCCAAAGAGTCATCCAGAGTTAGCTCTCCGGATTCCATTTTAATTACCAGTTGCTCCAGTTCAGCCATGCTGCTTTCAAAGTTATTGTCGGTATTTTTCTGTTGTTTGCTCATGGTTCTAATGCTTAATTTGTTTGCTCGATACGGGCGATGAGTATAGCATCTCGGAAAATTTGCCAGGGCTTTTCCGATGGCAACCAGCTAAATTGAATTTCAGCTTGCTGTAGGTGCTGGAAGAAATCCTTATCCAGCCATAGGTCCCCAACTGCTAGCAGATGGTCTTGCTGCCACAATAATGGAATGCTGGCGCGTAGCCATGGAGGAATGCCGGCTTCCTGAAAAAGTTTTTTCAGTGTGTGCTTGCCTTTGCGCGCAGGTAAATTAATGGCTTCCCCGCCGTTGCGGGAAGTAACCTGGTAGTCAGCACCCAGACTGGGGCTAAAGGAAAATCGTCCCATGCATTCGGGCATCTCATCCAGCGGGTATTTATTTGTAGTTTGCGTAGAGTCAAAGCTAGCATTGAGGTAGATGTAGCCAGCATGTAATGCCATGCGCTGCTGTAGCCAGCGCAGTTCACAGCTGGAGTCTGTGCTGGCATGTTGTAGTTGACTTATAAAATCTGCGAGCTTATTTTTACTTGGTGTTTGCCAACCTTGTAGCCGAACCCAGCTCCGTAGTAACAAGCGCTGTCGGCGCCTGGGTAATTGCAGGAAACCAGTTAGAGGCAAGCGTTGTAATCGCTGATCCAATGTGGTTTTTTGTAGCTGCGATAAGTCAATTTCTGCCAGGTCCAACAAGTTTTGCTGGGCTTCCTGGCAGTGACTGGAGGTTTGATTGATCAGCGCTATTGCCTGTGGCCATGGCTCAAGTAGTAGTGGCATTACTCGTTGCCGAAGGTAATTTCGTCGGTGAATTAGCTGGTTATTGGAAGGGTCTTCGATCCAACTTGTATTATGCTGCTGAACATATTCCAGAAGCTGCTCTTTGCTGTAAGCGAGCAATGGTCGCCCCAGCCAACCATTATTCCAGGGTCTGAATGGGTGGATAGCCGCCAGACCATCAACTCCACTACCGCGCAGCAGGTGCAACAGCAGGGTTTCTGCCTGGTCGTTGGCATGTTGACCGGTGAGGAGTAAATCACCATCATCTGAAATCCCTGCTAAGGCTGTATAGCGTGCCTCTCTAGCAAGCGCCTCTAGACCGCGCCGACTGGTATTTGCAAGCTTGGCTTGCAGTAATTCTACGGATAGCCCCAGTTTGGCGCACAAACTCTGGCAATGTTGTTGCCACTTATCTGCATCGGGGTGTAGTTGGTGATTTACATGCACAGCCAGCAGTGGTGCTGGGAGTTGTTCGCGCAGCTGGCTTAAGGCCAGCAATAAAGCAGTTGAGTCGGTACCACCGCTGAAGGCGATTAGAATGCGTTTGAATGGTGTTTGTTGGTGCCTGGACTTGATCCAGGCCAGCAAGCTTGTTGTTAGTTGCTCGTGGCCTAGCGCAGAATAATTACCTACATCATTCACTGAATCTACCATAGCTGCGGAGGCGCTTATAGCGCGATTCAAGCAGGCTGGAGTTGTCTAGTTTAGTGAGATCTCTGAGTTGTTTTTCCAGTATTTTGCCGATGTTGGCGGCGGCTTCTTCGGGGTTCTGGTGCGCGCCGCCTGCGGGTTCAGGAATGATTTCATCAATTAATCCCAGTGCCATCACCCGATCGGAAGTAATTCCCAGGGCCTGGGCTGCCGTTTCAGCATATTTTGCATCTTTCCATAAAATAGAAGCACAACCTTCTGGTGAGATTACTGAATAAGTAGAGTATTGCAGCATATTTACCCGGTCGCCTACGCCTATCGCCAGCGCACCACCGGAACCGCCTTCACCGATAACCGTACAGATAATTGGCACTGGCAACTTAGACATGACCTCCAGGTTACGGGCAATTGCTTCAGATTGACCGCGTTCTTCGGCGCCAATCCCAGGATATGCTCCAGGGGTGTCGATAAATGTAAGTATTGGTAATGAAAAGCGAGCTGCCAGCTCCATCAAGCGCTGGGCCTTGCGGTAGCCTTCGGGTCTGACCATGCCAAAATTACGGCGGACTTTTTCTTTGGTATCCCGGCCTTTTTGTTGGCCGATAATCATTACTGGTCGCCCGCCAAAACGCCCCATACCGCCGATCATTGCCTGATCGTCAGCGAAGGCGCGGTCACCATGTAGTTCTTGATAGTCAGTGAACAGGTAACCCACATAGTCCAGCGTATAAGGTCGTTGCGGATGACGCGACAACTGAGTCATCTGCCATGGAGTTAGATTTCTGAAAATACTTTCCATTTTATTCCGCATTTTAGCCTGCAGGCGCAGTATCTCTTCTTCAAGATTAAGCGCATTATCGCTACCTACATGGCGCAATTCTTCAATCTTAGCTTCAAGTTCAGCAATTGGGTGTTCAAAGTCCAGAAAATTTCGGTTCATTAGAGTTTTAATCTTAGCTCAAGTTATGTGCAGATTATATCCTCAAATAGAGGCTTATAGATGTTCTGCGTGATATTTCCGTCGCAAGCGGCTTATTTATGGGTATATCAGGGGCCCTTTAGGTACATTTTTTAGGCGCCAGTTGGCGCTGGCCCAGTTCCAGAGTTGTTCCAGTTCTCTGATTTCCTCTGGCGGGGGATGTCCCAGTAGTTTCAGGCATAAGCTGATAGCCAGAGGCGGGGCTAAGCGGTTTACAGGATCAGCATTGGATCTTTTGCTAAGTTTGCGTCCGCTATTATCAACAATCATAGGTATATGCAGGTATTTTGGACTGGCTATGCCCAGGGCGCGTTGTAGGTGAATTTGTCTTGGGGTTGACTCTAGCAGGTCGCTGCCACGCACAACTTCGGTAATTCCCTGGAAGTGATCATCTATTACCACTGCTAGCTGGTAAGCGGGTAGGTTATCTCCCCGCCAGATAATAAAATCGCCAATTTCACTTTCCAGTTTATAGCTGATTTCTTTTTGCAGTAGGTCTGATACTGCAATTTCACCATTGCCAGCCTTTAGCCTTACCGCGGTCCCCGTGGTTTTGAGTTCCCGGCAGTGGCCGGGGTAGACCGAAAACTCTGACAATGATTTTCGGCTACAGCTACAGCGAAAGGCCAAGTTTTGTTGCAATAGTTGCTCACAGCTATCTCGATAGGCGGCAACTCTTTGGCTCTGATACAGCGGTGGCTCATCTGCCAGCATTCCAAATGCCCGCAGGTCATTGATGATGCTGTCAGCACTACCGGCTATTTCCCGTGGCGGGTCGATGTCCTCTATCCGGATTAGCCACTGGCCTTGATTAGACCTTGCTTGTAAGTATGAAGCTGCTGCGCTGAGTAGGGAGCCTAAATGAAGGTCTCCGCTGGGTGAGGGGGCAAATCTTCCGCGATAGGTGTTGTTGGTTGTCGAATTTATTACTGGCCCGCTACCCTGGACTTGTGCTTCAAATAATCGCCTTGTACCAACTCGACACCGGTAGACCAGATAGTCGAAAGCTCTCTGGCGCTTTTAACTTCGCTTGCTATAACCTGGATATTATGAGTTTTGGCTTGTTGCACTATCTGTTCTATCTGCTGACTGACTTGCGGGTTACTGGAGAGTTTATGGGTTAATTCAGGCTCCAGTTTAAGGAATTTAACCGGTAAATGCGCTAGCGCCGCTAACATACGGGTTTCGTGGGTGAATTCAGCTATGCTAAATTTGCACTCTAAGGCGGATAGAGTTGTCATCAGGCTTTGTGCAGGCTTCAGGTTTTTTGAAATCTCCTGGCCAGATAATTGTAGCACTAGGCGGGAGCTATCAGCGCCGCTGGCTTCAAATTGTTGTCTTAACCATACCGGGAAGGAGGAATCATTTACTGACCCGTTGCTAAGGTTGTAAAAGTAAGTGCTAACTTCTGTGGCTGATTCGTGGTTGGCTATCATGCCAAGTATTGCCGGTAGGATTGCGCGGTCTATCTCAATTCCCAGCTGATGTTTTTCTGCTTGTGGCATATACTCCTCGGGAGCTATTTCTTCCTTGCCCTCGAGTAAATAGGTAAATGCTTCGATAAATAAATCTTGGTCAGGCTCGGCCACATCGACAATAGCTTGTTGAATAATCAGCATATTTTCGCGTGAATGGTTGATCGCGTAACGGATGCGGTCAGCCCATTGGTCCTGGTCTTCAGTGCCGCTTACGGTGGTAAGTTGCGGGCGATAACGACTAAAGCGGTCGCCGCCGTCAGCTTGAGCTGACTGCAGGGCGGTGGTGCAATGTTGCAACAATTGGTCGGGGCTAAGCTGCATCTGGCCGATATAGGTCAGGCCAATGCTGCAGGTAGCGGTAATGGTGTGTCTGCCGAGATGAAAGATATGCGTGCGGCAGTTTTTCAGCATTCTATCTGCTAGTTGTTCAAGCTCTTGCTTACTTTGGGTGCTGATTAGCACGGCAAAAACTGAATCCTGATACCGGCTACAAATGGCTTTATCGCCGCTCTCTTTACTAATTATCTCTGCTATTTCCTTCAGCAATTGATCGGTACCAGAGGCTCCCAAGTCTGCTGCCAAGCCGTCAATTTCATCTGCTTCAATCAGCATCAGTCCCTGTACGCTTTGGCTGCTAATATCGCTAGCAGCCTGCTCGAGTTTGCCGATAAAGTCGACTCGATTAAGCAGCCCTGTAAGTGGGTCATGGGAGCGCAGGTGTTCCAGCTCCTCCAGCATTCCGCTATCTACTTGGCGCTCATGTACCCATAGCTGGATGCATTGCTCGCCCCTGAACCTGGCTGGTAGGAACTCCAGATCGACAGCTTGGTCGTTATGGTTACAAACTGCGGCTACTTCAGCTTCAGGCAAATTGCCTTTGTTAATTTGTTTCAAAAGTTTACGAAAGTCACCAGTATCGCTATCGAGGCTTAGGAGTTCCAGTATAGACTCACCCTCAAGCGCTTCGAAGTTATCTATATTGAAGCATTCCAAATATGCCGGGTTGGCATAAATATGGAAGCCCTCGTGGATATAGGCAACCGGGGCGCGTGAGCTTTCTAGTAGCAACTTATAGCGGTCTTCAATATCAGCAAGTACTTGCTGGTGTTGCTGTAATTTTGATGAGGCTTCACGGTTTGCCAGTTCGCGTTTAAGCGAGCTAGCATTCTGTTCTGGCTGATTAATATCCAGAAAGCCGGTAATTCCGGCCTCGAAAGCAGATCTAATAATATCTTGCTCATCAATTGAGCAGCGTATGTAGGTGCTCACATTTGGTAGCTTCTGACAGAACTCACGGATCGACGATAGGCTAATATCGCTCTGCTCAGGTTGTTGAACTATGACTATATCAGGAGTTTTGTCAATTCCAATAGAGTCAATTTCGTGCTGAGCTGTTGCGCTAGATACGCGAATATTAATACCGGAGTTTTTTAGCAGGGAATGAATCTCTGCCGCTGACTCGGTTGTTTGATCAATTACTAATATTTTAAAGCTGTTCATTGTTGCAAATCCTTTTACATCAAATACGGATCATAAATACAGTGTAGATGGTTCTAGTGGTTTTTTCAATTGTTTCTGTAAGATAATGATAAACCTGGAAAGTAAGCTCTTCGCTTAGCTTGTTAGACCGGGGTTTTCCCAGGCTCACCAGTGACCTCTCTGACTAAGCGCGGAACCAGGTATCCGGGCACAGCGGCGCGCAGTTGGCGCATTAACTGTCGGGCCTCAATATCGCTGCAGTTAAAGTGCCCGGCACCTTGCACCTGGTCCATTTGGTGCAAATAGTAAGGGGTAACGCTATTCCCGAATAATTTTTCTGATAATTGTATAAGTACTTCGGCTTTGTTATTCACCCCTTGCAGTAATACCGACTGGTTTAGCTGCATCTGGGTACAGCTCTGTAGGCGGGTAAATGCAAGTTCCGCCGCACTGCCAATTTCTTGTGGGTGGTTGATATGGTGGACAAATACCACGGCCCACGGCAGTTCTCGCAACCAGTGCACAAGGCGGGTATTTATTCTTTCTGGCAGGCAGCTGGCTATTCTAGTATGGATTCTTAAGGTCTTTAGTTGTGGGAACTCCAGTAGGCTGCGGGAAATTTTTTCCAGTTGCGCTGTAGCGAGCATTAACGGGTCGCCACCACTAAGGATGATCTCACTGATATTTGGGTTTGCGCGTATATAGTCCAAAGACTGCTGCCAATCACTACGCCCACCGGTGACGCTGGTATATGGGAAGTGCCGGCGGAAGCAATAGCGACAGTGGATAGCGCAAGCGCCTGTAGTTATAACTAATGCTCGCGAATGATACTTGTGCAGTAAACCCGGGCTAGCCTGACTTTTAATGTCACCTACCGGGTCTTGTAGCAGGCCGCTTTGCTGCCTGGCCTCTGCTGCCTGCGGGAATATTTGCAAAAAGAGGGGGTCTTCAGGATTGCCTTTTTCTATTTGCTCAATAAATGCAGATGGCGCCAGTAGTGGAAACTGTTGCTGCCCGGGCGCGATGCCCTTGAGTAAACTAGAGTCTAGCTGCAGGTAGTCGAGTAATTCCTCCGGTTTTCTCCAGGCTTTTCTTAGTACTTGCCGCCAATTATGGTTGGAATCAAGGTTTTTTGTATCAGCTTTGGCAATGGAGGCTGAAAGTGACATCGAATAGCCCTTATAATGTGGTAATTAATTATAGTTACTTCGGAGACATAAATGGCTAATTATTCAACTAGTGAGTTTCGTAGCGGATTAAAAATCTTGTTAGATGGTGACCCCTATAATATCGTTGAAAACGAGTTCGTCAAGCCTGGTAAGGGACAGGCATTCAGCCGGGCTAAGGTTAAAAACCTAAGAACGGGGCGGGTAATTGAACGCACTTTCAAATCTGGAGATAGCGTAGAGGCTGCGGATATCTTTGAAACTAATGTCAGTTACTTATATACCGATGGTGACTTTTGGTACTTTATGGATCCTGACTCATTTGAGCAGTATCCTGCAGATTCGATTGCTGTCGGCGACTCTATCAAGTGGTTAAAAGAAGAAGATGTTTGCACCATCATGCTCTATAACGGTGCCCCTCTAAGCATTGAGCCCCCAAATTTTGTTAATTTGAGAATTACTCAAACTGATCCGGGTATGCGTGGTGATACCTCAGGTGGCGGCGGTAAGCCTGCAACTTTGGAAACTGGCGCGGTGGTACGGGTGCCATTGTTTGTACAAGAAGGCGAAGTAATCCGGATTGATACGCGCACCGGTGAGTACTCCTCAAGAGCAAAAGATTAAGGCAAATGTCAGCTACTGACTCTAAGCCAGACTATCTAATTTCTCCACGCTGGTTGGTGCCGGTAGTACCACGCGCGCAAGTGCTGGAGAATCATTTGGTAGCAGTATCTGGAGATAAAATTACCGCTATAGTCAATCGGCAACAAGCCGATCAACGCTGGCCGGAAGTGAAACGAATTGAGTTGCCAGAGCAGGTGCTAATGCCCGGGATGATCAATACGCACTGCCATTCAGCGATGACTTTATTTCGTGGCTTTGCTGATGATCTGCCGTTACATGGCTGGCTCTATGACAACATCTGGCCAGCAGAGACCAAGTGGGTAGGCTCTGACTTTGTTCGTGACGGTACCGAGCTTGCGGTAGTTGAAATGCTACGCTCTGGAACCACATACTTTAATGATAATTACTTTTTTCCCGATATTGCCGCTGCAGTAGCGGTTAAAGCTGGTATGCGGGTAACGGTTGGTTTGCTAATAATTGATTTGCCTACAAGCTGGGCTTCTGGCGCTGATGAGTATTTCCGGCGGGGAATTGAAGTTCACCAGAATTATATAAATGAACCCCTGGTACGCACCGCTTTTGCCCCACACGCCCCATATTCGGTAACTGATGAGCAGTTAGCGCAGGTCCGTCTGTTAGCAGATGAGATGGACATTCCGATTCATATGCATGTGCAGGAGTCTCCTTGGGAAATCGAAGATGCTATGGAGAAACATGGTATCCGTCCTTTGGCGCGGCTGGAAAAGTTAGGTCTGCTTAGTCCCAAGTTAATGGCCGTGCATATGACTCAGGTTAGCGACCACGAAATAGCTCTGCTGGCTGAGCGCGGGGTGCATGTTATCCATTGTCCGGAATCGAATATGAAGCTGGCTAGTGGTTTCTGCCCAGTCCATAAGCTCCAGGAAGCCGGGGTGAATGTGTGCATTGCCACCGACGGTGCTGCCAGCAATAACGACCTAGATTTGCTGGGCGAGGCCCGAACTGCCGCCTTTTTAGCCAAAGGTATTAGTGAAGATCCGCACGCATTACCAGTTGCTGATGCAATTGAAATGATTACCATCAATGCGGCTAGAGCTTTGGGAATGGAGCATGCAATCGGCTCAATTGAAGTGGGCAAGCAGGCGGATTTCTGTGCTTTGGATTTTAGTGGTCCGGAATCGCGTCCAGTTCATGATGTGCTTTCACAAATAATCTACGCCACTAATCGTGAACAGGTTAGTGATGTTTGGATAGCCGGTGAGCATATAATGCAAAAGCGGCAGTTACCGCGTATGGATATCAAAGATATTAGCGCGCGCGCTGATCAGTGGGGGGAGCGTTTGCAGCGTTATCGCACCGAGCACCGTATCGCCAATGGAAAACATAATGACTGAAGTCAAAGTGAAAACAGTGACGAACATCGACCTGGAAGAGAAGCGCAAATTCGAGTCCCAGGCTAGTGGTTGGTGGGATCCGGATGGTGATTTCCGCCCTTTACACGACTTAAATCCCGCGCGGCTTAATTATATCGCGGAAATTCACCCTCTCAGCGGCAGTGAGACTTTAGATGTTGGTTGTGGTGGCGGGATATTGTCCGAGGCTATGGCCGCAGCCGGAGCTAAAGTAACAGCTATAGATATTGCTGAGAAGTCATTAAAAATTGCCAGGCTGCATGGGCTAGAGTCGGGTATTGAAGTAGATTATCGCTGTATTACAGCGGAAGATTTAGCGCTTGAAAAACCGGCTGCATTCGACTTGATTACCTGCCTTGAAATGCTTGAGCATGTGCCATCACCAGCTTCAATCATAAGCGCCTGCGCAAGCCTGATAAAATCCGGCGGTGATTGTGTCTTTAGCACTATAAATCGCAGCCCGATGGCTTTCGCTGCAGCTATAGTTGGTGCCGAGCACCTGCTCCGAGTACTGCCCCGTGGCACCCATCAATATGCCAGATTTATCCGACCATCAGAGCTTAGTGCCTGGGTTAGAACAGCCGGAATGGAAGTTGTGGATATCCGCGGGTTGCACTACAACCCATTAACCAGAAGCGTTAAAGTCGGCGGTTCAGTAGCAGTTAATTATCTGCTCCATGCGCGTAAGCCAAGTGCAGATGATTAAAGCGGTACTGTTTGATCTAGATGGAACACTTCTGGATACCGCCAGAGACTTGGTGGCCGCGCTAAATTATGTGCGTTCTCTGGAGGGCTTGCCTGAACTTGATACCAGGGCTTTGGCCTTTGCTGTAAGCCAGGGGGCAGGTGGGTTAATCGAGGCTGGAATGCCGGCATCGCCAGAGGTTTTTGAGTCGCGCAAACAACAGTTGCTAGCGCACTATGCTGATAACCTTTATCAACACACCATTCCCTTTGCTGGAATTGAGGCCATGCTGGCGGAGTTAGAGATGCTCTCGCTTCCGTGGGGGGTGGTAACCAATAAGCCGCACCGTTTTAGCGAGCCAGTGATGTCTGCAGCTGGGTTTTCGCAACGCGTGGCTTGTTTGATTAGCGGAGATACACTGGCGCGGGCTAAACCTTGGCCAGATCAATTATATGCTGCTTGCGAGCAGTTGCAGCTTACCCCAGCAGAGACCATTTATATTGGCGATGATCAGCGCGACACCCAGGCGGCAACGGCGGCAGGGATGGCTGGTTATCATGTTGTTTGGGGTTATGGTGAGCCAGCTAGGGGTGCTGAATTGCTCCAAACCCCAGCAGATATTATCGGTTTAATTGGTAGTAGCTAAGTTACAACCTTAGCCCTTGTCTGAAATTATTCGGGGGCCTTTACCAGCAGTTTTTTCATACACACCCTTGCTAATTTTTCGATATTGGGTAAAACCTTTTTTTTCCAGGTTGGCAGGCTTCAAGTCGCTATTTCCAGTATGTAAATTAGGTGCTGAAATTTTTTGCTTGCATGGTGCAGTACACTTCGGGCAGGCAGTTAACCTGGCTTCGTTGAGCTTTTCCAAGCACTCGAAGCCGTTACGGCAATAAGCGCAATCCCTGGAGTCTATTGGCTGGTATTCATAAATTGGCATATTGTGGGTATTTTAGCCGATAGTTGTAGGCACTGCTGCTTAGTTATCCGCTTTATGTATGAATTCTGAACGCTTATTTGGGGGCTTTTGCCGATATGGTAACTGCCGGCCTGATGCACCTCTATTGCAGTCACTCGGGTATAATGTTTGCCAATGTATGCGCTGCCCAGTGTCTTTGACTTAGCAGGGGGTAGATTTTATACTCTTTCCCCGCGCTTATGATTTACGGATCGGATTAAAATAATACAATGTATGAATTCTTCCTAAATATTTACCTTTCAACTGAGAAGTTATTTTTTATCTTCGCTATTGGCTTGGCGATAGAATGGTTACGGCCAGTTGATAAAAATCAACCAGCCAAGGCTGTGGCTTTCAACTTTATCTGGATTATTAACTACTTCCTTATTGCGAATGCACTATTGCTGGTGTTTGGGCGCTATGTGGGGCCGGCAATTGAGCTATTAGGTGGGCCAATATTTACACTGTCATTTGCTGATAACTGGTGGGGCTACTGGGCTAATTTTGCTATCTGGATCCTGATGTATGACTTTTTCTATTATTGGTTCCATCGGGCACAGCACAAATGGAAGTGGTTTTGGATGCTCCATAAACTGCACCATGATGACCGTTACATTAACGCCACTACTAGTTTCCGTCATCACTGGATGGAAGGTGTCTACCGGATACCCTTTATGTTAATTCCAATGGGGTTTATTCTTGAAATGGAAGCAACAACTCCAGCCATGTTATTTGATGTTGCTTTGGTATGGGCTATTTTTGTGCATATGAATTTCCGACTTGAGTTAGGCAAGTTTAGCTGGCTTGCAGCGGGTCCACAGGTACATCGTTTGCATCATTCCATATTGCCACAACATCAGGATAAGAATTTGTGTGCGTTTTTCCCTATATGGGATGTTTTGTTTGGCACCTATGTAGCACCAAAGCCAGGTGAATACCCGCCTGTTGGCCTCGTCAATGGTGAAGAAACTTGGTCGTTGTGGGATGCTAATACAATGGTATTTAGGGATTGGTACGGAATGTTCCAGGAGTCACGCACAAAGCGTAAAGACAAGAAATTAGAAAACTAAATTATTGCGCCATAACAGCGTACTTATTAGATTTGCTGGAATTTGAGAGACATGCTAGAAAAAACAACAAATATTTTGATTACTGGCGCGGCAGGTGATTTTGGCGGTGAGCTTGCTACTCAACTAGGCAGGCGTGCTAAAGCTGAGAATCTGGAGCTGATACTGCTGGATAATAATGTCAGCGGGCTAGATAAGGTGGCCGATGCTATTGAGTCTGAAACTGATTATGAGCCGCTGATTTATCCGCTCGACTTGGAAATCTCAAGTATTGATGAATATACGCAAATGGCAACGGCTATTGCTGACCAAATTGGTCATCTTGATGTACTTATTCACGCTGCAGCTCGCTTCAATGCGCTATCGCCAATGGTGCATACTGATCCGCTAGAGTGGTTGCGGGTAATGCAAACCAATCTAAATGGCCCCTGGTTGTTAACCCGCTGCTGCGTTGATCTGTTGAAGCAGGCAGGCAAGAGTAAATTGGTATATTTGTTGGAAGATTTAGACACCATGAAAGCCGCTAACTGGGGCAGCTATGGTGCTAGCAAGGTTGCTCTCGCCGCCTTAGTTGGGCAGTTGGCGGGCGAACTGCAGCAAGACAATATTGCCGTCGCCAGCATAAACCCAGGGCCAATGCGAACCAGCTTGCGGGCTAAAGCATGGATGCCTAGTAGTACCGATCCAGCAAAGCCTGTGGATGAAGTAGTATCACGGTTTCTGGAGTGGCTAGAGCAACCGGAGCAGTGGTCAGCAGATGGCGCGGTAAATCAGTTGTACCCTGACTGAACTCCCTCACAACCCAATAAAGCCATTTTAATTTCACTGCCCCAACCCAACGCTGAAAAACTCGTTGTAAATGCCCTGGGCTGATATTTAAGTGTGCTGCTAGCTGTTGCAGTGAAGGTTGGTTGATTTGCTGGTCTTGCAAATAGTGTAGAGCCTGGGTAATTAACTGATAATGGGCTTTAGACTCGGTGTTAATATAGTTCATTAGGGTATATTGCATTATGAGGATCAATATAACCACCAGAAATTTGCGAATCAGAGGTGTTTATGTCAGAAGATTTATTTGAAAAAATCATTGCTCGTGAGATTCCAGCTGAAATTGTGTATGAAACCGATACTGTGCTGGCTTTCCGGGATATAAATCCACAAGCGCCAATTCATTTGCTTATTATTCCCAAGCAAAAAATTCGTACTATCAATGACTTGGAATAAGGCCATGCAAGCCTGATCGGCGAGTTGTATCTAGCTGCCAGGGATATTGCCAGAGATTCCGGTTTTGCCGAGGATGGTTATCGGGTAGTGATGAATTGTGGCGCTGCTGCTGGGCAAGCAGTTTGGCATATTCACTTGCATTTACTGGCAGGCAGGCCGCTTGCCTGGCCACCAGGTTAACCCCAATCCCCAGATAGAAACACACATGCTGCACATGCTCTTGATTCCACAGCAAAACGAAAAATAACCGCCGAACCTATGGGTGCGACTCATATTTTTCATTTCACTGTGAAACCAATATCATGCACATCATATCGCGCCTCTATCTGGGGATTGGGGGTTAACAATAAACTGGTTCAGAAATGATTCTTGAGAGGGTGCTGTCTTGCTTGCTCCAGTAACCAGTCGCGGAAAGTATCAGCCATTGGGTTCTCAACTCCTATTGGGGTAACTATGTAATACGCCATTTCACCTTTCAGGCTAACATCAAAGGGCTTCACCAACCTGCCTGTAGCTAGGTCATCCTGAATCAGAGCGGTATGCCCGAGCGCCAGACCCATACCTTGGGCCGCAGCTTCCAACATTAAACCAGAATGACTAAAGCTAATGCCACGAGTGGGGTCCACACTTTTTATCTCTGCTGTTTCCAGCCAAAGTCGCCAATCTTCACGAGCATAGTCGTCATGTAGCAAGGTGAATTTAGCCAGGTCTTCGGTAATACAGGGGGTAAGGTCTGAGTTGCATAAAGATGGTGAGCATACAGGAAAAATTTCTTCGCGTAGTAACAAGGTAGCCTCGGTGCCAGCCCATTCACCCTGACCGTACCGAATAGCTACATCCACGCTATCACGGTCAAAATCTACCAACCACTCAGAGGCGGTAATCCGGATATCAGTATCGCCGTGAGCTTGCTGGAAGCCAGTTAGTTTAGGCAGGAGCCAACGATCAACAAATGAGCTAAGCGCACTTATCACCAGTTGGACATTTCTGTTACGCCGACTAACACGATCAGTAGCTGAAACCAGGTCTTTGAGGCTGTTTGATACATCCTGCAAATAAATTTTACCTTGCTCAGTGAGCCGCAAACTACGGCTGCCACGGACAAATAGTGGTATTTCAAGGAATTCTTCCAATTGTTTTACCTGCAGGCTAACCGCTGCCTGGGTTACATATAGCACTTCTGCGGCTTGGGTAAAGCTCAGGTATCTTGCCGATACTACAAATGCCCGGAGCGCCCTTAGTGGTGGTATCTTTCTATAATCCATTTAAATACAGCAACATATGCAATTATTGCGCCTCTTTTGCAGAGTATTATTATGCCATAAAAATAACTGGGGCACGGCACAAGAAAAATTTTATTGTATTAGGTAAGACTAATGCATTATGATAGTCTTCGTTGGCAGTGATGAGATTATCTGCTAACCTGAATTATATAGGTCGTTTAAACTAATATAGAATATAGATGTCACACTTTATCATTAGCTTGACGATTGATCGAATTTGACCCCAAAAGGTCATCACTGTTGCTAGCTAGCAAAGCCCGAAGCAGGTTTCCCCTCTTTTTCCTGTTTCGGGCACTTTTTTTTTGCCTGTGATTTACCTTTTTGAGCTCAAGCTTTGTGGTTTTGTGCTACCCCGTTAACTTTCATAGCGGCACTATCTGATTAATATTGGGTAAGTCTGTCAAATATATTATAGAAATCTCTGTAGAAACGGCAGTTTCCCGTGCAGTTACTGCTTCTGAATATTCGAAAAGATTAGTCATGCCGGAAAATTTTTGGCTTAATCTGATGCCGATTAAGTAGTTTGTAAAATTCGGTTCTATTTCGTTTTGCCAAGCGCGCAGCCTGGGTTACATTTCCCTGAGTCACTTGTAAAATACGCACAAGATAACTTCTCTCAAATTCACTTTGGGCATCAGCCAGTGGGGCAATTTCGCCAGTTTTGTCTCTAAGAGCTTTCTTTATCTGCACCTCCGATATCACTGGAGTAAGACTTAACACAGCAGTTTGTTCAACTACATTCAGCAAATGTCGGATATTGCCAGGCCAGGGTGCTGTCATGAGTGCTTCAAGAGCTTCGGGTGAAAAATGTTTGGCTACGCAATTTTCCGAGCGGCTTCGTAGTTGCTCCAGAAAATGATTCGCCAACAATAAAATATCTTCACGCCTCTCACTGAGTGGTGGCAACTCCAGCATGACCACATTGAGACGGTAATACAAATCTTCACGGAAAGTGCCGGCCTCAATAGCAGCATCAATATCTGTATGGGTTGCAGAGATGACTCTTACATCGACGGGTATAAATTTGGTCGCACCAACAGGGCGAATCTCTCTTTCCTGTAGAACCCGTAGTAGTTTAGCTTGAAATTCGAGTGGCATATCACCGATTTCATCCAGAAATAGTGTGCCACCATCAGCAGCCTCGATTAAGCCGATGTGATTAACATCCGCCCCGGTAAAAGCACCTTTGCGATGGCCAAAAAGCTCGGACTCTAATAGATTGTCAGGAATAGCAGCACAATTGATCGGCACAAAGGGTTTTTTATGCCGTGGGCTAACTTTATGGATCGCTTGAGCCAGTAACTCTTTACCTGTACCACTTTCACTCTGAATAAATATACTGACTTCACTTTGTGCTGCGCGCTGCGACTGTTTCAACAGTTCTTCCATCACCGGGCTTTGAGTCATGATTCCACTTCGCCAACTCGGGCTTTCTTCCTCGTTAACTTTTTCCATTGTCGGGTAGCACTGCTCAATGGCTGACTTAATATTTGAAATTAATTGTTGGCTGTCAAACGGTTTAGTCAGGTAACTGAAGACTCCTTTGTATGTTGCATCAATCGCATCAGGAATAGTGCCATGTGCAGTCAGGATGATAACTGGTAATGAAGGGTATTTATGTTGTACTGCATTAAAAAGTGCTAACCCATCCATGCCCTCCATGCGTAAATCAGTAATAATTAAATGTGGATGAAAAGCTTCAAGTTTGCCTAGTGCCTGGCGTCCACTGGTTGCAGTTTCAACCAGAAAGTCAGCCGCCTCCAGCCTCAGTGACAATAGTTTTAACAAGCCATGGTCATCATCAACCAGTAAAACTTTACTTTGGTTCATTGGGTATTTTATCCGTTGATGGTATGCTGATTTCCTGCTCCTTGGCATTAATGTTCTTATCAATACTTCTGAGCTGTTTTAATTTTAACTGCACTTCTGATAGTTGCTCTAGTAATTTTGAATAGGCCACGCGTTCTTTTTTCTGCTGTTTTCTTAATGACAGCTGCTTACTATGCATTTGTTTGCGCCATTGAATTTCGTCCATCAGGAACCAGACAATTTGTTTGTCTTGCATAGTTGGCATTTTTTCTTTCTCAAGAAAATTCTGAAGTAATTTCTCAGCCTTAATATCATTTTCCAACCTAAATTTTGGTAACCCCAACAATATTGCCAAGCGTAATTGATCACAGCCATCTCCTGTGTGATTCACGCTCTCCCACAAGCCTGTATGTTCTTGCTCCAGTTCAGCTACAGACATTAGCCTGAGCATTTCAAAATAGCTCAGCATCTGGACACATTGACTAACTACTACTACTTGAGTTGGCTCTTCCTTCTGTTGCAACTGTACTTGTGGTTTCTCATAAGGAACCACCGCCGTACAAGCAGAAAGTGCCCAGAGCAACAAAATGGCCAATAAACTTCTATTGAGCCCATTACGCATCTTTTTCTCCAGCTATAGTTAATGGCAAGTAAACCCTCATATGTGCTCCTCGATCTGACTTTACCACCTGAATACTACCATTGTGTAAATGAACATAACGCTGGGCTATAGCCAGACCTAAGCCCGTACCCTTGACAGGCCCTCTGGGTACTTGTTTACCCTGAAAGAATGGTTCAAAAATTTGCTGCCGATTTTTAGCATCAATTCCTGCACCCTGATCAATAACATCTAGGCAGGCCATTTTGCCCTTGATGCTGAGGTTTATTTTTATTTTTGTAGCATCCGGTGAGTATTTAATGGCATTGGACAACAAGTTGTCGATAACAGTCCGTAATTGCCCATGCTCCCCAGGGACCTCCACAGAGTGAATATCTTTTTCTACACTGATGTGTCGGGGTCGCATCGTTAGTTGATGCTTTTTGATGGCTTCATGGGTTATTCCAGCAAGGTCGACCATTTGCAGTTGATTCGGCCTACCCTGTGCCATGGCAAGATTAAAACTTAACAAGCCTTCGACCTGCATCTGTAGCGTCAGACTGCTTTCATGCAAAATTTTCACCACTTCAGCCTGCTCTTCATTTAATGACCCTACCACTTTATCATGCAATAATCCCGCACCCTCTCGTATCGCAGTCAGTGGAGTTTTTAATTCATGTGATACATGCTGTAAAAAAACTAATTTTTGCTGATCCAGTTCGGCCAGCCGCTGTCGCATCCAGTCAAGTTGTTCTCCTAGTTCACGCACATCCTGCGGGCCTGACACCCGTACCGGGGTAGTCAGCTTCCCTGCACCCAGGCAATGGATGGCCTTACCTAAATTACGTAATGGCCTGGTTATCAGCACGCTGAAAACTCCGGCAAGTATTAATGCTAGAGGTATTAATGCAATCGCCTGCCATAACAACATCCGTTGTACACGCTCAATTTGCAAGTTCATGGACTCACTATCAGCAACAATCCATTCTGTTACAAGTCTGGGAATTGGGTTCACAATATCTGCTAGTTTAAACTCCGGATCAAGCTTTTGCGCGTCGCTCCCAGGCATGCTGGCCCATTTCTCCAGCTGGTCGTGCAAAGCTTCTTCGCGCTGCGAAAGCTTGTTGATTTGGCCTAATACATCCGTTTGTAACGGTAGTAAAGCCGACAAACGCACGATGGCTTCAGTGAGTTGTTTTCTCTGAGTCTGGTAACGCTCAAACAATATCTGGTCACGCAAAACCCCATATTGTCCAGCACTCCGTTCCATACTCAGTGCTTGGGTGGCGATTAATCGACTTGCCTCAACAGCTTGTGCAGAATCCCGTACAGCTTTTTGCATTTGTGCGGTTAATCTATCAACCTGGAATACTGTACTGATCAAAGCCGCCATCAAAGGGATAACAACCAGCAAAAAACCCAGCACAGTAAGTTGGCGAATCGAACTAGATAACCACATTTTCATTATTGCCATGATTGACAGGTCACTGATTCTACCAGTTTCCAGACAATCACATGAACTGTCGCCAACTGACGACAGTCAGAAGCCCAGTACTGATAACGGTAAGCGAGCTCTCGCCAAAACACTGTCGCCGGAGAGCGACAAAAGATCACACCAAACATCATGATGGATAGACATGGCAAAGGTTAAGTGGCTGAATAGTATATAAATACTTCTTCTCGGCATGATAGTTGCATTACCATAACTGATCGCAAGCTGCGGTTTACACAACTAACTGTTACATTATGGAGAATCAATCATGACTAAGAAACTACTGATAATTGCTTTGGCCACTATGGCTTCTGGTATCGTTATTGCGGGCGATGATGCCTATTCAGTACTTGATGCGGATAAAAATGGCTCTATAAGCAAAACTGAAGCTGCTGCTCTGCCTGGTTTAACCGAGCAATTTGCATATCTGGATACCGATGTTAATGATGAACTGAGTGTTGAAGAGTTTGCTAGGTTCGAAGCTTCGGAAGTGCCTGCTTCTGAGACTGCATCTGAGCTTGAGCCTGTATCTTCACCTGAACCTGAGCTGTAGGCTTGCCTATATTTAAAAAATAAAAGGCGAATATCTCATCAATTTTATTGATGGGAGAGAAAGCTCCGCATTATTTAATCAGGGAAGCTGGAAGCTCTGGGCTCAAGGCTCTTACCCCGTGGCTTGATCTACGCATCCCTGGCATAGTAGCGGAGCTTTTTTGTGTCACATCATTATCGAGGAGTAGTTGCCGAGGAGCAAAAACCCGCCATGTGCTCTCGCGATGTCTCGTAATTCTTTCATAGGCGGTAGTTTTGTAATTACTCTGGAGTAGATCGCTACGCACATCCGACCTCCATGGATGGTGGAAGTGCAGGTTTTGCATCGTTACATGGATGTAACTTAGTAGAGCAATGCAGGAGCAATTGCCGAGGAGCAAAAACCTGCCGTGTGCTCTCGCGATCTAAGTACTTCCCTGTACAAAAAGAAAACCACCCGCAGGGTCACGCGAATGGTTTTACAGGTTGGTAACCAATCCATGGCTACCAGGTGAAACTTTATTGGTATATCTTATTTATCTAATGAAATCTCCAATTGGTAAGCGATTGCAAGCACCAGCACTAATTGTTGCCTGTTTGATTTCAACATATTCCACTGCGGCAAAGTTGTTGGTTTCATAAACAGTTGCTTGGGTTGACTCGCAGCCGAGGTCAATTTCTACCATAAAGGCGAATTGGCCATCTGAGTTGGTGCCAGTGCCACCGCCTTCAACATTGGTGCCAGTGCCACCGCCTTCAACATTGGTGCCAGTGCCACCGCCTTCAACATTGGTGCCAGTGCCACCGCCTTCAACATTGGTGCCAGTGCCACCGCCTTCAACATTGGTGCCAGTGC
>JAJRYF010000109.1 GCA_024275935.1 Gammaproteobacteria bacterium | reverse complement strand
GCAATCCAGATAAGTATTATCAGGCAGTATTTTCAAACTTTAGGGTGAACCCTGAATTACCTGATATGTTGTTTGAGTTTAATGCCCCGAGCAACGCTGAAAAAACCGAACTTAAAACCATTAAATAGAATGAATTCATTATGAAAAAATTTAGCTGTATAGTATTTTCAATTGTTTTACTGTCCTTCTTATCGGTTGGTGACTTAGAAGCACAGCGGATGAAGCATGGCGGCGGGATGAAAAAAGCCGGTGGTGGGGGTCAATTTAGTCGAGGCGCTAACAACCGTTCAATAAATGGTGGCTCCAAACGCTCTTCGACACGCCCAAAATCGCAGAACTACAGTAAGCCAAAAACCACCAAACGCCCGTCTTATTCATCAAGCAAACGCCCATCATATTCATCAAACAAACGCCCATCTAGTGCTGCACAATCACGCCCTAAAAACTCCGGCAACCAGGTGCGGGCTAAAGGTGGCGGCAGGGTAGATAGTAAAAACTTAAAACCAAAGGGCGGTGATAAATCTATCAAAAACTCTGGCAATAAGGTTAATGTTAAAGGTGGAGATAAAAATATTAATGTAAATATCGATAACAGCAGAAATGTTCGGGTAAACAACAGTGTTAGGGTGAACGGTGGGCACTCCAACCGTTATTACAACGGCCATCGCGGTTACTACCCTTATCGTCACCACGCTTACAGACCGTTTCACTATGGCTCATATTGGCACCCATTTGGTTTCTTTGTTGCAACTATGGCCGTCACTGCGGTAATTGTTTCAGTAAACAACCAGCCATACTACTACGATAGCGGGGTCTACTATACGCAAAGCTCTGGTGGTTATACGGTGGTAAATCCGCCAACCAATATCGTGGTCAACAGCCTGCCGGAAGGGGTGGAAAACATCACTTTGGATGGCAAAGCTTATATGTATTTCGGCGGTGCCTTTTATGTTAAGGAAAATGGTAAATACCGAGTAATCGATGCTCCAGATGGCGCAGTTATAACTAATATTCCAGAAGGCGGTGAAGAGGAAGAAATTGGTGGTGAGAAATATGTGGTATACAACTATACTTATTTCAAACCATTCTCACAAAGCGGCAAAGATATGTACCAAGTCGTAGAGATGGAAGCCACTGAATAAGCTCTAATACAGGTTGCCACTACGGTGGCGACCTGGTTATTTTAAGTTGCTTTTTGCCCCGCTACATCAGTAGGCTCTAATATCACCGTTGTTGCGCCCTGGGCGAAGTTCGTGCCGGCGCTTTGTACAGCTTGCATGATGCCCATGTTTAGATCACCCACCACGGCTAGATAGTTGCTGAAATCGGATTCATTTATGTAAATGCGCGCCTTGATGACCATTGCGCTGCTGGTAAATTCAGTAAATATTACCCTGACAGTACCGGCTGTCACTTTCTCGTGCGCTTTGGCCATGCTACTGATGTGATCAATAACTGTTTGCATCTGTTCACTGCTGGTATCGTAACGCAGGGCTATTTCAGGGTGATATAGCATTTCTTCTCTGCTGGAAAAATTTTCAATCATCCCGTGAGCAATAATACAATTGGGAATTGAAACCAGAGTGTTATCCAGAGTGCGAATACGCGTGGTGCGCAGGCCGATTTCTTCCACTTTACCAAAAGTATTTTCGTATTTGCATAGGTCACCGGTTTTGATGGGCTGCTGTGAGTATATGGAAACTGCACCGAGTAGGTCCTCTATTGGCTTTTGCAAAGCTAATGCCAGCGCTATGCCTCCCACACCAAGCCCGGCTAGTAAAGTGGTTATATCCAGGCCGCTGTTGCTTAGCCAGACCAGAACCGCAATAAGCAGTGTAAAGAGTTTAAGCGCGTTCGCCATTGGCCGCCCGAGGATATGTGCATCTGAGCGACCCTGGGCCAGGAATGATTCTCGTCTTCTTGCCCTGACTAAATCTATCACTGAGAAGGCAAGCCAAACAATGATAATCGTGATCAGGGTTTTGGCTTCAAAAATTGCCTGTGCGGTAGCCCCAAGCCCCAATTCTTTGAGCAAAATAGCTAGTATTATGCTGATCGCCAAAAAGTTAAGTGGGCGGGTAAGTAATTTACGGATTGGGATATGTAAAGGAGTGCCTGGTTTGCTTATCAGCCAGCTAATCGCGAAGCCCAATAGCCAGAAAACAGGAATTAGAATTAACGCCACAGCAAGTAGAATCATCCACTTGAACACCTCAACCCCCAGGAAACTTATGTCTTTGGGGGCTTTCTCGCGAATATTCTCGACCCAGTCTGGGTAGCTGAAATGCTCATACAGCTCGGGTATCTTAGCAACACTTACATTTGAAACCTTCCAGATAAGACTGTTATTTTCTCCAGGTACTCTTTGTAGCAAGAGGGTTAACTCTTCTTTATCGCTAACAACTGTCCCCAATTCATCCCTATACTCGGGTAAGTTATCAACTACTTGACCGCTGGATTTCCGGCTTAAATGCTCGGTGTTAATCTCCATTCCTCGCTGGATAACAAAATCTAACTGTCTAGCCAGTTCTTCACCACTGAATTTTCTGGTGGCATGCGGAAGATTACGCAGGTCAAGGAACTTGGCAGCAGTCGAGTAATCGAACTTTTCACTGGCTTCCAGAAATCCCTCGAAACTGCTTTGTGGGGTATCTCGACCAAGGTTGTCTTTAAATTCCACTTCTGTGCTTAAGCCCGAAGCTGCATCTGTATTAGATTCGGCCAGCACCACTTGGGGCATGATTACATCAGCGGTAAAGACTGCCAGCAATAAAATCAGGCAGGTTTTAATGTAGTTAGTGGAGGTAATATTAAGTGTTTGCATATTTTTAGTACTGGGGGGTCAAGTTAACTACGGTAATTATAACAGTATGCCTTTATTAAGCAGGTTTGCTGCCAGCTTTGCGTGTATTTTTAACCGGCCAGAAAGCATCAAAGATAAGTACGGAAACCGTGCCATAAAGAGCAATTAGCAGAAACAGCATAAGGCGGCTATAGAGTGCTGCGCCGGCGGTACCACCTATTTGCGAGTCCATAACCGCAGGGGTTATCAAAATAATCATGGTAAGAAAGGCATAAGACCACATACCAGCTCTTGCATGCATGCCAGCTCCTTTGAATATGCGCGCCCCGTATAGCAGCCCTGCTAGTGCGATCAATATAGAAAATAGCAGTAATGATGGCCAGATACTCATTATTTGCCAGGCAATTACTGCTCCAAGGCCGCCCCAGAGGGTTGATTCAAGTTGCTCTCTGCCCATTGACTTGCTGTCTTGAGAGCTGGCTTGTTGGCCCATGCTGGCAACTTTGATCATCAGCGCAATATATGCAACGCTGGCGCTGCTAAATAATAGAATAATAACTATTGGAAGCATTACCAGTGTTGAGCGCAATGCACGCGCTAAAGCTACGGAGGCTTCAGGTTTCTGTTTGGCTGCTGCTGGCTTTGTGCTATTAGGTAGGGGTAAATCCGGGAGCAGGGCATGGGCAATAAAAACCCAGGCAATACCTGATAATGCCCCAATAGCCAGACCGTTCACGACCAATAGCATAAGGTCAGCACTAACTGAGCCCACGGTAACTACCATGGTTAAGCCGACGGTCATAAACATGCCCATAATAGCTGAACCACCTTTGGCAGAGTAATAAAAGCACCCAAACAACGCCATAATTACTAACAGTATTCCTGACCAGCGAGCGTACTCCAGAAATGGTAGCAGCAACATTCCTGCATAAGCTGGAATCACTAAAGCGAGAACAAATTTAATTCCACTTTTCACGGAGGGCACCGGCAAGGGGGCAGCCAGCATAAGCAGAGTGAAGATGGCGGATATAAAGGTCAGTGGCCAGTTGACTATTTGGGAAAATACCATCGATAGCGCGACCCCCAAGGCAAGGCGCAAGGTTCTCCGGCTTGCAATTGCTGCTTCAGCTGCCACAGGTTTGGGCGCGATACTCAATTTAATAGGCGTAAGTTAGAATGCTAATAAACCATATTTGCAGGCTGGCAAAGCCGTTAAACAGGAGATTGTCGCCGGTATAGACCACCACAGTTGCCTGGGCACCAACGCGGAGATTTTTACTTGCCTGCTTGCCGCTAACCTTAAAATCAATCAATACCGGGTAGCGTTGGGAGGCGCGTAGCCAGTCGCGGTTATTATCTATTGTCGGCAGGCTTCCCAGAGGGGCGGTATTTATAGACACACCGAAGCCGAGCTCGCGCACGGTGCCGGAAAAAACTTCCCCAGGGAACACATCAAATACTATTTTAACTTTATTTCCAGGGCGGATATTACCCAGATTATTTTCGGTAAAATCAGCTTGAATCCAGATGTTATCAACTGCAATAAAGGTCATTTGCGGAGCACTGGCGTTGGCAAAATTACCATTGTTTACTCTGACATCTGTTACTAAGCCATCTTCTGGAGCGCGCACTATGGTTCTCTCAAGATTCAGCCTAGCTTGAGCAAGAGCCGCTTGCGCCTGCAGTATTTTAGAATTCTCGGCCCCGGTTTGACCAAGGTCCTGACGCGCCTTTTCAACATTGGCTTTGGCTGCATCAAGTTGTCCACGAGCTGCTGCCAATGAGGCTTCGGCAGACTCAATGCGCCGTTGGGATATAGCCCCAGGGTCTTCTTCCATAATCCGGCGCAGGCGCACGGCATCCTTCTGCGAGCGCACCAGGTTGGCTTCCGCGCTAGTCATGCTTGCTTTTGCTGCATTAACACTTGCGCTGGCCGCACCAACTGTTTGCCAGGCGCTTTGTAAGTCGGCCTCGGCGGTTTCTACGGCTAACTGATAGCGGGTTGGGTCAATTTCGAATAATGCTTGTCCAGCGGTTACCCGTTGGTTGTTATCTACTTCAACCGCAATCACCGTGCCGGAAACTTCCGCAGCTATGGGTACAACCAGGGCGTGTACTCTAGCCTGGGATGTGCTTGGAGTAAGTCGGTCAGAGATTAGATACCAGAACAACAGAAGAGATATCACAGCCAGAGTGATAAAAGTCCATTTTCTAACCGGATCCATAGGGGTTTTAATTTTGGGTTGTGCTGCCATTGTGATTTCCGTAGAGATTACTATTGCTGATTGCTATCATCAGGAGGTGTTGTTGTTGAAGTGTCCTCATCAAGTAAGCCTCCCCAGTTTGTGCGTGCTTGCATCTGCTTGCGGCTTTGCTGGCTTATTAGCGGGTTAGTTGTATTAACCTCCCAGCCACCTCCCAGAGCTTTATATAATGCTACCAGACTGCTCACTGAGGCTCCTCTTTGGCTTACCAAGCGCTGTTGTTGGGAGAACAGCGATTGCTGTGAATCTAGCACCCGTTGATAATCTGAAAAACCTTCTCGATAACGCAGCACTGAAAGTTCATTTGAGCGTTGCGCTGAGGCTACGGTTTTTATCAGTAAGCTGGTTTGTAGTTGCGAGCCATTGAATGCAGCCATCGCATCCTCGGCCTCCCGGGCAGCTTGTATAGCTACTTCTCTGTAGTTTACTAGTGCTTGCTGCAAGCGAGAGTCCTGAACCCTGATACTGTTACGAATGCGTCCATAATTCAAGAACGGCCAAATAAATTTTGGACCAATTGAGAAACTTAGAGCATCAGCGCTGAAGAGATCCCCAAAGCTTGTCCCACCAGCACCACCAGCAACTAGCCCGAGGCTACCGGTCAGGCTAAAACTTGGGTATAGATCAGCTTCAGCCATGCCAACACGGGCATTTTGGGCCAGAGCATTAAGCTCGGCCTGACGAACATCCGGTCGTCGCCTGAGGAGGTCGGCTGGAACTCCAACTTCAATTGCTACGGGTATCTCAGGTATATCCTGCTCATCTGCTAGCCAGTGATCAATACTGCCTGGAGCCTGACCTACAAGGGTATTTAAGGCATTTAATGCCTGTATCAGAGCGACTTCAAATCCAGGGATGGTGGCTTGAGTACTTAGGAGTAATGTATGCGCCTGTTGCATATCTAGTTCCGAATCAGAGCCGTTTCGGAATAATACGCTGGTAATATCATAGCTGCGTTGCTGTATGGCAACATTTTCACGCGCAAATCGTAACTGTTCCTGATTAACCCTAACCAAAGTGTAAAAATTTACTAACTGTGCTGTTAATAAGATTAGTGTCTGGTCACGGGCCGCAATAGAGGATAAATAAGCCGCATCTGCAGATTCTATCCCGCGCCTGAAGCGACCCCAGAAATCCAACTCCCATGAAGCGCTGGCGCCAATCCCATATTGCCAGAACCCAGATCCACCACCGAAGTTATTGGCGGGCGAGGTATAAATTGCACTACCTGCAGCTAGTTGTGATTGAGGGTATTGCTGCCCTTGGGCAATACCAAGTTGCGCCCGGGACTCCAGGATTCGCAGGCCAGCTATTTCCAGACTGTTGTTTTGCTCCCAGGCAAGGGCCACCAATTTATTCAGTACAGGATCGTTAAATACCTGCCACCACTGTGCTTGTTCCTGTGGTGATGTTTGTAGTTCGTGCTCTCCAAGATTAATCCAATCAGGCGCAAGCTCTACTTCAGGTTTGGTAAATTCCGGGCCAACCGCGGCACAGGAAATTAACCCTGTAAGTACAACCGCGCTGAATATAAATTTAATTGATCTCCACATACGCGTAAAGCAACTAGTTTGGTTGCTTGCCATTGTCAGTAGATGAAGTTCTATGGCGCGAGAACAGATTGGTCATCACCGCCAACATGGTACCAGCTGAGAGTCCAAACATTAGCACGCCATTACTGGCCTCTAAAGCGCCCAGCAAACGCCACTTCTCACTCATAACGATATCACCGTAACCAAGAGAAGCAAAATTCACAGCAGAGTGGTAAAACGCCGTAAGAAAATCACTAAACTCACCTAGGTACATGAACAGCAGTGCCCAAATTCCAATCTGAGCCAGATGGCCAACGAACAATATCAGTAGAACTATGCTGATAACATAGGTATCAAAGCCGAAGCCGCTGCTACGCTGTTGCTTATTCACTATTCTTAGCAAATACCGAAGCATCACCACTACCACTGCAACTTGAATAGCCATGGAAACAAATACGGTGGCACTACCTAGCAATAGTGGCAGTAGCATCTTAGTTTTCCTCGGTCAGCTGAGGCGTGGCTCTACCATGGTTTAGCCAGAGTTGGAAGAGTTTGTAGCCGACTGCCAAAATTACCGCGCCAATAAACAGGCCAACAATTCCGGCGGTGATCATGCCGCCAATTGCGCCCAGTAAAATCACCATCATGGGTGCATCTACACCCCTGCCGAGCAATAAAGGCTTAAGCACCATATCACTGAAACTTACCAGTATGCTCCAAACCATAAAGACAACTGCGGCCGCTGTGCTGTCTCCAGAGAATACATAAATTATCGCTGGCAACAAGACCAATAATGGCGGTAGTTGAGCTATGCCCAAAATAAATATAACCACCGCCAGTAAACCCGCCATAGGAATGCCCACAAACATCATTCCAAGACCTCCCAGTACTGCCTGGATGAAGGCGATTCCAATCACACCTACAGCAACACTACGGACTGTATTGCTGGACATCGTCAGCAAAGCTTCGCCTTGTGCCGGTGACAGGCGAGTAGCTAGTTTATGCATGCTTTTGCCAACGCTCTGGGCACTTGCCAGGAATGCAGCGGCAATTAACATGGAGATAATAAACTGAAGAATACCAGCACCGAGGCCAGCTGAAACACTGAGTAGTTTTTTCCCGGCTGTGGATAGCTGGCTAGGGTATTTTTCAAGTAAGGCACTCAGATCAACAGAAGCCTGTTGCCAGAATGTATAAGCCTTGTCACCAATAATGGGCCAGTCTCGGACAGATTCATCAGGCGCTGAAATGCTGGCTCTACCACTACTGATTTCGGTGCCAATACTGCTGGCGCTTTCAACCATAGAGGTCGAAAGTGAAATAACTGGT
>JAJRYF010000108.1 GCA_024275935.1 Gammaproteobacteria bacterium | reverse complement strand
TGAATTTTATCCTCGGTATCATTGATTAATAAAGTATTGGTACGCTGGTCTATCGTTACCGAACCGCGACTGGATAATAAGCCCTGCTCGCTTTCGCCAGCCTGCTCTACTGAGGTATTAATTAACTCTTCAACATCCTCAGCTTTGGCATAACTTAGCTGAATCATTTCGGTTCTTAGAGGTTCCAGTACGCGTTTATCTTCGGCCGCTTGCAGCAAGGCTCTTTCGCGGTCGGCAATCTCTTTAGCGGGCGCAATCCAGATAATCTCACCGTTCTTGCGCATATCCAGGTCTCTAGCATCAAGAATCATGCTCAGTGCCTGGTCCCAGGGCACACTGATTAGCCTGAGTGTCATGCTGCCACCAACATTATCGCCAACTACAATATTCAGTTTTGAAACATCAGCAATCATCTGTAAAAGTGAGCGCACTTCAATATCCTGGAAGTTAAAGGTAACTTTATCGCCAGTATAGGTTTTATCTTCAAAGAACTGGACTTCCTCAGCCATACTTTTAGCAACTTGTACGGGTTTTTTAACTTCCACGATTAGCTGGTTACCAGACTGATAGGCTGAGTGCTCATACGCACCCGCTACAGTTAAAACTACCTGAGAATTAGCCCCGGTACTTCTAGCAAGAATATATCTAACCGGAGTCGCAAAGTCAGTAACATCAAGTTGCTTCTGGTTGGCTTCACTTACGCCTACATTGAACAACTCCACTACAATTTTATCACCGCGTTCATTTACGGCAATACTTGCGCCTTCTTCGCTCATCTCAATTATTACCCGAGACTGACCGTTGTCGCCACGCCGGAAATCCAAATTAGTAATTTGATTCCCATTAGCAGAGCTATCAGCCCCAGTTTCCATACCGCTATTAGGAATAATATTAATTGCTAACGAATTACCATCAACTACAGTATCAAAAGCCGACCCAGTGCTTAAATCAACCACCAGTCTAGTTCTGCCACCGGCTGACATTACGCTGTACTCTCTGATACCTCCCTTGCCAACATGAACAGCCTCGCTATCGCTGGAATCAGTATCGGCAAGATCTACAACCAGCTTGGCAGGGTTATCGGTCATAAAGACCTTTGGTTCAGGCATCTCACCATCGGTTTCCAGCACAATAGTTACCGAACCATCAGCGTTCGCCCGATGGTCAACAGTGAGCAGCTCGCCCGCCATTGACCAGGTAGGTACTGCCAGCAGCAATAATCCAATAAAGCCACTAGCTGAAAATCCAGCCCAGCCTCCTGCGCCTGCTAAATTTTGTAAATGCTTATTCATATCCAAACTTCCCATGTTTCTAATCTGTTTCATAATATTTTCCCTGACCAATTTGATAGCAGAGCAGCGCTATTCTTCAAGCGCGATTGAGGCATCGCGTACCAACCATCCTTGATTGCCATTTGGAATCATCTCTGAGATTTCAATACGGTCATCACTTATCGCAATAATCTTACCCCGGTTCTGACCAAGAAAATCACCAATCTCAACCCTATGGACTATATTCTCAAGATCCTGAACCAATGCCCACTCGAAGCTAGCATTTGAAAAGGTACCAACCATCTTTAATGTATCGAGTGAAAATTTCTCAAGGTACTCCGTCGGACGGTCTAAATCTGGTTGCGGGCCGGTGTAACTAGCAGGGTCTGCGGCAACTTCTGGGCTAGCCGTTGGCCGCTGTACCGCTACGATATTTTCAATAAACGGATTCCGCATTCCATCGACCATATACTTAACCGGGGTATAACTGGCAATTGGCGGCACCGGATCAACCGGGTCTGCAGGCCTTTGTTTCACTTCTGAAACATAGCGCTTGACCTCATCCATGTCACCCGTGCAAGACGAAAGCACAATTGCAATTAATAACATTAGTGTAAGTTGGCAAATTGTACATTTGAACTTAACCATAATTATTTGCCCCCGCTTGCGCCGGCCTGAATTTCGGCAGCTTCATCTTCATCAACATAACGATAAGTTTTTACCGTACCTTCCAGCATCAACTCGTCACTGGAACCATCTTTAACTTTTTGCAAAGCAATATCATTCATGGTCAATATTACCACCCTCGGCAGTGATGCCACATTGCTAACAAACTGACCAAACTGGTGGTAAGTGCCGCGCATTTTAATAGCTATAGGTTTCTCAGCATAAAAATCATGCACGATTTCCGGAGCCGGGCGGAACAGATCATTCTTGATCCCCACACCAAGAGCCGTTTGAGAAACATCTACCAGCAACTTGTCCATCTCGGTTTTGCCTGGTAAGCGTCGAACCATAGACTTAAGCATTTCTTGCATTTCTTTTAATTGCGCGCGGTACTGTTCAAGATTTGCGGCTTTTTGTTGCTTGGTTTCAAATTCCTGACGCAAAGCCAGTTCTTCACCAGAACTGCGTTCAATTTGCTCTCGCTTGTCTTTGATGAAAAGGAAGTACCCACCGAACAAGATCACTATCACAAGAAAACCGATAAGAAATGCCCGTGCCCCTGTCGATGCATTTCCAAGATCATTAAAGTCAATATCTCTGATTTCATTTAACATCAGGATTCACCTCCATCAGCATCAAAACCCTCGTCGACCTGGTCTGAAGCCAACTGCAAGCGCACTCTGATTTTGAAGTTATAGGGCTCAACCGATTGCTGACGCTTGCTATCGGCCTCAATAATTGTCAGCTCCGGATCAACCAGAAGCTTAGACCCCGTTAGCTTCGTAAGGTACTGTGAAACTCGCGCATTAGATTGTGCGGTACCGGAAAGCGTGACCGCAAGGCCATTTTGCTGAACATTTGTCAAAGTTGCTCCGATCGGTGTAGTAAGTACCAGTTCATTTAATAACTGCACCGTCAAAGAGCGCTTGCTTTGCAACTCTTCTATAACTTGCTTACGCGCCAACATGGATTCTCGAGTTTTCTCTAACTCGGCAATTTCCTTGATTTGTTGGTCCATCTCCGTAATCTGAGTTTTCAGGTATTTATTAATCTCATTTTGGGTGTTCAGTTCACCGCTAAGGAAACTTAGCACTATAAATACCAATGCAATGGCCGCGCCTGCGGACGCGCCCAACAGGATAAAGAAATCACGCTGTCGTTCACTGCGTTGCTCTTCACGCCATGGTAGAAGGTTAATTTGAGCCATTAGTCGAACCCTCGCATTGCCAAGCCACAGGCCGCCATCAGCGCCGGGGCATTAGCTCGCAAACTATTCGCCGACACATTATTAGATACTGACAAACCGCGAATCGGGTCTGCTACCTCAGTAGCTATACCGAGTTCATTGGTAATAACCTGATCTAGGCCTTTGATCATCGCCGCCCCACCTGCCAAAAACAGGCTTTCAATATTTTGGAATTCATTTGAAGACGAGAAGAACTGTAAGGCTCTACCAATCTGCTGAACCACCGACTGCTGGAATGGCTCAATTACCATTTGCGCGAAATCATCGGGACGGTCATCTCCACGCAACATAACCAGAGCCTCTTCTGCGCTGAGTTCATAGCGCCTGGAAATATCTTCCAGTAATTGTGAAGAGCCAAACGCGTGCTCACGACTATAGATAACCCGGTCGCCATTCAAAATCACAAAACTTGATTGCTCGGAGCCAATATCAAAAATAGCCACAGTACGGTCTGCTGGAATTCCGTCGCGATGCCGAATTAACACAAAAGCATTGGCAATTGCATATGCCTCGACATCAACTACTCTGGCTTTCAGTCCGGACTGGTCTACTGCAGTCGTTAACTGGTCAATATTTTCTGACTTACAAGCAGCTAGCAGAACATCGACCAGATCAGCGCTTCGTTTAGATGGGCCGAGAACTTCAAAATCTCTGCTCACTTCATCTAGCGAGTAAGGGATGTATTGGTCGGCTTCGACTTCAATTTGGCTTTCCAGTTCGATATCTGACATATCTGCCGGCAAACTAATAGTCTTAGTCATGACCCCGGAACCGGAAACTGAAACTGCGCAATATTTGGTTTTTGTACCGGAACGGCGTACAGCCCGCTCAATAGCCGCGGCTACCGCACTGCTATCGGCCACAGCCTTATCTTTAACCACCCCTGCTGCCAACGACTCTATGGCGAAGTGTTCAATACGAATGCCGCTGTCACCACGACTGAATTGAATCAGCTTGACTGCGCTTGAGCTAATGTCCAGACCTATGGTTACTGGAGTTTTTTTATTGAAAATATTCAAGTTACCCCCGGGATAATTATTAATCTTTTCCCATCTGCCAATGAGTTACTGACTCTTTGTAAACTCATTATCAACAAAAAATGATAATTTCTCAATGCCAAAGTTAAATTAAAGTGAAATAATATTCAGGGAATCGGATGAGTTTGTGCGCAGAACCGGCCATATTCATCGTTTTGTACCACTTTCCCTGTGTCTAAATTCACCCCCGCCACATCCTGTGACCAGTACCTATACTAGTAGATCAAGCGTATAATTTCACTCACAAATCTATCAATTAGGTTAACACTTACATTTTTATGCTGATGCAACTAGATTGCTCAGTAAATATTCCGGTACACTATATAAAATACACTAAATTTGGTGCTTGTGAAGAAATTTTTCCGTTGGTTCATTCGTATTAGCCTAACTCTGGCATTGCTGGGAGGTATTACTCTGGGCATTTTATGGGCAATTATCACGCCTAAACTACCTGATGTGGCTGGCCTGAGAGATATTCAGCTTGAAGTTCCTCTTAGGGTCTATAGCGCCGATAAAAAATTAATTGGTATTTTTGGTGAAAGACGACGGATACCGGTTAATTACGATGATTTACCCGAAAACCTGATAAATGCCTTCGTTGCTGGCGAAGATGCCAGATTTTTTGAACATCCGGGAATAGATTATCAAGGCATAAGTAGAGCCGCCATCCAGCTGATTCGTACTGGCGAAAAAGCCCAGGGTGGCAGCACTATTACTCAGCAAATGACGCGTAACTACTATTTAAGCGCTGAGAAAACTTATCTACGCAAGATCAAAGAAGTTTTTTTGGCGCTAAAAATCGAATCTGCCTATAGTAAGCCCGAAATTCTGAATTTATACCTGAATAAAATATTTCTTGGGCATCGCGCCTACGGGGTCGGTGCGGCGGCAGAGGTCTATTATGGTAAGCCCCTGGGACAACTTTCTCTGGCACAACTGGCAATGCTGGCTGCTCTGCCAAAAGCCCCTTCACGAATCAACCCAATTACCCAGCCAGAACGGGCGCTCAGCCGACGCGATTATGTGCTCTCAAGGATGTATGAGCTCGACTACATCAGCGAAGATGAGTATAAATCCGCCAAAGCAGAAAAAGACCGGGCTAGTTACCACGGACCTAAAGTTGAATTGCACGCACCCTATATAGCCGAAATGGCGCGTGCGGTGGCAATTCAGAAGCTGGGGAAAAAGGCCTATACCGGCAGCTACAGCTTATACACAACTATCAATAGTCACTTGCAGCAAGCTGCGAATAAGGCCTTGCGTAAGGGCCTGGATGAGTATGACCGCCGCCATGGTTACCGGGGTGCCGAATCCCAGGTTGAGCTGGCTAATGAAAGTGGCCCAGAACAATGGCGCGAAGCTTTGCAAAACTTCCGGGAAATCGGTGGCTTGATTCCAGCTCTGGTTACCCATGCAGATGAAGACCTGGCTTTTGCCTACCTTAGTGACGGCCAGAGCATCGCTCTGGAGCTAAGTGCGGTATCTTGGGCCCGCCCATATATAGACCACGACCGCAGAGGCTCAAGACCGAAGCAGGTAGATGAGGTGCTTCAGGTTGGTGATATTATTCGCTTACGCCGAACTACCAATACTGACCCTGCAACTACAGATAAGCCTGAAGATTCAGATTCCGCTCCAACTGCGGATTCGGAAAGCTACTGGATACTGGCGCAAATACCGGATGTTGAAGGTGCTTTGGTTTCAGTCAACCCTGACAATGGTGAGATTCAGTCACTAGTTGGCGGTTATGATTTCCAGCGCAGTCACTTTAACCGAGTTACTCAAAGCCTGCGCCAGCCAGGCTCCGGGTTTAAGCCATTTGTCTATTCCGCCGCCCTCAATAGCGGCTTCACTGCTGCCTCGTTAGTTAACGATGCGCCTATTGTAGTTAAAGACCAACTACTTGAGAAAACCTGGAAGCCACAAAATTACAGCCAAAAGTTCTTTGGGCCAACTAGAGTTCGCGAAGCTATGATTCATTCGCGCAATTTGGTATCAATTCGTTTGTTACGGGAAATGGGGGTAGGTTATGCCAAAGAATATATTACCCGCTTCGGCTTTGATAAAGAAAAGCTCCCTGGCGACCTTGCTATGGCACTTGGAACTGCATCACTCACGCCATTAAGTATTGCCCGAGGATACAGTGTATTTGCTAACGGCGGCTACCTGGTGGACACTAGATTTATTGATCGCATAGAAAACAAATCCGCCCAGATCATCTATGTTCCTGAGCACAGCATCGTCTGCCCCGATTGCGATACCACCCCAGAAGTCAGCCCTGATACTGAAGTAGTCAAACCAAAATTCACACCACTGGCAATTAGCAGCATTAACAATGAAAAGCAGGCCATCAGGGATACACAATCAGCAGATCGGATCCAGATAGGGGCAAGCAAAGTTGCCGCCCAGGTAATCGACGAAGCCAATGCCTGGATAATCAGGTCTTTTATGCAGGCGGTAATTCGTTCTGGTACCGGTCGCAAAGCTCTGGAACTCAAGCGTAACGATTTAGCCGGGAAAACTGGCACTACCAATGATCAGCGTGATGCCTGGTTCTCAGGCTATAACAGCGATGTAGTCACTACAGTATGGGTGGGCTTTGATGATTATGGCAAATTAGGCCGTCTGGAAGCTGGTGGTAAGGCCGCTCTACCTATATGGGTAGACTATATGCGGGTGGCATTGGCTCAAAGCGAGGATAATTTCCCGTACATGGCTGATGGTCTGGTAAAAATCCGCATCGACAAGTCATCCGGAAAAGCCACCACAAGGCAGGACAAAACCACTATGGATGAGTACTTCTTCTTCAATAATTTACCGGAAAAAGAAGCCCCATCAAATAGCCAGAATTACGAATTAGAAGATGAAGGTATCTTCTAAGAATTTTATTTAACGCTTATCCAGCGGAATATAATCGCGTGCCACAGGGCCAGTATAAACTTGGCGCGGACGACCAATTCTGGTTGGATTCTCACTCTGCTCAAGCCACTGCGCAACCCAACCAACGGTTCTGGCAATAGCAAACATCACCGTAAACATACTGGTAGGAATCCCCAGCGCTTTGTAGATAATGCCCGAATAAAAATCCACATTCGGGTACAATTTGCGCTCAACAAAGAACTCATCTTTAAGGGCTACCTGCTCCAACTCCATTGCCAAATCCAACAGCGGATCAGTCACATTCAGCTCAGCTAACACCTCATGACAAGCCTTACGAATAATAGAGGCGCGTGGGTCGTAGTTTCTATAAACCCGATGACCAAAGCCCATCAAGCGGAAAGGGTCATCACGATCTTTGGCTTTATCCACATATTTTGGAATATTCTTCACCGAGCCAATTTCATCAAGCATATTCAACACCGATTCATTAGCGCCACCATGCGCAGGCCCCCATAGAGCAGCTATGCCGGCGGCAATGCAAGCATACGGGTTAGCACCCGTACTGCCTACCAGGCGCACCGTTGAGGTGCTAGCATTCTGTTCATGATCAGCATGTAGAATAAATAACAAATCCAGTGCTTTAGCCGCTACCGGATTAACTTCATAAGGCTCAGCAGGCACTGAAAACATCATGTCAAGAAAGCGCTCTGTGTAGTTCAAAGAGTTTTTCGGATAAGCCGTTGGCCAACCCCGGTGATGGCGATAACAACTAGCGGCAATGGTTGGCATTTTAGCAATCATGCGTTTAGCTGCCAGCTCCCGTTGTTTTGGGTCTTCTGGATCTAGGCGGTCATGGTAGAACGCAGCCATAGAGCCAATTGCGCCAGCGGCCATGGCCATAGGGTGGGCATCATAATGAAAGCCGGTCATAAATGTATTGAGCTTTTCATGCACCATGGTGTGATAGGTAATATCGTGATCAAACTCCTGCATTTCATCAGCGTTTGGGAGCTCGCCATTAATTAGCAAGTAAGCGACTTCCAAGAAAGAGCTGCTTTCTGATAACTGCTCAATCGGATAGCCACGATAACGCAAAATACCTTTGCCGCCATCAATAAAAGTAATCGCACTGGAACAAGATGCGGTCTGTGCGAAACCCGGATCATAAGTAAAATAACCGGTTTCCTTGTGTAGATTTTTGATGTCCAGCGTAGGATCACCTTCAGTGCCACGGATAACCGGTAGCTCTAGCTTAGTTCCCGCCGCCCCGTCACTCAAAATCACTTTATTATCTGACACAATGGTCTCCTTATACTTAGATTACTAACAACTGAGTTTATCCCTCAATGGTTAGATTACATTGATTATGGTCAATCGAATTAAATACGCAGCTCAAAAAAAACCCGCTCCACAACCGGAACGGGTTTTATACAAATTATTTACTCAATCCAATTTGCACTATTTACCGTAACGCTGCTTGAATTTATCTACCCTACCGCCAGACTCAGCAATGCGGTGCTTACCGGTGTAAAACGGGTGCGAAGCACTGGAAATCTCCACCTTCACCAAAGGATATTCGTTACCATCTTCCCACTTAATAGTGTCTTTAGTGTGGATGGTAGAACGCGTCAGAAACGCGAAGTCTGAGGAAGCGTCCTGAAAGACAACCTGCTTGTTTTCTGGGTGGATACCGGATTTCATGATCTATACTGCCAAAATCTTCAAAAGAGCTGGGTATTATACTAAAGCGACCCATACATGACAAGCATATTGGCACTACCCAGAAACCCGACGAGGGTTATTCAGACAAAAACAATGCCTGAACCGCATTTAAATATTGCCAGCCCTTGCCCGTACAGCGCAAATATTTATCTTGCTTGCTCGGTTTGCCAAAGAAACCCGCGCTTACGCCCTGCTCTACCAATGGCTGTACGCTTTCCCAGTCGATGCCTGTGCGCGGGCTGAAATCTTCAAACCTCACACCTTGTTTTAGGCGCAACTGGTTAAGAAAAAATTCAAAAATCAAATCGCTATGGGTTAATTGTTGCTGGGCCGCAATAAATAAACCACTATTGATAGCTTCAAGATAGGCTTGTGGATGGCGGTGTTTGGAGCTCCGCAATACCACATCCTTAGCTGGTTGGGTAATTTTTCCATGCGCCCCGGCACCAATGCCCAGGTAGTCACCAAAGCGCCAATAATTTAGATTGTGGCGGCTCTGGTAGTCGTGATTGTTGCCTGTCTTTGCCCAGGCAGAAACTTCATATTGCGCAAACCCATGGCTAGCTAGAAGGCTGGCACAGGCATCCTGAGTATCAGCCAGATCATCGTCCCCAGGCAACCCAGCTGGCGGTTGATGTGCAAACTGAGTATTTGGCTCCAGGGTAAGTTGGTAATGCGATATATGTGTGGGCCCACACGCAAGCCCCTGTTGCAAATCATCCAGTGCCTGTTGGCGGCTTTGGTTGGGCAACCCAACCATTAGATCAAGATTGAAATTATCTATACCGCCTGACTTTATCGCTGCTACCGCAGTCAGAATTTCAGCGTTTCCATGGATTCGACCAAGCGCGTGCAAGTGAGGATCAGAAAAACTCTGTGCCCCTAGTGAGACCCGGTTTATGCCAGCGTCACGGTAGGCTGAAAAGCTATCATGCTCCAGTGTACCAGGGTTGGCTTCCATCGTTATTTCAGCCCCAGGGTGCACTTGAATACGCGCCCGCACCCCGGAAATTAAATCTGCAATTGATGCCGCAGAAAACAAACTCGGTGTGCCGCCGCCAATAAAGATTGAGTGCACCGTGCGGCCCCAGACTTGGGGCAAGTCAGCCTCCAGGTCCTGAAGCAAGGCCTGGACATACTTTGCCTGTGGGATTTCATTCTTTACCGCATGCGAATTAAAGTCACAATAAGGGCATTTGCGTACACACCAGGGTATATGGATGTACAAACTCAGTGGCGGCAGACTAAGCATTGACCAGTGTTGCTGAATTTGCCGCAATAGATCAGCAATCGCCAAGCCACGATGGCTGATTGCGTTCTTGGTTTCCGCTACTAACTCAGCCGCGCTACAATTCATATCTATAGGCGCAAACAAAGGGTCGTAGCCGAAGCCTCCACTACCGCTGGCAGCTTGTAGAATGCTACCGTGCCAACGCCCATGAGCCAGCAAAGGCAACGGATCATTTGCGCTGGTTACTGCTACCACCTGACAAATAAACCAAGCCTGCCGCTGCTGTGCTGGCAAAGACGACATGGCAGCAAGGAGCTTCTGGTTGTTTTCCATTGCAGTAGCCCCCTCACCGGCATAGCGGGCTGAATAAACCCCCGGAGCACCAGCCAGGGCTGGCACCACCAAGCCTGAATCATCGGCTATTGCTGGAAGTCCGGTTACAGCGGCTGCATGGCGGGCCTTTAGCAGGGCATTTTCAATAAACCCAGGGCCTGGCTCATCGATATCTTCTACCCCTAAGTCTGTCTGAGCACAAACCTGAAAACCCAATGGGGCTAGCAACTCACGCATTTCAACCAGCTTACCGGCATTGCCGGTGGCCATTACCAACTGCTGCATTTTATTCTTCCAGCGCTGCATTTTGTGCGCTTTGTAACTCCTCGATACCTTTTTGCGCCAAGGCCAACATAGCGTTCATTCCCGTGCTACTAAAGGCGTGTCCCTCGGCAGTGCCCTGTACCTCAATAAAGCCACCTGCGGCATTCATAACCACATTCATATCGGTGTCGGCCTGCGAATCTTCCGGGTAATCGAGATCCAGCACTGGCACGCCTTTATAGATTCCGACTGAAACCGCGGCAATTTGTCCATGCACCGGGCTTTGTTTAATCTTATTTTTACTTAACAGATAGTTGCAAGCATCAACCAGAGCCACATAAGCACCAGTAATAGCCGCAGTACGAGTGCCGCCATCTGCCTGGATGACATCACAATCAAGGGTTATAGTTCGCTCTCCCAAAGCCTCAAGATCCATTACTCCACGCAAAGAGCGCCCAATCAGGCGTTGAATTTCCTGGGTTCTACCGCTCTGCTTGCCGCGCGCTGCCTCACGCCCCATCCGCGAACCGGTAGATCGCGGTAGCATGCCGTACTCAGCAGTCACCCAACCCTTGCGCTTACCGCGCAGAAATGGCGGTACCTTCTCTTCTACACTAGCAGTGCACAGCACTTTGGTTTGCCCACAACTAATCAATACCGAGCCTTCAGCGTGGCAGGTGTAAGCCCGCTCAATGCTTAATGTCCGCAGTTGGTCGCAGCTTCTGCCACTAGGCCTTAAATCGGTTTGCTCTGAATTCATTGAAATTCCTTTTGCTGTTGCTAATCATGCGATAATCTATCGGTATATTGTGCCATGAGCTGAACCCAAAAGTGAGATTAGTATGATTCGTAGCATGACCGCCTACGCAGGCGCAGAAAAACAATTCCCATTTGGGCGGCTAGCCTGGGAAATCCGCAGTGTTAACCATCGGTATCTGGATGTCCAGCCGCGCCTGCCTGAAGAATTCCGCGCTATGGAGCCTGCTATAAGAGAGCGACTAACAACCAGCCTGCAGCGCGGCAAAATTGATATAACCTTGCGCTTCCATCCAAGCGGGGCCAGTGTTGGCGGCAGCCTCCAGTTAAATCAAGAGCTTGCCAGCTCGTTGCTGGATATACACACTCAATTAGAACAGCTTAGTGGCCAACAACAGCCGCCTAACCTGCTGGCCTTAATGCGTTGGCCGGAACTGGTGCAGGAACAAGCCGGTGATATGGCGCCAATTTACGCCGCCGCTATGGAAATGCTAGAAAGCGTACTTGAGCAATTAATTGCCGCCCGTGAACGAGAGGGTGAGAAAATGGCCCAAATGATTAATGAGCGCCTGCAGGGCATCGACAACTGGATAGTAAATTTACGCCAATGGCTGCCTGAAATTCGAGAGAAACTACGCCTACGCATGAGCACAAAAGTAGAAGCCTTCGCCGACCAGCCGTTAGACCCAGGCCGCTTAGAGCAGGAGGTTGCCCTGCTGGCACAAAAAATGGATGTGGACGAAGAACTCGACAGATTAGCAGCGCATGTAAGCGAAGCCATCCATATTTTGCAACGCGACGAAGCCGTGGGCCGCAGACTGGACTTTCTGATGCAAGAGTTCAACCGTGAATCCAATACCCTGGGTTCAAAGTCTGTCGATGAAAAAACTTCCAAAGCATCGGTGGAGCTAAAGGTATTAATTGAACAAATGCGGGAGCAAATTCAAAATGTCGAATAAGCCCGCAGCGCCAGTAAAAACCTTTGGCAACCTGTTTGTAGTTTCAGCCCCATCTGGAGCGGGAAAATCCAGCCTGGTTAATGCCTTGCTGGAAACCAACCCAAATATGGAGCTATCTATATCCACCACCACCAGACCACCGCGACCAGGTGAGAGCGAGGGTAGCCATTATCACTTCGTAGATTTGGAAACCTTTGAGGCGCAGAACCAGGCTGGTGAATTTCTTGAATCTGCCAGAGTGTTTGACAACTGGTATGGCACCAGCAGTAAAGCTATTGCCCAAATT